>CAZOOF010000001.1:0-38517 GCA_964581365.1 uncultured Chromatiales bacterium
AGTTCTACCATTGAACTACACCCGCAAACCGAAGAACCCGGTCTTGCGATTCCCGGACGCCGCAGCACCACGAACAATTCGATCCTCGTCCGCCGCAAACCGGGCGCCCGGACGCGTCGGACAACGGGGCTCATAGCGCGCCGGTCGTCCGCTTCGCGGCCTGGGCTGGTGGAGGGGGGAGGATTCGAACCTCCGAAGGCTGAGCCGTCAGATTTACAGTCTGATCCCTTTGACCGCTCGGGAACCCCTCCAAAAGCAAGCCGCTTATTGTGCGGAGCCAGGGGGTTCATGTCAATACAGGCGATGCTCGCGCCTGGATTGCGGAGCCGTCGCCGGCGGAGATCAGCCGGCGCCGTCCAGGTCGAGCGCGCGCTTGGCGCGCTGCCACAGCACCTCCTGCTCTTCCAGCGCATAATCCTCCAGGCGCCGCCCGGCCGCTTGGGCCAGCGCCTCCATGTGGCCAAAGCGGGATTCGAAGCGCTCGTTGGCCCGGCGCAGAGCCCGCTCGGGATCGATATCGAGATGACGCGCCACGTTGGTGACCGCGAGGAGGATATCACCCAGCTCATGCTCGAGCCTCTCCGGAAACCCTGCCTGCAGTTCGGCGCGAAGCTCTGCGATCTCCTCCTCCACCTTGTCCAGGACCGGTCGCAGATCCGGCCAATCGAACCCCACGCAGGCGGCCCGATCCTGCAGCCGGACCGATCGCGTCAGCGCCGGGAGCCCCCGCGCCACGCCTTCCAGCGCGCCCGGCTCGCGGCGCCCGTCCGCCGCTGCCCGTCGGCGCCGCTCCTCCGCCTTCTGCGCCTCCCAGCCGGGCGCCTCTCCGCCATCAGTGTCAGGACCGAAGATCTGCGGATGCCGCCGCTCGAGCTTGTCGACCGCAGCGGCAGCAATGTCGGCGAACCCGAACCTGCCATGCTCATCCGCGATCCGCGCGCACAGCATCATGACGAACAGCAGGTCGCCGAGCTCGACGCACAGTTCGCGGACCTCCCCCGCTTCCGCGGCTTCCTGCGCTTCGTAGGCTTCTTCCACCAGGCGCGGCGCCAGTGAGGCAAGAGTCTGCGCGCGATCCCATGGACAGCCATCCTCATCTCGCAGGCGCGCGACCACCGCGAGCAGGCGCTCGACCGCGGCGGATGTCACGGCCGTCTCCCGCCAATCCGCTCCATCGCCACCAGTCTGCTGTCGGCGTCGCAGCGCAGCTCGAAGGTGCCGCGTACGCCGTCACGATCGATGAAGCGGCGCAGGAGGCGAGCAGGAAACTGGATGAGCCGACCATCGCGTGCGCGCGCGAACACCACGCTCGCCTCGCCACTGTAGTAACGCATGCATTCCTCCGCCGGCAATGTCAGATCGACGATGAAGGAACGCACCTCCCTCCGATCGCTCATCGCTCCATCTCCCTCAGCGCGGCCTCGATGAGCTCGAGCGGAACCCGCGCCCCTTGCCCTATGCCCTCACAGCGCCGCGATTCGCGCTGCCATGCCTTTGCCGTCTCCACCAGCTCAGGCCAGAACGGATACGTGCGGCATTGCAGCGGGCGCCCGCGGTACACGCGACACGTCCCATCCGCTGCCAGCAGGACGCAGGCGCCATCGTCCCGCATGCGCAATACCAGATCGCCTTCATCGGTACGCATGAGGTAACGACGACGGAATCCAGGCAGGCTCAGCCCGAGCTCGGCGGCCAGCACCGGCACATCATCGGGCTCCAGAAACACGTATTCGTCGGCGCCTCCCGTACAGCAGACGCCGCAGCGCGTGCACTCGAAATGCAGCGCCTGGCGCTGGTAAAAAGGCTTCCGGTAGTCCACTGCCTTTGTCATCGCTCTGTCTCTCGTGTGCCGCCCTGCCGGATGAGGCGGAAAGGCCGGTAAATATAGGGCCAACGCCGTCTGTAAAATGGATTGCGCATTAAAAAATACGTTGCTATGCTGCGCATACCCTAGATTTCAAGGTCTGACAGCTGGTTCCAACACACACAACCATAAGCCAGGAGAACAAGAATGGTTGCACGAAAGAAGGCGGTAACCAAGAAGAAGACGACGACCAAGAAGAAGGCTTCCACTGCCGCGACTGCAAAGAAGGCGACGGCTCGCGCCCCCAAGGCAATCAAGGAGCCGTACACCCGCTCCGAAATGCTGGCTCATGTAGCCGAAGGCACCGGACTGACCAAGAAGCAGGTGAGCGCGGTGATCGATGAGCTGAAGAACGTCATCGAAGGCCACGTCCGCAACGGCGGGGCCCGTGTATTCACCATGCCTGGACTGTTCAAGATCAAGGTCGTCCGCAAGCCCGCCACCAAGGCGCGCAAGGGCATCAATCCGTTCACCGGCCAGGAGATGGTCTTCAAGGCCAAGCCTGCCCGCAACGTCGTCAAGGTTCAGCCGCTCAAGTCCCTCAAGGACATGGCGTCCTGATCCACTGCCTTGCCGCGGTGTACTCCGGTGCACCGCGGTAACGCCTGGATGTCTGTCGCCACCGCCCCTTCTCTCACCCGCGCCGGAATCTCCGGCTGCTTTTCTCCAGACTGGTATGAATCTTTCATGTGCAGGGGCATGCCTCTCACATGGATCCTTTCGCTCCTTCTCTGCCTCGTTTTTGCGGCGCCGGCCAGGGCAGACGTCGAGGATGCGCCAGAGTTGCGGCGCATGCGCGCCGACTTTCTGGCAGCAGAGCAGGCGCTGCAGCGCCGTGACGAAACCGGCTTCGCGCGTCTCTACGCGAAGCTCGACGGCTATCCGCTCCAGCCCTATCTCGCCGCCGCCGACCTCGAGCGACGGCTGAAATCGCTCGCCCCCGAAGATATCGCGGCTTTCTTCAGCGCGCATGCCGGCACTCCTTACGCTGATCGCCTGCGGCAAAGATGGCTGCGTGCGCTGGCCCAGCGCAGGGACTGGAAAGCGCTGGCCGAGCACAGCCCGGTCCCGGCGCCCGGCACGGAACTGGAGTGCCTGCGCCGGAGCGCGCTGAGGGAGATCGGCCAGGAGAGCGAAGCCTTCGAGAATCTTCAATCGGTCTGGCTGGCACCCCGCTCCCTCCCCGCTGCCTGTGATCCGCTGTTCGAGGCATGGATCGCGCGCGACGGCATCGCGCCGGAGCTCGCCTGGCAGCGCTTTCGCTTGGCCATCGACGCCAACCAGCCCACGCTGGCCCGTTACCTGGTGCGCTTTCTCGACGAAGATCGGGCGAACAGCGCGCGCCTTTGGTTGCGCCTGCATGCCCGCCCGGAACTGCTGGAAAGGGAAGATCTGCCAGAGGAATCCGCGGACGGCCATGAGATGTACGCTCATGCCTTTCGCCGCCTGTTGAAACGCGACACCGATCGCGCGCTGCGCATGTGGGACCGCCTGTCGGCGCCAGCCTCTCCGACCGCCAGCGAGCTGCGCCGCAGTCTCGAGGCGCACCTGGCAACCACGCTCGCCCTGCGCCGGCATCCTGCCGCCCCCTTGCGACTGGACGCACTGGACGATGCGCATGCGGATTCGAGTGCGCGGGAATGGCGCATTCGCGCCGCCCTGCAGGCGGGAGACTGGTCCGCAGTGGCGGAAGGGATCGCGCGGCTGCCGGATGAGCAGCGAGGCGAGTTGCGCTGGCGCTACTGGCTGGCGCGGGCACTCGAGGCCCAGGGAGATCTAGCAGGCTCCCGCGCTCTGCTGCTCGAACTGGCGAGCGCCCGCGACTATTACGGCTTCCTGGCAGCCGACCGGCTTGGTCTGCCCTATCGGCTGAGTCATCAGCCACTGAGCGTGGAACGCGACACGGTAGAGGCGGTCGCGGGCCTGGCGGGGCTGCGGCGCGCGCGCGAACTGTACCTGCTCGATCGCCTCACCGAAGCCCGTCGCGAATGGCACTACGCTACGCGGCAGATGAATGAGACCGAGCTCACGGCTGCGGCGCGTCTGGCGCATGAGTGGGGCTGGCATGATCGGGCCATCCTTACCCTCGCCCGCACGCCGGAGCGTGACGATCTGGATTTGCGTTTCCCGCTCGCATACCGCAACGAGATCCTTGCCGCCGCCGCGGCCAACGGCATCGATCCCGCCCTGGCCTTCGCCATCGTCCGGCAGGAAAGCGCCTTTGCCGCCGATGCGCGGTCACCGGCCGGGGCGCTGGGCCTGATGCAGCTCATGCCCGCAACCGCCAGGCGCCTTGCCTCCCAGCTCGATATTTCGTTTTCAAACTCGATGCGCCTGCTCGATGTGACGACGAACCTGCGCCTGGGAATGTCCTACCTGCGCCGGATGCTCGATCGCTTCGAGCACCAGCTCACCGCGCTGGCGTCATATAACGCCGGTCCAGGCCGCGTGGACACTTGGCTGCCGCATGACCGGACCATGGACGCGGATGTATGGGCGGAAACCATCCCGTTCTACGAAACGCGCAACTACGTTCAGAACATCATGTACTTCAGCGCAATCTACGAGGATCGTCTCGGCATGGAAGGCCGTGGACTCAGCGCCCGCATGAAAGACGCCATATTGCCGCCAGGCACCCGCCTGACGCAGAACGAACCTCCCGTCGCACCGGACGCCTGAAACCGATCAGCGCGCCGAATTCTTTCAATCACCCGCCTGTTCGGCGCACGCGATACAGCGGTCGGTAAACGGCACCGCCCGCAGCCGCTCGAGCGGGATATCGGTGCCACAGCGCATGCAGACACCGTATTCACCCTGCTCCATCCGCGCCAGCGCCGCCGCGATACCGGCGAGTTCGGAACGGGCGGCCGAGTCGAGCGCATCTACCACTTCCTCGTTCTGACGCTCGATAGCCTGCTCCTCGAAATCCGGATCGAGCGGCCGACCGCGACCGACTCCCGCGGCGATGGCTGCAACCCTGCGCCCCAGCTCTTCCCGACGGGCGAGCAGATGCTGGCGGATGTCGTCGAGGCCGGCCTTGCGTTCAACTTCCCGTGCTGAAACCATGCGCACCCCCAAATGGCAAAGACAAGACTTCACGCCTGATATCCGCAAGATACTCCCGCAGGTGCTCACGCGCGAACGACTCGGGATCCCACGGATGCCTGGTGACCAGGCGGGCATCAGGCATATAGACCCAGGCCGGCACTAGCCCGGAACTGATACGCACGTCGAGCAGCACGCGGCGGTATGCGTCACCCTCATAGCGATCGAGCAGACGTAGCGTCGCCGCGTCGATATCCGCGCTGGCGCCCTGAACCATCCTGCCCGGCGCCGGCGCGATGCCAGGCCAGGGACCATCGAGCATGCGACGTCGCTCATAGTCCGGCAGCATGGCCGGCTCCATTCGCGGCAGCTGACCGGCAATCAGCAACATTACTTCAGGGAATTCGAGCGTTCCGTAGCAGAACAGGCGCTCGCCCATGAGATCAGCTCCGCGGAACTGCAGCCCGCCCGATTCCCCAGGCGAAAAAGAGCCAAGCGAGTATGAACGCCAGCCCGCCGAGCGGAGTGATCAGGCCGGCGCGCAGGCCGAACAGGCTCATCGCATACAGGCTGCCGCAAAAGAGCAGAATGCCGGTCAGCATCAGCAGACCGGCCGCCACGATCGACCGCCGCGGGCCAGCGTGCATGCCGGCCAGGGCGACGGCCAGCAGGCCGAGGGTGTGCCAGAACTGGTAATCGACAGCCAAGCGATAGGCTGACAGAGAAGCGGGATCCATCCCCTTCAGCGCATGAGCACCGAAGGCGCCGGCGGCCACCGCCAGCGCAGCGCCGAGCGCGCCGGCAATCAGAAAAATCCGATAGGTAAGCATTCGCCGATCTTCACGGATTGATCAGCGGCATGCAAGAGCGGAATGGAGCCCCAAGCGGGTGCCGGTCCATTACTATCCAGCGGAACTCCGGAACCCGGACGCTGCTAGGACGCCGAGGGTCGCCGCGGCAGCGGAACGAGCACCTCCGCCAACTGCCCCCGGTTGCGCAGGACATCAGCGAGAGTGTAGCGATCCCATACGGAAGTGAATGCGCTCAGCGCCTCACGGACCACTCCCTTGAGCGCGCAGAGCTGATCGATCGGGCAGGTATTGGTCGCGCTGTTCATGCACTCGACGAGCTCGAATCCGCCTTCAGTGGATCGGATCACTTCGCCGAGCCTGATTTCCTCAGGCGGCCGCATCAGGCGAACACCGCCACCCTTGCCACGCGTGGTATGCACGAACCCCATGCTAGCGAGGTGATGCACCACCTTGACCAGATGGTTGCGCGATATCTTGTAGGCGTCGGCGATCTCGCCGATCGTCACTAGCTCGTCGGAGTGCACCCCGAGGTAGAGGAGCACCCGCAAGGAATAATCAGTATAGAGGGTCAGTTGCATTCGTCTCGAAACGCTCCACTGAATTGCCGCGCCATCCTAACCGATTTTTTCGCCCGACAATTCTATTGACACAATGGCCGCCCGGAAATAGAGTATACCCTAACATGTATCGGAAATACATTTATTGCGCCCGAAAACATGTGCCAAAAATACATCATTACTCTGCAGCGCATTGTTTTGACGTGATTTTCCGGATCGAGGAGGGGCACCATGAGATGTCTTAGAAGACTAGCACGATACGCGGCGGCACTGACTCTGCCGGTAATGGCCACCCTTTCGTCCGCAGCGCTGGCCGCGGAACGCGAGTTCGAAATGACCATCGAGGAACGCGTGATCGAGGTAGCCCCGGGGCTCAAGTACCAGGTCTTCGCTTTCAACGGACAGGTCCCCGCCCCGCTCATCCACGTCAAGGAAGGCGATGACGTCATCGTCCATGTCAGCAACAACACCTCCCTCGAACATACCATCCACTGGCACGGCATCTACCAGCTCAATAACTGGCGCAATGATGGTGTTCCCGGCGTCACCCAGCAGGGTATCCAGCCCGGCGAAACCTTCACCTATCGCTTCAAGGCCGACAAGGTCGGAACCCTGTGGTACCACTGCCACGTCAATGTCGCCGAACATGTCGGATTGCGCGGCATGTGGGGCCCCCTGGTCGTGGAGCCCAAGAAGCCGAGCAAACTCGAGCGCCGGGTCACGAAAGAAGCGATCATGATGCTCAGCTCCTGGGATTCGCAGTACGCCGACAAGTTCGGTCAGGGCGGCGGCCCCCTCGACAGGCCCAACTATTTCTCCGCCAACGGCCGCTCATTCCCCTACACCCAGCCGATCCGGGTCGAAAAGGGCGATGTTCTGCGCATCCGCTTCATCGGCGCCGGTTCCGAAATTCACTCCATGCACCTGCATGGTCACGACATGCTGGTCACCCATAAGGACGGACGCGAGCTGGCCTCTCCCTACTGGGTCGACACCATCATGATCGGCCCCGGCGAGCGCTACGACGTTATCGTCGAAATGGACAACCCCGGCCTGTTCATGATGCACGATCACGTCGACCCTCACGTCACCAACAACGGCGAGCACCATGGCGGTCCCATGACCACCATCGAGTACGCCGGAATCGAACCAGACAGCTGGTATCACTGGAAGGACATCAAGTACGACTCCAATTTCTACTATGGAGATTCCATGAAGGCTGGCTTCGGCCTGCACAACCACCAGGGCTTCGCTGGCGAACCGCTGTCCACGCGCGGAGAGCGCCGCCGCAACCGCGAAGCCCCTGTCCGGGAGCATCGTCATGAATAAATTCGTGAACGTCGCGTTCGGCAGTGTGTTGCTCGCCTGCACTGCCGGAGCGGCAGCGACGGACGGCATGAGCATACTGAAAGGTGATTGCAGTGGTTGTCACGATCTGAACGGTCCGGCGCCGGCCACGCTCCAGGAGTTGCGGGAACGCAAGGGCCCCGACCTTTTCTATGCCGGCAACAAGTATCGCCAGGAGTGGCTGGAGAGCTGGCTCCAGGAACCAACCCGGATCCGGCCCGCGGGGATGTTCTACGCCGATCACGTCACCACCAGCGAAGAGGGAGACCTCATCGACGAAAGCGGCCTTGGCGATCACCCGGCGCTCAGCGCCGCCGATGCGGAAGCGGTCGCCTCAGCCCTGATGACCCTGCGCGCCGGAGACGAACTGATCAAGTCCGGCGAATACAAGGAAGGAACCATCGGCCTGTCGATGGGCGAGATGATGTTCGACAAGTTCCGCGGCTGCCTCGCCTGCCATGAAATCGAGCCCGGATACGGCGGTCTGTCCGGACCCGAGGTCTACACCGCCGCAAAGCGGCTTCAGCCCGACTGGATGATCAGCTACATGCGCGATCCCCAGGCCTGGGATCCCCGTTCCTTCATGCCCAACCGGCGCCTGACTGATAGCGATCTGCAGAAACTGGTGCACTACATGCGGGCACTAGCCGAGGAGGTGGAGTGATGCGAATTCACACTGGTGTGGCGGCCACCATGCTGGCCCTGACCGCCGCCTTCGCGACCGCGCAGGCGAACGAGAGCGGCGCCGATCTCTATCGCACCTATTGCGCCCAGTGCCATGGCGTTAACGGCGACGGCATGGGCATCAACATCCGCGATATGTCGGTTCAGCCCCGCGATCACACCGATGCCACGGCGATGTCCGCCCGCTCGGATGAGCTGCTGTTCAAGGCCGTCAAGGAAGGCGGCCAGAGTATCAACAAGTCGGTATTGATGCCCCCCTGGGGCGGGGCACTGAGCGACGATGAAATCCATCGGCTCGTCGACTTCATGCGCGAACTCTGTCAGTGCCAGCACGGCGCCGGCTGAAGATGAAAACGAAGCATGCATTTGTCATCAACCACCACGAGGAGGTAGTCATGAGGGGGAAATTTATGCGGAGAACCCTGGCAGCGGCAGTGATCGGCGCATCGGTGATCGCCGCTCCGGTATTCGCCGCGACGGTCAAGGTGACCATGGAAGCCAAGGAAACCAACGTCGCCATCGACAACAAGGGCACGATGTATCCCGCCTGGACTTTCGGGGGAGAGATCCCCGGTCCAGTGGTCAGGGTCAAGCAAGGCGACACCGTCGAGTTCACCCTGGTCAACCCCGCAAGCAACAAGAACTCGCACTCCATGGACTTCCATGCCGCGGTAGCGGACGTGCTCCAGGAGTTCACATCGGTCAAGCCGGGTGAAACGAAGAAGTTCAGCTTCGAGGCCAAGTACCCCGGTGTATTCATGTATCACTGTGGTTCGGACCCGATGCATCAGCACATCGCCCGCGGTATGTTCGGCATCATCATTGTCGACCCGAAGGAAGGTTACACGGCGAACTATCCGAAGCCGGATCGTGAGTACGTGCTGATCCAGTCGCAGTTCTTCCCGGATGCCGAAGACCATCACGGCATGATGGAGAACGAGGGCTGGGCGAACTCGCTGATCAACGGAAAGATCTTCCACTATGATCCGGTCCACGATCCGAATGCCAGTCTCGCGCTGCAGGCCAAGCCGGGCGAACTGGTGCGCATCCACTACGTGAACGCCAACATCAACGAGCCCGCTGCGATCCATCCGATCGCGGGAATCTGGGAGCGGGTCTATCTGAACGGTAATCCGAAGAACGTGCTGTACGGCATCCAGACCTACAACATGGGTGTTGCCGAGGCGGTGACGTTCGACATCGTGTCACCCGCCGACCGCCCGACCAACAACGCGATCGTGGATCACGCGATGAAGGGCGCAATGCGCGGCGCCATCACCGTGCTGATGCACACCCCGGATGCCGATCCCAAGATCGGAAAGGACGGCAATCTCATCCTGCGCTGATCTCTCTGCGTCGAGCATGAGCTTGGGGGGCCTTGCGCCCCCCTTTTTTTCAGCGATAGCGGGCAATGAAATCCGGAGGAATATGGTCATTCTTCTTTGCCGCGATAGCGTAGTAGTACAGCGGCTCACCTTCCATCGACAGGCGATGACGATAACGCTCGAGATGATAGATCGAGATATGACGTGAAAAAATCATTTCCCGGATCATGCTCGAAAAGCCGCTGTCGTCCAGTCCGTGAAAGAATGTTTCCTTGATGTTGAACGCAATCCAACCGCGAGGATGGACCAGATTGAAGGCCTCCATGAAGGCCAGCGGAGGAATGTCTCCGAAGCCCAGGGCCGCCACGGTGGTCAGGCAGTTGAACTCCCATGAGCTCAACTCCTCCCGCATGTCGTCGTTCAGGCGGCAGAAATCGGTCACATAGTATGCGTCATATACGTGGGGACGATCCCGCTCCAGCGCATCCCGCGCCTCGGGGATGATGTCGGCGCCGACCAGACGTGAAACACCGTAGCGCTTCAGCGCTTCTCCCACCAGACCATTGCCGGCACCCAAATCGAGCACCCGCAGGGCAGTGAAGGTTTCGTTAGTCTGATCGACGGCGGACTTCAGGATTTCGGCAGTCTTGCGCGGCGAATCGCAGCGGAGCCGATCATAGAACAGCTGTTCGTAAAGACCGGGATACCGGTAGATGTGATCGTAATCGTGAAAGCGGATTCTGGTCTTTTTTCCACCCTCGTCGACGAGGTAGAAATAGACTTCATCCTGAGCGAGAGCACTGGCTTCGGCTTGTGGAAACTGTATTCGATGTCGTGGGTGCAACGGCTTCTCCGGTTGGGGGGGCGGCCAGTCTGCTCATCTGTTTCGACCGACGCCCACCCCCGGATTCCGCGGCCGAACGGATCGATCAGCGGCTCTCGAGCTTGCCGATCGCGCTGTCCAACGCCCGGCGCAGCCTGTCCAGAGCGCCATCGATCGCCACCGGCACTGCCGCCGCCGTATGGCTGGCCACGATCGGCTCCATCCCGGCGATGCGCGCCTCGATCAGACAACGCTTATCGTCGGCGCCACCCTTGTCACTGTTCTCATCGCTGAGATAGACCTCGACACGGGTCAGCCTGTCAGCGAAACGGGCAAGTCCGTCCGCGACTGTGGAGCGCACCCGCTCGGCGACATCTTCCCTGCCCTGGACGTTCCCGTCCGTATTGACCTGCACATGCATCATTGCGATCTCCTGATTGATCAGTACCCTGCCTGAGCGTGGGCCATTATAACCGTCATGACGAGCGGATGCGCGCCGGGGAGCCGGCAGTGTCGCCGATTACCGTCATTGACCGCTATTGGAGGCGGCCCGGATAATGGCCGCACGCCCGATCTATATGTCTGCCATACCGTGGTTTTTCTTCCCCGCACCCGGCCTGTCCTGCTCGCGACCCTGGTGGCCGCGCTGCTTTCCGGCATGGCGCCTCAAATCCGCGCCGACGCAGATCACGATGCCATCTACGATGAAGCCGTCGCCGCCTTCGAGTCCGGGCGGGACGTGGAAGCCCTCGCCGGATTTCACCGGTTGCAGGCCGCCGGAGACGATGATCCGGCGATCGATTTCAACCTGGGGGCCATCCACTATCGTATGGCCGCCTACGAACAGGCCATCACCGCCTTTGGCCGCGCTGCCCGCGACCCGCGGCTCGCCGCCCTCGCCGCTTATAACGCGGCGCTCAGCGCCTGGCGACTCGAAGATCGGCGGCGAACCGCACACTGGCTAGCGCGGGCACAGGCCGCCTCTCCAGGCACCGCACTGCAGGAGCTGATCAGGGAGTTGGAGCGGACGATGGCACCGGAAGATCATGCACCACGCCCTGGCGGTCTGGTGTCTCTGGCCACCGGATATGACAGCAATGTGACCTTGCGGGCCAATGACGAAACGCTGCCCGAATCAGGAACCGGTGACACCTGGCTGGAGCTTTACGGTGACTTCGACTATGCGCCCCGACTGCTGGCCCGGGCAGGACTGTCGCTACATGGCAGCGCCTGGCTGCTCAAGTATCAGGATATGCATGTGTACGACTCCGCCCTGTTCCGGCTGAATGTCCGGCATGGCCGCGATCTCGGCCCGTGGCGGATCGAAACGGACCTGAGCATCGAACGTACCCGGGCGGACGGATCGGGGCTGACGTCCGGGCACACGCTGCGGTTCGACGCCAGCCGCTCGCCGCGCCCCCGCCATAGGCTGCGTCTGGCGGCAGAAGCAGGATGGGTGCGGGAATCGCACGCGCGATTCGCTTACCTGGCCGGCTCTCATCGCGCCTTTGAACTCGAATCCGCCTGGCGGATCGGCAGTGCGCGCACCCGCGCCATCTATCGCTATGAATACAATGACCGGAACGACCTCCGGGAGCCGTTCTTCACCAGTGTCTCGCCCCGGCGTCACGAGCTCGGCGGTGATGTGAGATTCAGACTGGACGACAGAACCACCGTCGATACCGGTCTGCGCTACCGGCACGGTCGTTATGCCGACCCCAGCGAATTGCCGGATGGCACGGCGATCCGGCGCAAGGATGATCGAATCAGGATCTTCCTGCGTCTGAACCGATCACTCGCTCGCGACCGGGAGCTGACGCTGCAGTTCGAGCGCACCGTCAACCACTCCAATATTTCGGCGTACGACTATCGCCAGAGCGGGATATCGGTTGGGCTGCGGCTTCCCTGGTAATCCGCGTCAGGGTGCGGCGCGATGAAAGCCGCGCCGGGATTGGGTGAGGAAACTGTGCAGATGACGCACATGGGGATCATCGAACTGCGCCAGTTCGTCCATGATCACAGCCAAGGGCCGGCGCTGTCTGAAAAGGGTGCTGTACGCCTTCTTCAGCGCGGCGATATCCTCCGAGGTGAATCCGGCTCGCTTCAGACCCACGACATTGAGACCGCGCACGAAGGCGGGACTTCCCTCAGTGATGAAGAATGGAGGCGCATCCAGCGATATGCGTGCGCCACCGCTGAGCATTGCGCTGCGGCCGATGCGGCAGAATTGATGAATCACCACGCAGCCAGATATGAAAGCGCGATCCTCCACTTCCACATGCCCGGCGAGCAGCGCGCCGTTGGCGATAATGATGTCGTCGCCGAGGATGCAGTCATGTCCGGCATGGCAGGCCGCCATGAGATAGTTCCGGTTCCCGACGATGGTGCGGCCGTCACCCTTGCAGCCGCGGCTGATCGTCACGCCTTCGCGGAATACGTTGCCATCGCCGATTTCGAGCGTCGTTTCCCGGCCTTTGAAGCTCAGATCCTGCGGCAGCCCACCGAGCACGGCGTGTTCGTGTACGGCATTGCCACTGCCCATGCGGGTGCCGGTCTTGATCACGGCGTAAGGCAGAAAAACATTGTCGTCACCGATGTCGACATCGTCTTCGATGACGACGCCCGGACCAATGCGGTTTCTCTTGCCCAGTCGCGCGCCGGGCGCGATCACTGCGTGAGGATTAATTTCGTCGGTCGATGCGGACATGGCACACATGTTACGCAAAGACGGCCTCAGCCGCTACGCCGATGCGCGGCTCCGGCTAGAATAGCATCCAACGACCGGAGCCCCGCCCATGGCCAGACTGTTGATGTCACTGCGTCACGTACCCCCCGATGAAGCCGAGGAGATTCGGGCATTGCTGCGCCAGCACGGAGTGAATTTCTATGAAACGCCACCTGGCAGGTGGGGAATTTCCGCAGGAGGCATCTGGTTGCAATCGGGCGAAGACAGCGGACACGCGCATGCGCTGCTCGAGGCCTACCAGCGCGAACGGCAGAGCCGGGCCCGTGCCGAGCGTCTGGAACGGCGAGCCCGGGGAGAGGATGAGTCGATCCTGACCCGGCTGAAGCACAATCCGCTGGGAACACTGCTGCGCCTGGCGGGCATCATTCTGGTCCTGTATCTGTTTTCCCTTCCCCTGCTTCTGCTGTGGTGACCGTGCCTGCGCCCTCGTGGTAGCACCAATGCCACGGCTCATACTGATAGCCCAGTGAGTTGCCTTCGGGATACGAAAGCCGGAAGCCGAACTCCCCCGCCCGTGACTGCAGCCAGCGAAATGCCGGCGTGCGGTCGAAATCGCGCTCCAGCGGCGCAGCTTCGGGACACCCGACGTCTACCGCCCGGCCGGTGTGATGTTCACTGAACCCCGGCGGCGCGAGCACGGTCAGGACGTCCGCAAGCGTATCCCCGCCGGCCAGCTTCCTCTCCAGCAGCTCGAGCTGGCGTTCGACGCTGCGAAACGCCGACACGATGTGCAACAGCACCCCATCGGCCGTCGCCGCGGCGCGCAGCGCGCGCCAGGCCCGCGCGGCCCGCGGCACCAGCAGGTATACCCGGCCGTCGGCCCCGGTTTCCACCGGCTCGAGTTCGCACGCCTCTTCGTATTCCCGCAGTTTTCGCCTGACCAGTTCTTCGGGATCAATGCCGACCCGCGCCAGCACTTCTAGAGTATGCGAGCCAAAAGTCATCTCACCTCCGCATCATCCTTGCTCCGCGCGCCGTCGCCGAGCGCGAGAGGCAGGCGCATATCCACCTGCAAGCCGCCGCCGGGGGCATTGAAAGCCGAGATGTCTCCGCCGTGCAGCTCCACTGCCCGCCGCGCGATCGCGAGTCCCAGCCCATAGCCGCCGCTCGCGCGATCACGCGCCTCGCCCGAGCGGAAGAATGGGTCGAACAGACGTTCGACATCGCGCTCATCCACCCCGGCGCCGTGATCCCGGACCGAGATCACCGCCTGTGCCCCAAGCCGCCGCAGACTCAGCTCCACCGCACTGCCCTCGCTGGTGTAGCGGACTGCATTGCGAACGACGTTTTCTATCGCCCGGTGCAGCAATTCCGGATCGCCCCTCACGACCGGCACCTCATCCAGCCGCTCACTCACCTTTCTCCCGCGCTGCGCAGCCTCGAAGCGGGCGTCGTCCGCCACGTTGCGCAGCAGCGCCACGAGTTCGACCGCCTCGTTGCGGCGCACTTCCACGCCCGAAACCAGGCGACTCAGGGACAGAGTCTGGCCTATCAGCTCCTCCAGACGCTCTGCTTCCCGCTCGATGCGCTCCAGTTCCTCGGCCGCCTGAGCTCCGCTGCGCTGGCGCGCCAGACCCAATGCAGCCTGCAGACGCGCCAAAGGCGAGCGCAGCTCGTGGGACACATCCCGTAACAGGCGCCGCTGGCTTTCGATCAGCTCCTGCAGTCTTTCCGCCATGCGATCGAAATCACGGCCGAGGCTGCCGATCTCGTCACCTCGACGCGTCAACGGCGGCCCGACCCGGACCGAAAGATCACCGCCGGCCAGCGCCTGAACCACCCCGCGCAGGCGCAGAAGCGGCGATGTGAGATGGCGGGCGAGGCCGAAACACACCAGCGCGCTCAGCAGCAGCGCCACCAGCAGCCCCGGCAGCGTGAACAGATGCCAGACTGGGTGCGGAGGCTGAAAGACCATGACCAGACGATAGAGCCCTTCCCCCGGAACCGGCACGGCATGAACGATCAGCCCCCTCCGCTCCCGCACCGGTCCCGGAGTGAGATCGGCGGGGAAAGGCCGCGAAAAACGCCGCAGTTCCGCAGGAACCGTCTGCCCCAGAGATTCCCTGCCCGCCGGATCGAACACGTACAGCCGCATCGACCGCGTGCCATGCTCCTCGCGCCAGCGTTCGAGTCCGCGAATGCCCCCGCTGGCCAGCGCGCCGGTCGCCTCGGTAGCCGCATCGACGAACTGGGCATGGGCACGCTCGATCATCGGCGGAATCTTCGCTCCGCCGAGCTGAGCCGTGGTGAATGCAACCGCGACTGCCGTCACCAGCATCGTGCCCCAGAACCAGAGAAAGATTTTCCCGAACAGGCTGTACACGTCAGTCTTCCGCGCGACGGTATAGATAGCCGACGCCGCGCACCGTCTCGATACGCTCCTCGCCGTCCGGCAGGGGACCAAGCTTGCGCCGCAGATTGCTGATGTGCATGTCGAGACTGCGATCGTACCTCGTGAGCTTGCGCCCCAGGGCCTGCTCGGAAAGCGCCTCCTTGCTCACCACGCGCCCGGCGGCCTGCAGCAGGACGGCCAGCACGCTGAACTCGGTGCTGGTCAGCTCCACCAACTCGCCGGCACGCCGTACCCGGCGGGCGCCGCGACGCAGCTCGAGATCACCAACCTGCAGATCACCGCCATCGTCGTCCGCCTCCATACCGGCACGGCGCAGCACGGCGCGCATTCGGGCGACCAGAACCCGGGGATTGCACGGCTTGGGGAGATAATCGTCGGCGCCGAGCTCCAATCCGAGGATGCTGTCCACATCGCCGCCACGCGCGGTCAGCATCAGCACTGGAACGAGGGATTCGCGGCGCAGCCGCCGCAGCACGTCGAAGCCATCACGCTTCGGCATCATCACGTCGAGCACGATCAGGTCATATGTCCCTGTCAGAGCGCTCGTCAGCGCAGCCTCACCATCGTGGGCGCAATCGACATCGAAGCCCTCGCCCCTCAGGTAGGCACCGAGCATGTCGCAGAGCTCTTCGTCGTCATCGGCCAGCAGAATGCGCACCAACCCCTCCGGATCGTGAGCAGATGCCTTGATTATACGACCGGCCGCGCCGTCACCGGCCCGTCTTTACACATCTTTACTCGGGATCGGGCCGCTTGCGGCCCCGCAGACGATCAAGGATGCGCCATGCGCGCCCGGACAGCACGCGCACCTCATGCTTGAACTTCGTCAACATGCGCCGCGCCCAGATGAACTCGGTGGCAAGAATGGCGAGCCCGGCGGGAATCACCAGGATGGCGGGTCCCGGCATCACGATCATAAGCAATCCGACCAGAAGCACGGTGGAGCCGGTGACCAGCACCACGATCCGGCGCGTGCTCTTCACCGTCAGCGTGACGAACTGCTCCAGCTCGTCGGCAAAAGGGGATTCGAATCTCCCCCCCGGCGGCGGTCGCAACAGCGCGGACGCCACCGCGCCTGCGATCAGCAGGGCGGATACGAGCACCAGCGACAGCTGGGCGGGAATTTCGACATGGTTGACCAGCATCATCTTCACACCGACGTAGACGAATACGCCGACCAGCGCCAGCCTCATGTAGTACAGCCGCTCCATGATGCTCGCCAACAGGAAGTACAGTGAGTGCAGACCGAGCAGCGCAAACAGGATGGCCGCCAGCACGATCAGGGGCTCGCGCGTGATAGCGAGAATGGCCGGCACCGCATCCACGGCAAACACCGCGTTGGCAAAACCGATCATGAGCAGGGCTGCGAGCAGAGGCGTCGGCGCACGGCGGCCTTCGCGCATCGCGATGAAGCGGTCGCCGTCGAACTCGGCAAGCGGCCAGCGACTCGACATGACGCGCATCAGAGGGCTCTCGGCGTGCAAGCCGCCGCCGCGACGCACGAGCATGCGCAGGGCGGTGAATACCAGAAACACGCCGAAGACATAGGCCGTCCAGGGAACGGCGTGAATGAGCAGGACACCGCCAGCCACTGCCAGGCCACGCATGCCGATGGCCACCGGCAGGCTCCAGGCCAGCAGCCGCTGCTGCTGCTCGAGGGGAATGCGGAAGTACGCCAGGATCATCGCTATGACGACGATGTTGTCGACGCTCAGCGACTTCTGCACCAGCCAGGCCGCAAAGAACTGCATCGCCGCGGAGCGCCCGTCGGGCACCTTGGCTTCTGCGGCCGTACCGAGCCCGAACCAGCCCCCCTCATAGGCGAAGTACAGCCAGACGCCAAAGGTTATCGCGAGAACGATCCAGAACGCAGTCCAGGCCAGCGCTTCCCAGGGACCGATGACGCGGCGCCGGCGCAGCAACAGCAGTTCAGGCACCAGAACCAGTGTTGCCAGCGCAAGCAGCCCCAACACCAGCCAAACCGTCATCCGCTTTCCCCCGGGACAGCCCTCAATGCGCCGCGGCGTGCAGGAAGTGGATCATCGCCGCGCCTGACACGATCAGAATCAGCTGCTGAAGCGCCTCCCCCGGCCGCGCCCGCTTGTGCAACCCGGGAATGAGGTCGGCCACTGCAATATAGATGAAACTGGCCGCGGCAACGGCGAGCACATACGGAACCCAGGCGAGCAACGAAGACAGAGCGAAATACGCCATCACTCCGCCAACGACCGTCGCCGCGCTCGCCAGCAGATTGAAGGTCAGCGCCCGGGCCCGACTGAAGCCGCTCGCCAGCAGGACCGCGAAGTCCCCGACCTCCTGGGGAATCTCATGAGCGGCGACGGCAAGCGCGGTGACGATGCCGAGGTGAGTATCAGTGAGGAACGCGGCAGCGATGACGATACCGTCGATGAAGTTGTGCAGCCCGTCCCCGACCAGGATCAGGTAGCCGGCCGGCCCCTCGGCGCAGCCGTGCTCATGATCATGCCCATCGTAGGGATGATGGTGCCGCCACAGGATCAGCTTCTCCAGCAGGAAGAAGAACAGCAGTCCGCCAAGCACCGCATAGCCGAGATGATGGATGTCGTCGACATGATCATCGGCGATGGCGTGGGGCAACAGAGCGAGGAAGGCGGCACCAAGCATGGTGCCGACGGCGAAGCTCAGCAGATGAGGAAGGATTCTGTTCCGCCACCGCTGCGGGGCGAGCATAAATGCGCCCGCGCAGCCGGCGCTCAGCACTCCGCCCAGCAGGCAGAACGCGACAATCAGGCTGAGGGTCGACACGCGTCAGTCGCCGCGGGCGCCGGCCAGCCGCTGCGCGAGCTGACGATGCCCTTTGTCGCGGGCATGATCCGCGGCGGTCTCACCGTCACGGTCGCGGATCTGCGGATCGGCGCCATAGCTGAGCAGCAGTTCCACGATCTCGTCACGACCCTGCATCGCGGCGCGCATCATGGCGGTCTGACCGTTTCGCGCGGTAGCATTGACGTCGGCCCCGGCCTCGATCAGCAGCCGCGTCGTCTGCAGCTGCCCCAGCCATGCCGACACCATCAGCGGCGTCTGTCCGTTGTGGTTGCTCTGCGACGGACTCACTCCCTCATCGAGCAGCAACTTCACGATATCAGGACGGTCCTCTTCGGGAAGGATGATCAGCGCCGTGTTGCCGAAGCTGTCCGTCGCCGTCACCTCGGCGCCGACCCGGATCAGCTCACGCGTCAGCTCGAGATTGCCGCTGGATGCGGCAAACATCAGCGGCGTGACGCCCAGATCGCCGCTGGCGTTCACATCGGCGCCGCGATCGAGCAGGAGGCGCACGATATCGAGATGCCCCTTGCGGATGGCAACGGCGAGCAAGGGATCTCCCGCGCGGTTGCGCGCGTCGACCCGGGCTCCCTCGGCGAGCAGCCGCTCGGCCTCCTGGGAATCACCTCGATCCACCACACCGACGATCGGATCGGAGCATGCGGTCAGCATCAACGCCAGCAGCACGAGCAGGACCGCGGCGCAGGACGGCCGCAGCCTATCAACAACGGAATGTCGGTGTCTTGATGTCATGAGCGGGCGCAAAAACGTGTATTTTATCCCAAATCCCGGCAATCGGCAGTCGCTCCGCTCAAACGTCACGCCAGATCAGAGTAGCCATCCGTCCGGTCACCCCATCCCTGCGATAGGAATAAAAGCGCTCCGGGTCACTGAGGGTGCACCAGGAACCACCATAGATCCGGCAAATGCCGCTGGCCCGGAGCCGTCCTCGCGCCAGGCCGGCCAGATCGGCCAGCCAGCGACCGCTTTCCGACGGAGCAAACAGAGCGTCCACGTCATCGCCGTGTCCGGCGAAAGCATCGCGCACCTCTTCTCCCACCTCGAAGGCCGCAGCCCCGATACCCGGACCGATCCAGGCGATCAGGCGATCCGGAACCGCGCTCATTCGCTGCAAGGTCTCCTCGATCACCCCGTGAAGCAACCCACGCCAGCCCGCATGGATGGCGGCCACATGTCCGCCATCCATGCTGCACAGCAAGATCGGCAGACAATCAGCGGTCAGAACAGCGCATACCCTGCCGATGGCGCGGGTATGACAGGCATCCGCCTCGATGCCGGGCTGCCATTCCTCGGCATCGATCGCCCTCGTTCCATGCACCTGGCGCAGCCAGAGGGGTACGGCGGGCAGGCGAGCCCGCTCGATCAGCGCCCGCCGGTTCGCAGCCACGGCCGCCGGATCATCCGCCACATGGTCGCCCAGATTGAGTCCTTCGTAGACCCCAATACTGCAGCCTCCCGGACGCAGGGTGCTGAGCGCGCGCACGCCGGCGGGAAGCGGCCACTGCGGCGTGAGCCAGTCGGCAGAATGGGTCATGACGACGAATAGTGGTGAGCGACGAAGGAAATGTCAAAGGTGTCAGCGGCACTTTCCGCTTGGCGCATCGGCCGGCTAAGGGTATCTTTCGCGCATGAGATCTCGTCCGGCAGCAAATTCCGAGTCGGCCGCGCAGATCGCAGCGGTCGATCTCGGCTCCAACAGCTTTCACGTGATCATCGCCCGGCTGGAAGGCGATGAACCTCAGCTGATCGATCGGCTGCGCGTGCAGGTGCGTCTCGCCGAAGGCCTGAACGAAACCCGGATGATCGGCGAGCACGTTCAGGAACGCGCTCTCGACAGCCTGCGTCAGTTCGGACAGCGACTCGCCGGGTTCCTTCCCGAAAACGTGCGCGTAGTCGGCACCAACGCGCTGCGCAGCGCACACAACGCCCGCGAGTTCCTCGAGCGTGCCGAGCAGGCGCTCGGCTATTCGATCGATATCATTTCGGGTATCGAGGAAGCACGCCTGATCTACAACGGCGTTGCTCGCGCCATCGCCATCGACGATGACAACCGTCTAGTGATCGACATCGGCGGCGGCAGCACCGAACTCATCATCGGCCGCGGTCTCGAGCCGCTGATGATGGAGAGTCTCTACGCCGGTTGCGTGACGCTGTCGGCACGCTGCTTCCCGGACGGCGCCATCACGGCAGCGGCCTTCGAGCAGGCGCTGCTCGAGGCACGACTCGAATTCGAACCCAAGGCACACCCCTACCGGGCCTGTGGTTGGCGGCGGGCGATCGGGACTTCCGGCACCATGCTCACCGCGGCCCGCATCCTCGCCGCCAACGGCTGGAGCAAGGAGGGAATCAGCGTCGCCGGCGTGAAACGGCTGGTGGGCGCAATGATGGAGGCAGGACACGTCAGCCGCCTGCGTCTCGAAGGACTGGGCGCCGATCGCGCCGCGATCCTGCCCGGCGGCATCGCCATCCTGCTGGCAGCGATGGAGTCACTGCAGATCGACCACATCGAGACCAGTGATGGCGCCCTGCGCGAAGGGGTTCTGTGGGACCTGGTCGCCCGCCATCGGCCAACCGGCGACGTCCGGGAAACCAGTACACGGGCGCTGGCGCGCCGTTATAACGTCGACGAGGCGCAGGCCGAACGGGTGCGAGTCACCGCGCTGCGCTGTTTCGACAGTGTTGCCGAGGCGTGGAAGCTCGACGAGTATCACGCCCAATGGCTGGCCTGGGCCGCGCAGCTCCACGAAATCGGGCTCGGCATCGCGCACAGCCATTACCAGAAGCATGGCGCTTACGTGCTGGCCAACGCCGACCTTGCCGGCTTCTCCTGCCGCGAGCAGAAACTGCTGGCGCTGCTGGTGCTCGCGCATCGGCGAAAATTCCCCCTGAAGGCCTTCAAGGAGGTACGCGGAGACTGGGGCAAGATGGCTGAACGGCTGGCTCTACTGCTGCGCCTCGCGGTACTGCTGCACCACAGCCGGTCCGATACCCCGCTCCCGGACTTCCACCTGGACGCGGGTAAGAAGCGTCTTGCCCTGCGCATGCCGCCAGGCTGGATGGACGATCATCCCTTGACCCGGGCGGACCTCGAGCGCGAAGCCCGTTACCTGGCGCAGCTAGGCATTACGCTGGACTGCAACTGAGCCCGGCTCAGGATTGCTCGGCGAGCGCATCGAGCAAGGCCTGCTGAGCCGAAAAGCGGGCGGCGCCCGGTGCCGGTTCGGCTCGTTCGTAGCTGCCATCCGGCTGCAAGATCCAGGCCTGGGTGTTGTCCTTCAGGTAACACAGCAGATCGCGATAGACGCGCTTGGCCAGGCGCGGCTTGAGGATCGGAAAAGCCACCTCGACGCGACGGAACATATTGCGCTCCATCCAGTCGGCGCTCGAGCACCAGACTTCCGTATCCCCTCCATTCTCGAAATAGTACACCCGCGTATGCTCGAGCAGGCGCCCCACCACCGACCGGACGCGTATGCGCTCCGACACGCCCGGAATACCGGGCCGCAGCGCACAGACTCCCCGCACGACCAGATCGATCTCGACCCCGGCGCCGGATGCGGCATAAAGCGCCTGGATCAGCTGCGGCTCGATCAGCGCATTGATCTTGATGATGATGCGCGCAGGCCTGCCGGCGGCTGCATGCTCGATTTCGCGCTGAATCTTCTTCAGCAGCGCCTTGTGCAGTGTGAATGGCGACTGCAGCAGACAATCGAGCTTGACCACCTTGCTGAGACTGGTCAGCTGCTGGAATACCCGGTGCACATCACCGCAGATGGCCGGATCGGATGTCAGCAGGCCATAGTCGGTGTAGACCCGGGCCGTGCGCGAATGATAGTTCCCAGTGCCCAGATGGACATAATTGATCAGTTTTTTGCCCTCGCGCCGGGTGACCAGCAGCATCTTGGCGTGCGTCTTGTGACCGACGATGCCGTATACGACATGGGCACCGGCTTCGTGCAGACGCGTTGCCAGCGCGACGTTGGCCTCTTCGTCGAAACGCGCACGCAGCTCGATCACAACCGTCACCTCTTTGCCGGACCGGGCCGCGGCGACCAGCGCATCGACGATGGCGGAATCCGAACCGGTCCGATACAGCGTCTGCTTTACCGCCAGAACCTGGGAATCCGCCGCCACCTGTCGCACGAACTCGACCACCGGCGCAAACGACTCGTAGGGGTGATGCAGCAGGATATCGCCGTTGCGGAGAACCTCGAAAAAATCCGCACCCGGCGCCAGCGATGCCGGGCGCGCCGGCGTAAAGGAGGGGTACGTGAGTTCCGGTCGATCCGTCATCTCGACGATTCCGGTCAGCCGGTTCAGGTTGACCGGCCCGTCCACCAGATACAGATCGTCGCGGCCGAGGCGAAACTGCTCGAGCAGGAAATCGACCAGCTCTTCCGGACAATTGCTCGCGACCTCCAGCCGCACCGAATCCCCGTAGTGCCGCGAGAACAGCTCGCCTTCCACCGCGCGCAGCAGATCATCGACCTCCTCTTCATCGACGAACAGGTCGCTGTTGCGGGTGACGCGGAACTGATAGCTGCCGGTAACATCCAGGCCATAGAAAAGATCATCGGCGTAGGCATGAATGATTGATGACAGGAACACGAACTCGTGCGGACCGCTCCCCGTCTCGTCCGGAGGCAACTGCACGATGCGCGGCAAAGCACGCGGCACCTGCACCACGGCCAGCCCGCTCTTGCGACCGAAAGCGTCCTTGCCGGTCAGCGAGACGATGAAGTTCAGGCTCTTGTTCAGCACGCGCGGAAACGGATGCGCGGGGTCGAGCCCGAGCGGACTGAGAATGGGCTGCAGCTCATGATGGAAGTAGGCGCGCAGCCAGCTTTCCTGCCGTTCCGTCCAGTCCGATCGGCGCACCGCCCGAATGCCCTGCGCCGCCAGGCTCGGCAGCACCACCTCATTGAGAATCCGGTACTGGCCGCAGACTAGGGCGCGGGCTCTGACTCTGATCGCCTTCAGGGCATCCTGCGACGAAAGGTTGTCGGGTCCCGTCTGCAGCGAGCCGACCTCCGCCATTTGGCGCAAACCGGCCACCCGGGTTTCGAAGAACTCGTCGAGAATGGTCGAGGATATGCAGAGAAAGCGCAGCCGCTCGAGCAGCGGCACCTGCTCGTCCTCAGCCTGCAGCAGCACCCGAGAAATGAACTCGAGCTGGCTGAGCTCCCGATTTAGGTACAGATCCGGCTGTTTCAGGTCCATGACTTCGGTTTGGCTAGCGCTGGAGAATAGCCGACGGACATGACAGGAATGTTACACCCCGAGGGGCGAGTCCGCAGACGAACTCAAGGTCGGAGCAGTTCCACAAGCAGGGCCCCGCCCTCCCCGAGCTCCGGCCAGGCGGCATCGGTCTCCAGGCAGGCGAGCGCGGCAGTGGTCATCAGCTTGCCGTTGGACTTGCGCGGCGGCGGCGCCGCGGCAAGCCATTCCACCAGGTGATCGAGCGCCGGATTGTGGCCCACGATCATGAGCCGGGCGATCCTGGGCGGACATTCGCGCACGAACCGCAGCAGCGTCTCGAGCGGCGCGTTATACAGCGCGTCTTCATAGCGGACCAGGCCATCTTCGTCACCACCCAGCACCTCCAGCACCAGCTCCAGCGTCGACCTCGTCCGGCGCGCCGGTGAACACAGAATCAGCTCCGGAATCCAGCCGCGGGCGAGCATTTCCTTCGCGGCGAGAACCGCATCCTTCTCCCCGCGCGCAGTGAGAGGACGGTCGAAATCATCGTCGCCGCCGCGCTCGCCGCCGGCTTTGGCATGACGAAGAACCAGCAACTGCCGTGCCTGTACCTTCACGCCAGCTTCTCTCCTCGCGCATAAGCCGCGCGCAAGCCGCCATCCTCGATCCATTCCAGTCTCATCTTGATCTCCCACCAGGCGTCCTCATAGGATCGCGCGGAGCGGCCATTGCCGGCATAGGCGCCCACCGCGCTGCGCCGCAAGCCCATCTGCTCTATGTCGCTGGCGTAGGGAATGTGATTGGCGAGCATGGCGGGAATCTGTCCTGGCAACTCTTCAACGATACGCCGGTGCAGCGCGCGACGACTGTCGACCATGGTGAAGAAAGGAAGGATGCTGAAATTGTCCAGACCTTCGCGGCGGCAGAAACGCAGCAGCTGATCCAGCGCCCGCAGCGACAGGGTGGTGGGTATCGTCGGCACCAGCAGCACGTCGGATGCCCGGAAGATATTCTCCGAAAGCAGCGTGATGCCCGGCGGGCAATCGAGGAATACATAGTCGTATTCGCCCTCGAGCGGCTTGAGCAAAGCGCTCAGGCAGTGCTGAGGCTTGATGGCCTGATCGAGCAGCAGGTCGAGATTGCGATATGACAGGTCCGCCGGCAGCAGATCCAGATTGTCCTGATCGGTGCCTTTGATCGCCGATCGCAGGCCGCCGCCGCGCATCAGCCCTTCTGCCCCCGCCGGAACATACGGGCTGACGCGGAAGTAGAAACTGGCCGCCCCCTGCGGATCGAGATCCCAGATCAGCGTGCGAAATCCTTCGCGCGCTGACAGCCATGACAGATTTACCGCGGTAGCGGTCTTTCCCACGCCGCCCTTGATGTTGTAGCAAGCTAGAACTTTCACTAAGTCGACTCCCGGATCCTGCCCGCGCGCCGGCGGGATTCTTTCCCGATGCCGTCCTTCGCCATGCGATCGAACAGCCGGATGAATTCCTGCTCCGCTTCGCGCTTGCCATCCTGCAAGCGTTCACACAGCGACTTGGCCGCTGCCACCACGTCGTCCCGCCCCTGCTCGCGGAAACCCTTCTTCAGCTCCCGCATCACGGACAGCTTGACGCTGTAATCATGATGCCTGCCCAGCAACTTCTGCATGTCCTTCAGCTCGCCGAGCATGGCGCGTCCCTCGCCGGCGGGCATCGCACCGGGAAACATCTCGATCAGATAACGCAGCTTCTTCACCTGCTTGCGCAGGGAGTGGAATTTCTCGTCTTCGGAGTCCCGATCCAGCTTGCGACCGCGCGCGAGCACGCGCTCATGACGGCGCGCAACCAGCTCGCGCACGGTTGCATCCGCCGGCACAGCGGCATCGCCACTGCGCCAGCGCTCGTCGGCTTCGTCGAGAATCGATCTCCAGCCTTTCTTCAGGCTGCGATACTGCGGCGAGGCGAGGCCTTCGAGCATCGCCCGCCGTTCGTCGGTACGGCGTTTGCGCAACGCGGCACGCAAGGCTTCCAGCTCCGGGCTCTCCCCGCCGAGCCACCGCTCATAACGGTCGAAGGCCGCGAGGTGCACGTCGAGATCGCGCACCGGCCCGGTAAGCCGGGACAGCCAGGCAAACTCGGCCCGATAGTGCCCGAAGTGCGGAGCGGAAAGGATTGGCTTGAGTTCACTGAGCAGCGCGCGGGTGCGGCGCACCGCGACCCGCAGATCATGCAGAAACCCGGCATCGGTTTCCTGACGGACCCCATCCTCGTTCGCCTCGATGACATCGAGCAGATGCACGAACACGCGGCGCGCCGCCTCGCCGATTGGTTTTCCGCGCTTCAGCCGCAGATCCGGCTGTGTGCGGTAATCGAGCGGCTGGCGACCGATGGCATCCAGCGCCTCCTCGAGCACTCCGCCTTCGATTTTCTCCAGCTGCAACTCATCCTCCAGCGCCGGCAGCACCTTTGCCAGCGGCTCGACGTAGCCTCGCACCGGCACTACCGCGATGCGGCTGGGCAGCCGTATCCGGCGGTCTTCTCCATCCACCCGATAACGCTCGATGGCTACGCGCATCACGGTCTTGCTCTGGCCATCGAACACGCGGTACTCGTCACCGCGGTTCTCCAGACTGACCAGCGGCAGGAGGCGGCGCTCATCGAGCAGCGGGGCAAGGCGTTTCCGCATCACCCCCCGCGGGAGATCCGCGGCGAATCGCGGCACGTCGACCACATCGATGACCACGACATCGAGTCCACTGTCGCGCTCACGCAAGCGCAGGCGCAGCCCCTCGCCGCCCTGCTCGGACAGCAGCAGCACGCCGGCCGCATAGAGGCGCCAGTCGAAGGTGTCATAGTAGATGCACTGAAGGGGTGATGTCGGATGGCGCCGGAAAGCGAAACCGGCATGGCGGAGCGCCGTGCCCAGCGCCTCGCCTCCTGATTGGCCGGGTAACGCGTAGTGATAGGCTTTCTGCATGGTAAGCCCTGCAGTATCGGCCAGCCGGCCAGATGACTGGTGGTTTTTGGCCAGTGTGAATTAAAGGCATTCCGTTTTCAAGCAGCAGGGATGCGGCGTTGCGCGTATGATCGAGCCATGACCGCACTGCCTTCAGGAAGCGAACTCCTGATGCTGCTTGGGCTCGCGCTCGCGCTGGGACTTCTGATCGGCGTCGAACGCGGCTGGGCAGAGCGCCGCGCGCCCGAAGGCGAGCGCATCGCCGGCATACGCACCCACGGCCTGCTGGGTCTGCTGGGCGGCCTGGCCGCCGTCCTCGGCATGACCTTCGGTCCGCTCGCACTGGGAATCACTTTCGCGGCCGTCGCCGGCGTCCTGATCACCGCCTACATCCAGACGACGCGAGAGCGCGACGATTACGGCATCACCACGGAAGTGGCGGGAATGATCGCTTTCGTACTCGGCGCCGTGGCAGTGGGGGGCGAGCCCACGGTTGCCTCTGCCGGCGCAGTCATCACCGCCGCTCTGCTCAGCCTGAAACCCGTGCTTCACCGCTGGCTGCGGCGCCTCGAGCAGCGCGACCTCTATGCCGGCATCAAGCTGCTGCTGATCTCGGTGGTGATTCTTCCCCTGCTGCCCAACCGCGGCTTCGGTCCCTGGGAAACACTGAACCCGCGCGAAATCTGGCTGATGGTGGTGCTCATCGCCGCCCTCTCCTTCGCCGGCTATCTGGCCATCAAGGTGAGCGGCGCGCAGCGCGGCGTCATGCTCACCGGCCTGCTCGGCGGCCTCGTATCCTCCACCGCCACGACCGCCAGCCTGGCGCGGCTTGCCAGCGACGACCGCGACGCTGTGCACCTGCCTGCGGCCGGCATCCTGCTCGCCTCCGGGGTGATGCTGCCGCGGCTGCTGCTGATCGTAGGCGCCCTGGCCCCAGCGCTGGTACCTCGTCTGGCGATTCCCGCGGTAACGATGGCCCTGGTGCTCGGCATCGGTGCGTCATGGCTGCTCAAAGGCGAAGCGGGAGGGAGAATTACGGAACTGCAATTGCGAAACCCCCTGGAACTGCGTATCGCGCTCACTTTCGGGGGACTGCTCGCACTGGTCATGATGGGCGCCACCGCGCTGTATCGCTGGGCCGGCGAGAGCGGCCTCTATGTGGCCGCGGCCCTTGCCGGCATTGCCGATGTCGATGCCATCGCTCTTTCTTTGACCCGGCTTTCCCAGTCGTCAGAAGACATGACGCCCATGCAGATCGGCATCGTAATCGCGGCGCTCAGCAACACCCTGCTAAAAGGCGCGCTGGCTGCTTCCGTCGGTGGCCGGGGACTCGCCCGATTGGTGCTGCCGACCATGTGCCTCGCCGCTGTTGCCGGCGCCGCCAGTCTGCTGATCGTACTCTGAGCTCGCCGCCGAGGTCCGCCGCACGACGCGTTCAGCCGGAAACAGGCAGCTGAAGGTGCTGCCCTTGTCCACCACGCTTCTCACCCTCAGCGTGGCCTGATGCCTGCGCAACACGTGCTTGACGATCGACAGACCGAGTCCGGTGCCCCCCGCCCGGCGCGAGCGGCCTGCATCGACGCGATAGAAACGCTCGGTGAGGCGGGGAATTGCAGCGGCCGGAATGCCGATGCCGGTGTCCTCCACGTCGAGGCGCGCGCCGCCGCTGTCATCTCCCCAGCTCACAGTGATGGTGCCGCCTTCCGGCGTATACTGCACCGCGTTGCGGACCAAGTTGGAGAATGCGGTATAGAGGTCACCGCTCACGCCACGCAGCAGGATGGCGTCGGCCAGGCGCAGCTCGAAGCGGTGGGAATTCCCGCCGCCAGTCTGGCCAACCTCATTCACCACGCGGCGGATCATGGCGGCGACTTCGACCGGGGCTTCCGGCTCGGCCGCATCGGTCTCCAGCCGGGAAAGCTGCAGTAGATCGCTTACCAGATGCTTCATGCGTTCGGTCTGTGCGCGCATCTGCGCGACGGGTTTCGCCAGGCTTTCCGGCGACGGCGGGCTGTCCGCCATCTTTTCCAGGTATCCGCTGATGACGGTGAGCGGCGTGCTCAGTTCATGGGAGACGTTGGCGACGAAGTCGCGCCGCATCACCTCCAGCCGATGCATGCGCGTGATATCGCGAGCGATCAGCAGGCGCTGCTCATGCCCATACGGGACGATGTGAATCTCCATGGTGCGGTCTTCGTCCACCGGAGCAAGCAGTTTTATGCTCTCTTCATAATTCCGGGAGTGCAGAAAGCGTATGAAATCCGGATGGCGAACCAGGTTGTCTATCCGACTGCCGAGATCGCCTCCGGCCTTCAGGCCGAGCAGGGAAGCAGCGGCATCGTTCATCCATTCGATGGTATTGTCCGGGCGCAATACGACGGCCGCGTCCGGCATCGCCGCGGATGATTCGCGATAGCGCCGAATCATGCCCTTGAGCTTGCGTTCGCGCTTGCGGCCTCGTGCCTTGCGGCGCTGGACCTGGTAGTAGAGTTCGCCCCAGACGTCATTGCCAAACTGGGGTTCGGGCTGATTGCGATACATCATCCAGCGCGCCAGTCGGCCCAGGCGAATGGCATGCCAGGCGATGAACATGAGCAGGGAAATGATCAGGAAACCAGCCGCCTGATCGAAAAAGCTGCCCAGAATCATACCCGCGCCGGCAAAGGCGATGAGGCGCAGCGCTTCCTTGCGCCAATACCCGATCAACTCTCTGCCCGCGCGGAAAACCGGTAACCGACGGCACGGACCGTCTGCACATTGCGGTCATAGCCATGGAGCGAAAGCGCCTTGCGCAGGCGGCGGATGTGCACGTCGACCGTGCGTTCCTCGACATACACGTTCTGGCCCCACACGTTGTCGAGCAATTGCTCCCGGCTGTAGACGCGCTCGGGATGCGACATGAAGAAGTGCAGAAGGCGGAACTCCGTCGGCCCCATCGCGACCGGTGCTCCACCCACCGAAACCACGTGGGCCACGGGATCCAGCGTCAGAGATCCGACCTGCAGCATGCCGTCGGGCTCCACAGCAACGCGACGGCGCACCGCCTCGATGCGCGCCTTGAGTTCGCGCGTCGAGAACGGCTTGGTCACGTAGTCGTCCGCACTCTCCAGGCCCTGAACCTTGTCGTCCTCTTCTGCGCGCGCGGTAAGCAGGATGATGGGGATCCCGCGATTTGCGGCGTCTCGCCGCAGACGGCGGGCAAAGTCGATGCCGTTCATTCCGGGCAGCATCCAATCCAGGAGTATGAGATCAGGGCGCTGGTCGCGCAGGATGCTGAAACCCTCGCTCGCATCCGCGGCCTCCAGGATCTCATAGTCCTCATCGGCCAGCGCAAACTTGAGCATATCCCGAACCGACGCTTCGTCCTCTATGAGCAAGATCCTGACCATATTCCATATTCCCGGCTGCCTGATCGATCGTCAGCCTAAGGGCCCATTGTGACACAAACATTACAGGACCTCAGGGCCTCACGCCGGCTCCCCGCCCGCGTCCATCTCGAGAACCTCGATCAGCGCAGCCATGTCCGGCGGCAAGGGCGAAATCCACTCACGCCAACTGCCGTCGCGCGGGTGATTGAGCCCTATTCTGGCCGCGTGCAGCGCCTGACGGCGAAACAAGCGCAGCGCTTCGTTCATAGCCGCCGATCCGCCCGCTGGCAGCCGCAAACGACCGTATTCCGGATCACCCACCAGCGGATGATGCAGATGAGCCATATGGACACGGATCTGGTGAGTCCGCCCCGTTTCCAGCCGTACCCTGATCCAGGTATGGCCGCGATAGCGTTTCACCACGCGGAAATGAGTGATGGCCGGCTTGCCGCCTTCACGCACCGCCATGCGCGTGCGATGCACCGGGTGCCGCCCGATCGGCAGATCGACCGTTCCGCCAGAGGTCAGGACGCCGCACACGACTGCTTCGTACTCCCGCCCCATCGTCCGCGCCTGGAGTTGATCCACCAGCGACTTGTGCGCCTCCAGCGTTCGCGCCACCGCCAGCAGACCGCTGGTGTCTTTGTCGATCCGGTGCACGATACCCGCCCGAGGCAGGCAGCCAAGCTCGGGCGCATGGTGCAAAAGCCCATTGACCAGGGTCCCTCCCGGGTTGCCCGCCCCCGGATGCACCACGAGTCCCGCCGGCTTGTCGACGATGAGCAGGTCCTCGTCCTCGTGCACGATGCGGAAATCGACCGGCTCGGCGCTCCATCTCGTTTCAGGCTCGGGGGTGACGGTGAAATCGATCCGTTCTCCTCCGTGCACCGGATCGCGCGGCCGCGCCGGCGCACCATCGATGAGGATGCACCCATCGCGCAGCCATTGCTGCAAGCGCGCACGCGAATAGCGCGGGAACAGCTCGACCAGCGCGCGGTCCGTCCGGATTCCGGCCAGATCCGCCGGCACGAAGCGCGGCTGCGCGTCATCCGCACCGTCGTCGAGCACCTCCTCGTCCTCGATGGCTATCGATGCGAGATCCTCTCCGCCTTTCCTTTCCCGGGGCTCTCCGCCCATAATGTCCCCCATGTCGAAGTGTCTCATTGTATCGCAAGGCCGTGCGCGATCCGGACCGGCGCGCAGGGGCCAGCTTCTGGCCTGCGTGCTCGCCCTGTCGGCCGCCGGCTGCGCATCCATCGATACCCGGCCGGGTTCGGCGCCGGGCGGATCAGACCGCGATGCTGAACGCCAAGCCGCGGCGCTGCAGCAGCAGGCGCGCGATGCCCTCTCCGATGGCCGAGCCGATGAGGCCGTCAGCATCCTGCAGCGACTGGAGGTGCTCTATCCGGTCGAACCGCCCATCGTCACGGCCCGCATGGAAACGGTATACGCCCATCATCTGGCGGGCGACCCGGCTTCGGCGATCGCCGCCGCCGAACGCTTCATCCGGCTGTATCCCGACCACGCCAATCTGGACTATATCCATTATCTGCGCGCGCTGGCGGGCTTTGGCCGGGCCACCGAAGATCTGCGCAGCGCGGCCGAAATGGACGGCGGAGAACCGGTCGTGCGCCCTCCCAGCGCCGAGGTGGCGCTGGAGTATTTCGGCGAACTACTGGCCCGCTTCCCGAACAGCCGCTATGCGGAGGATGCCCGCAAGCGCGTGGAGCACCTTCGACTGCAGCTCGCGCAGATCGAGCTGAACGCCGCCAAGCGCTTCCTGAGTGATGGCGAGTATGCGAACGCCGGACTGCGCGCACGCGCCCTGATCGACAACTACCCCGACTCGGGACTCACCTCCGAAGCCGTGGTGGTGCTCAATATGGCACATCGCATGCTGCGTCTGGGAGGATCCGGGGAAAAAGAAGCCGAGGCGGATGAAGCCGAAAACATCGTCGCGGACGAAGCGGCGACGGCGGCCCCTGATCCGGACGGATTGAATGATCGGACCTGGATCAGGGCGCAGGGGCCGGGCATGTACACCATCCAGCTCTTCAGCACCTCCAGCGAAGAGGCTCTCCGCAGCTTCGCGCGTCGTCACCGCATCGCCGATCTCGCCTGGTTCCAGGCCGGAGCCGGGGAGCGTATCTGGTTCTCTCTCATCCATGGCGCCTTCGCCACCGTCGATGAAGCGCGCACGGCGGCCGAGCGCCTGCCCGCTGTACTGCGCACTGAGAAGCCGTGGATCAGAAAGATGAGCGACGTGCAGGCGCTGCTGGATTGACCGCGCTTTTCACCTTAAACTCGTCCCATGCCCGCTAAGAACCCACCGCGCTCCGCGCGGATCATCGCCGCCCTGCTCGCCGTCGCCCTGCTTTCCGCCTGTGCCTCACAGCGCGCCCTCGAAGAGGCCCAACACGATCCGGCACGCCTCTACGAGCTCGGCCGTGAAGCCCTGGAGCGCGAACATTACGAAACCGCGATCCGCCACTTTGAAAGCCTGTCTGCCCGCTTTCCCTTCGGGGAATACGCGCAGCAGGCCCAGCTCGATACGGCCTATGCCTACTACATGTTCCGCGAGCCGGACTCGGCGATCAGCGCCGCCGACCTGTTCATCCGGAACTATCCGCGGCATCCCGACGTGGACTATGCCTACTATCTCCGCGGGCTCGCCAACTTTGAACAGACACGCGCCTTTCTGGATGACATCCTGAAGGAGGATCCGGCCCGGCGCGACCCGCGCAGCGCGGTCGAGTCATTCCGCCATTTCGCCGAACTGGTGCGCCGCTTTCCAGACAGCCGCTACGCCGCTGACGCGGTGCAGCGCATGACGCATCTGCGCAACTATCTGGCGCGCCATGAACTGCACGTCGCCGACTACTACATGCGACGCAAGGCCTATGTCGCCGCGGTCAGCCGCGCGCGGCATGTGATCGAGAACTACTCCGGGACGCCGGCAACCATCTCGGCACTGGAAGTCATGGCCCGCGCCTACGATGAACTCGGACTCTCCGATCTGGCCACGGATACCCGCCGGGTACTGGCGGAGAATGCCGCTGCGGGCAGCGGCAGCTGAGGATCAGATTGCTTCCGAATCCTGTTCGCCGGTGCGAATGCGGATCACCTTCAGCACGTCACTGACGAACACCTTGCCGTCACCGATATTCCCCGTGCGCGCGGCACGCGTAATCGCATCGATGCAAAGCTCCGCCCGGTCGTCATCGACGACGATGTCGATCTTCACCTTGGGCAGAAAGTCCACGACATATTCCGCTCCGCGATAGAGTTCGGTGTGCCCTTTCTGGCGGCCGAAACCCTTGACCTCGGTGACCGTCATGCCGGTAATGCCTACTTCCGACAGGGCTTCGCGCACTTCGTCCAGCTTGAAGGGCTTGATGATTGCCTCGATTCTTTTCATGTTGCCTCCGCTTGCTCTGTGCCTTTGTCTCAGTCCAGACAGGTTCTGAACCCTGAAGTGATCGGATAACGACGGTCGCGACCAAATGCCCGCCTGGAAATTCGCACTCCCGGTGGCGCCTGTCGCCGCTTGTACTCGTTGCGATCGATCATGGTCACCGTGCAATGCACCACCTCCGGATCGTACCCGGCGGCGACGATATCGGCCGGCGCCATATCCCGCTCTACGTACATTTCCAGAATCGCATCCAGCACTGGGTAAGGTGGCAGAGTGTCCTGATCCAGCTGTCCGGGCGCAAGCTCTGCCGACGGTGGCCGCTCCAGCACCCGCTGCGGAATCACCTGGCCGAGCCCGTTGCGGTAGCGCGCCAGGCGGTAGACCATCGTTTTCGGCACATCCTTGATCGGTGCGAATCCGCCCGCCATGTCGCCATACAACGTAGCGTATCCCACCGCCATCTCGCTCTTATTGCCGGTGGTCAGCACCATACGACGCTTCTTGTTCGCCACCGCCATGAGGATTACGCCACGACAGCGCGCCTGAATATTCTCCTCCGTCACATCGGGAGGAAGCCCGACGAACTCCTCACGCAAAAGATCGAGAAATGCCGTGAACGCGGGCTCGATCGGGATCTCGCGATAAAACACCTTCAGCGCCTGCGCCTCTGCCGCCGCGTCTTCCCGGCTGATGTCCGCAGTGAACCGGGATGGCAGCATGAGTGCCTCGACGCGCTGAGCCCCGAGCGCATCCACGGCGATCGCCAGTGTGAGTGCCGAATCGAGACCGCCCGAGAGGCCGACCACCACGCCCTCGAATCCGTTTCTGTCGACGTACTGCTGCACCCCCAGCACCAAGGCGCGGTAGATGGATTCCTCTTCAGCAAGCACCGGCGTCACGGCGGCCGGTACCGGTCGCAGCTGCCCGCCGGACCCGGCTTCGAGCTCTGCCAGCACCAGCGCCTCCTCCCAGGCTGGAGCACGCTGGGTCACCATTCCGTGCGCATCCATCACGAAGGACTGACCGTCGAACACCAGTTCATCCTGACCGGCAACGGTGTTGGCATAGATGACCGGCACGCGGGCACTGGCAATGCGCCGACGCAGCACATCCTCGCGCTCTTCGAGCTTGCCCCGGTGCCAGGGCGATGCATTGATGTTGACGATGAAATCGGCGCCGGCAGCCGCAGCCTGCTCGATCGGACCAGGCTGCCACATGTCTTCACACACGGTCAGGCCGACACGCCAGCCACGAATATCCACCACACAGGGCTGGGCACCCGGGTCGAAATAGCGCTTTTCGTCGAAAACGGAATAGTTGGGCAGATGCTGCTTGCGGTATATGGCGATGGGCTCGCCACCACGAATCATCACCGCGGCATTGTACAGCCGCCCCTCGACGGTAAGAGGCGTACCGATGATGGCGTCGATGTCACGGATGCCGGCATAGATCCGTTGCAGGCCGAGTTCCACTTCACGCATGAATCCGGGCCGCAGCAACAGATCTTCCGGCGGATACCCGGTGAGCGCCAGCTCCGGGAAAACCACGCAGTCCGCCGCCAGCCGTTCACGCGCATCGGCCGCGAGCTCGATGATGCGCTGCGCATTGCCACGCACGTCGCCGACCGGAAAGCCGGACTGGACCAGCGCGATCCTCAGCCTGTCGCTCATGCGACTGCCTTGCGCGCTGGAGCCTTCGCAGGTTCTGATGACCCGCGCAACCAGCGATCAGCCGTCAACCGGAAATACGCCACCAATGATCTCTGATATCAAGAAGTTGTGTCGATGCGACCACCTGAAGTCGTGCAGTACACGATCAGGATTGCGACAGAGGCAATCTTACAGGATTATCGGGGCTGGAAAAGCGGATTGGCGAGCCCGGGGAATCGGGGATCGCGCAAAAGGCATGAACGGCATGCCGCCCTTGAAGCGTGATCGACTCCGGCCCGCCCGTAATTCCACGCCTTGAGGCAGCCCGGAGCCGTTAACCGGATCTAGGGCTCCGCCGGGACTGCCTTCGCCTCCACTTCCTTCAGCAAGCGGTCTATCTCCGCAAGACGCACCTGGTCAGCCAGTGGTCGATCCGCGCGCGGTGGCGCGCTTCGCGCACGCTCGAGGTGGGTACGGGCCAGTGACCAGCGCCCCTGGCGCACGAGATGGTCGGCATAGAAGTAGTTCGCATCCATGCCCGTCGGATTCACCTCCAGCCCCTTCCGCAGCAGTTCCTCCGCCTTGTCATCATTGCCAAAGCTGAGAGGCCATCCGGGCACCTGGGAGTAAAGACTTCCCAGACTGGTATAGGCGGCTCCATCCTGGGCGCCCGGGCGAATCTGCAGCGCCCGTTCGAAGGCGGCCCGGGCGTCCTTCACGGCACCCAGTGCGGACAGCCCGCCAGCGGCGCCTGCATAGCTGCTGGCTATGATTCCCGTCCAGATCAGCAAATCGGGGTCATCGGGATACTGCTTCAGCCATCCCTCGGCGTCGCTCCTGAGTTCGAGCAATGCGCTCTTCCGTTGCGCCTCGGGAGTCGAGGACCGGATCCGATCCCACGCCTGACAGAGGCCAGCCACCACATCCTCCGGCGCCTGACCGACCGGTTCCGCGGACGCGCCCAGACAGCAGAGAACAGCAAACAGACAGATCAGGATTCGCATGGTCATGCTCTCTCAGCCGGGGTTGAACGGGGATCATGAGCAAGGTGCCGACGGATGGTCGGCATCTGTCGGCGGATGGATCGGCTGACCAGACCGGGAAACAGCGCGTTCAATCGCACGAACACCCGCTCGGGCCAGCCAAGTTGACGTTGCTGTCCCTTGCCCGAAATGAAGGCCCCGATCTGCTCTGCAACCCATGCCGGATCGTCGGTCGCATTTCCCAGTTCGGCATTCATCCCGTTGACGCGGGCATCATTGAGACCAGTGGCCACCGCGCGCGGGGATACATACGCTACCCGGACCCCGGTGCCGGCGAGTTCGCGCCCCAGCGCCTCCGAGAAACCTCGCAGTCCGAACTTACTGGCACAGTAGGTAACGTAACCCGGATAGCCCAACGCCCCCAGCGTTGATCCGACGTTCAGCACGAGCGCCTCATCCTGATCCAGCAACCTGGGCAGAAGCTGTCGGGTCAGCAGCATCGGAGCCAGGAGATTGAGCTGAATCACCTGCTCGATGCGCTCGGGAGACTGGCTTTCAAAACGGACGAAATCGTTCACACCCGCATTATTGATCAGCACGGAGAGCGGCCAGCGATTGGCCTGGATCCAGTCCACGATCTTCTGCCTCCCCTCATGACTGGAAAGATCCGCGGCGCAGATATGCGCCGGGCCGCCTTTGTCGGGCAGTCCGTTGCGCAACGCAAGCAGGGCGGATTCATCGCGGCCGGTCAGCAGCAGGCGCGCTCCGTCACCAGCCAGCCGCTGTGCCAGCGCGCCACCGATACCGCCAGAGGCCCCGGTAATCAGCACCGTTCGCCCGTCAAGCCGCATGGCTTTTCCCTCCGGGACCGGGAATCGCCCTGAAGATGTTTCCGTACAGCTCGTAAAACATCTTCGCGGCATGCAGAATCGCCGCTTGGTCTTCGGGATCTTCGATCCGGTCCATCAGGCCAGCAAAGAAGCGGATATGCTCCTGATCGAGATCACCATGTGAATAGAGATAGGTGAACGCCTGTTTCGGGAGGTTCAGAGTGCGGCTGATATGATCCGCGGCCTTGGTCGCTATCGACACGCTCGTGCCTTCCAGCACTTGCACCATCCCGAAGAATCCCACCGGATTGCCGCGCATAATGGTGTCGTATGCATACGCGACCATCAGTTCGGTGCTTGCATGCGGCTGGCCCGATCGAACTTCGTCGGCATTGCCTCCGGCCGCTGCGATGTCGTTCAGGATCCACTCCTGGTGCCCGGTTTCCTCGGCGATGTACTCCGCAATCGCGACCCTGAGCCACTCCCTGGATGCTGGAAGCCGGGCGCCGCAGGCCATCAGCAAGGGCACCGTGTGCTTGACGTGGTGGTAGGCTTCCCTCAGAAACCCCAGATATTGCGCCCGAGATATCCTGTCCCCGAGCGCATCCTGAATGATCGGAGCCGACAGCAGTCTTTCGCGCTCGATAGCGGTCCCGGCTTGTAGTGTCTGGTAAAACGACATGTCATCCTCCTTGGACGGATTGAGTCAGATCTCGAACAGGCTCTCCAGCACGGACGAGTATCGTTCGGCGATTTGCGCGCGCCTGAGCCGTCCGTTCTCCGTCATCAGTCCGGCGGCTGAACTGAACGGCTCTTCCAGTCTTTTCCAGCGCGTTATCCGCGCGTAGTCCGGAAGCCTCGCGTTGAGAGATTGCATGGCGCGAGCAAGATCCGCGTCGGACAGATCCGGCTCCGCCACCAGCAGTGCCGCGTTGAAAGGGCGCGCATCGCCGAAGACAGCCGCCTGACGAATCCCTCCGAGCGACAGCAGTTCCGCCTCCACCCACTCGGGCGAAAGATTCCTGCCATAGCTGGTGATCAGCAGGTTCTTCTTGCGCCCCTCGACTCGGAGATTGCCATCCTGATCCAGCCGGCCGAGATCCCCGGTCGGCAGCCACGGCGCAGGCTCCGCAGCATCTCCGAGATAACCCATGAAGGAGTTGCCGCTGATGAGAATCTCGCCGTCATCCGCGATCATCACCCGCAAGTGGGGGAGAATGCGCCCGACGCTGCCGCAGCGGTTATTGCCAGGCACGTTGAGTGCGACCACGGATCCGCACTCGGACAGGCCGTAACCCTGATAGACGGGAATTCCGGCGGCGGCAGCCTGCTCGAGCAGGCTGGTCGCGACATGAGCGCCGCCGACGGCTGCGAAGCGCAGCGACTGGGCCAGAGGATCTTCGGGACGCCACACTCCGAGCAATCCGCGCAGCATCTCCGGAATCATGATCATGGTTTCGGGCTGCCAGTGATTGAGCGTCTGGTACCAGCGCTCGGCATTCAGACCTGCGCTGCCGCTGTAGCCAAGCTCCTCGAGCGCGGGCAGAAGCACCGTTCCACCGGCGAGCAGGGTCTGATAGACCCCCGCGACATTTTCCAGGAGCGTCGATAGCGGCAGGTTTGCGAGATGCCGGCGGGCGCCGGCATTCAGCACTGCACTCACTCCCTGTGCAACCTTCAATTGATTACTCGCCGACAGACAGACTCCTTTGGGCTGTCCGGTGGTACCAGAGGTATACGTCACCTTGGCG
>CAZOOF010000001.1:38617-118535 GCA_964581365.1 uncultured Chromatiales bacterium
TACTGCTCCAGGTACAGCTCCCGTTGCAGCGCCCCCGAGAACCCCACCGCGGCGTGAATGCCGTGATCATCCATCAGGCAAACCAGATTGGTCAGAAAATGGCATATGCGCGCCTGATACTCCGCGAAGAAGCATCCGCGAATGAAATCCTCGATCAGATGGCGGTCGGGATGATCTGCCGCAGCCCAGACCCAGGTAGACTGGAAAGCGGTACCGGCAACCGAAGCTTCTGAAGCAGTGCTGGACATGGGATGCGGTCCTCTCCTGAGTGGATGGACCGACTGTAGAGGAGCAAGCTTAACGCCGTCTTAAGATGGCGTGTGACGGGATTCACGATCCCCGGGCATCAGTGCTTAAGCCCGGCTTAAGGATCGGATGGTACAAGGCTCTCGTTCCACTTCCCGGACAAACAGATGCGCATATTGGTTATCGAGGATGATCCAGCGCTGGGAGAAGGCCTGGTCCGTGCCCTGCATCAGCATGGCTATACGCCTCAATGGCTCACGCGCGGCGATGAAGCTCTCACAGCGATCAAGACCGACACCTTCGATGCAATCATTCTCGACCTGAGCCTCCCCCGGCTGGATGGCCTGGATGTCCTGCAGCAGGCGCGCAAGCTCGGCGTCACCACGCCGATCCTGATTCTGACGGCCCGGGATACACTTGAAAGCAAGCTGCAAGGACTGGACAGCGGCGCCGACGATTACCTGCTGAAGCCCTTCGATCTGCCCGAGCTTCTGGCCCGCCTGCGCGCCATATGCAGGCGCTCCATGGGCCGCGCGCAGCAGACGATCAGTTATGGGGACCTGCTTCTGGACACCGGTGCGCAGCGAGTGGAGTATCGCGGCACCGAGATCCCTCTCTCACGCACCGAATATCAGCTCCTACAATACCTCCTCGAACATGCCGGAACCGTGGTGACACGAAGCCAGCTCGAAGCGATGCTGTACGGCTGGGACGGTGGCGTGGAGAGTAATGCGCTCGAAGTGCACATCCATAATCTGCGACGGAAAATCTACCGGGATCTGATCCGAACCGTGCGCGGCGTGGGCTATCTCGTTCCACGCCAACCGCCCTCACCGGAACATGGGGTATGAGATCCATACGGAACACCCTGCTGCTCGCCGTTACCGCGACGATAGTCCTCACCACATCGATCGTCGGCATCTGGAGCTACCAGGAAACCACCCATGAAGTAGAAGAGTTGTTCGACGCCGAACTGGCGCAGATGACGCGAGTGCTTCAGGGCCTGCTGCGCAACCGCATCGACCGGGAAAGCCTTGCCGAACTCCAGCAGACATTGCTGGACTTCGATATCCAGGCGCTGCATCAACCGCTGCCCGACCAGGACAATGACGAATTCTTCGACGATCTGATCGGCCACCGCTACGAAATGAAGATCGCCTTTCAGATGTGGAAGCATCAGGATGAAGAACTGGTGACCGCGCATCCCGGGGTCCTGCCGCTACCACAAGAATCGACCGAGGGATTCGACTGGACGAGATCGGCCGATCATCAGTGGCGCACATTCACCGTGTACGATCCGGAATACGACGTCTGGCTTCGCGCCGCGCAGCGGGACGACATTCGCCGCGAGCTCACCGATGAACTCAGCCGGAGCATGCTATGGCCCTGGCTATGGATCGTTCCCTTCCTGCTGACTTCGATCTTCGCCATCATCACCTGGGGATTCCGCCCCCTGAAGCAGATCGAGCAACGGGTCATGGCGCTGCACCCGGAGCAGTTGGAGACCATCGAGATCGAGCACACTCCCGCCGAAGTCCGCGGTCTCGTCACCGCTCTCAACCAGCTCCTCATCCGTTTGCGCGAGACAATGGCGCGAGAAAAGCGCTTTACCGCCGACGCCGCCCATGAATTGAGGACGCCTCTCGCCGCTCTGAAGCTGGAATTGCAGACCGCGATGGAACAGCCGCAGCCCAGGCTGGCGCCGCTGGTATCCAATGTCGAACGAATGACGAGGCTCGTCGAACAGCTGCTGATGCTGAGCAGACTGGATCCTCAGCACAAGCTGGTGACCAGAGAAGAAGATTTTCGCCCGATCGCCGAAACCGTGCTGGCGGAACTAGCTCCGCACGCATTCCAGCGCAATATCGAACTCGTGCTGCACGCTCCGGAGCAGTTCCGATTGAAAGGCGACGCATCCCTGCTCGCCGTGCTGCTGCGCAACCTGGTGCACAACGCGATCCTCTACAGCCCGCCGGAAACGCAGGTAACGGTCTATCTGACCGAGTCAGGTCATTACAAGGAAATTCGCGTCGAAGACCAGGGCGAGGGGATCGCGTCAGCAGATCGCGAGCGGATGTTGAAGCGATTCGTGCGCGGGGATCACCCTGCGGAGACGGGCAGCGGTCTCGGACTATCTATCGTCCAGCGCATAGCCGAACTGCACGGCGCACGCCTGGAACTGGGCGACGGCGCCGACGGCCGGCACGGCCTGTGCGTGACGGTTACCTTCGACAGCCAGACCCGGCTGCAAGGCCGGAACGGGGTCTCTGAAATCTGAAAAAGGAAGGCCCTGATTTCTCAGGGCCTCCTCATATACCTCTCACACTCTCGAGCGGGGCATGAGCTAGAACGGAATATCGTCGTCGAAATCCGGCACGCTGCCGACATCCGCGGTCGCGCCTTCGCGTGCCGCGGGGCTGCGCCGCGCCGGAGCACTGCCGGAACCCGCGCCTTCACCGCGACCGTCGAGCATCTGCATTTCGTTGGCGATGATTTCGGTGGTGTAGCGATCGGCACCGGTCTTGTCCTGCCACTTGCGCGTCTGGATCCTGCCCTCGACGTACACCTTGGAGCCTTTGCGCAGATATTCTCCCGCGATCTCCGCCAGGCGGTTATAGAACACCACGTTATGCCACTCGGTGCGCTCCTGACGCTCCCCTGATTGCTTGTCCCGCCATGATTCGGAGGTGGCGAGCGTCACATTGGCAACGGCTCCGCCGCTCGGCATGTACCGCACTTCCGGATCCTTGCCGAGATTGCCGATCAGAATGACCTTGTTCACGCCTCTTGCCATGGGAATTTCGCTCCTGAAATCTGAATTGTCCGCCGAGGGCAGCGATCAGGAACCGGCGACTTCGGCCTGCCAGCTCTGCGCCAGCGCCGCGATCCGGTCCTTGTCCACCGTACGGTTGTCCACCTTAAGATACGCCACCCCCTCCTCTCCCACAATAATGGCTTCGGCGACTCCGGGAACCTCGAGCAGCGCGCGGGTCTTGTCGCCGATCTCGGCAGGTGCCGATTCTCCCACGAAAATCATATAGCTGGAGAGATAACGCACGGGCTCCATCCCCCTCGCCCACAGGAACCAGGCGGATGCCAGGATCAGGCTCCCGCTGAACACGCCGACAAAGCCAAATTCGCCGTAAAGCCAGCCTCCGAGGACCCCGCCGGTGAAGGCGCCGAGGAACTGGGCTGCCGAGAACACCCCCATGGCGGTCCCTTTCCTGTCCGCCGGGGCGAACTTCGCCAGCAGCGACGGCAGCAGCGCCTCGAGCACATTGAAAGCGACGAAGAACAGCAGCAGCGCGGCGGCGATGCCGATGAGCGAACCATGGCCCGACCACAACAGGATCTGGGCCGCCGCCAGCACCGCGATCATCACCAGCAGCGTCTCACGCAGCCGGCGCCGGGTCTCGGCAACGATGACGAGCGGGAACATGGCGATCAGCGAAAGCAGCAATACCGGCAGGTACAGATAACCGTGCCGGGCGGAATCCAGACCAGCGAAGTCGCGCAGGGCAAATGGCACGGCGACGAAGGTCGCGGTCAGCATGCAGTGGAGGACGAACACGCCGGCATCGAGCCGAAGCAGCTGCCGGTTGCGCAATACCTCGCGGAAGTATCCGGGCACGGCCGCCGTGTCGCGCCGCCCATGGCCGGCAACGGTGTTTGGGACCAGCAGATAGAGCACGGCAATGCCGGCCAGCGCCAGCACCGAGGTCAGCCAGAATATGCCGGGCACGCCGATCCAGCGCTCGAGAAGCGGTCCGAGTCCCAGCGAGGCAGCGAACGACAGTCCGATGGTCATGCCGATGATCGCCATGGTGCGGGTTCGATGCTCTTCCCGCGTCAGATCGGCAGCGAGCGCCATGACCGCGGCGGCCACCGCCCCGGCGCCCTGCAGCGCCCGGCCGATGATGACGCCAGTGATGGTATCGGCCAGAGCAGCCACCACGCTGCCCACAGCGAACACCAGCAGCCCGAAGGCGATCACGGGCTTGCGTCCCAGCCGATCGGACCACAGACCGTACGGGATGGCGAGCATCGCCTGGGTCAGGCCGTAAATGCCGATCGCCAGGCCGATGAGCACCGGATCCGGACTGCCGAGATTCTCGGCGTAAAGCGCCATGACCGGCAGGATCATGAACAGTCCGAGCATGCGGAAGGCGTAGATTGCCGCTAGCGAGAACGCCGCGCGGCGCTCGCTCGCTGTCATCCCGTTTTTCATGTGAGGCTTCTTTGCGTAACCGGGGGCAAGGCGCGTATATTAACAGGTTGCCTTTGCTGCAGGAATTATCGTGCAGAAGATCTCCATACGGGGCGCACGCACCCACAATCTGAAGAACGTGGATCTCGACCTGCCGCGTTCAGCCCTGATAGTCATAACCGGCCTCTCGGGATCCGGCAAGTCTTCACTGGCTTTCGATACCATTTACGCTGAAGGCCAGCGCCGTTATGTCGAGTCGCTGTCGAGCTACGCCCGGCAGTTCCTGTCGATCATGGAGAAACCCGACGTCGATCACATCGAGGGGCTTTCCCCCGCGATTTCGATCGAGCAGAAGACCATTTCCCACAATCCCCGCTCGACCGTCGGCACCGTCACCGAGATCTACGACTACCTGCGCCTGCTGTACGCGCGGGCCGGCGAACCGCGCTGCCCGCACCACCGCCGCCCACTCTCCGCGCAGACCGTGAGCCAGATGGTCGATCACATCCTGGAACTGCCCGAAGGCACCAGACTGATGTTGCTCGCCCCGCTGGTCCAGGACCGCAAGGGCGGACACCAGGCCCTGCTCGCTGAGCTGCGCACCCAGGGCTTTCTGCGCGCGCGCATCGACGGCGAAGTGATCGAGCTCGACCGGCCGCCCGCCGTCGACGGACAGCGCAAACATATGATCGAAGCCGTCGTCGATCGTTTCCGCGTGCGGCGGGAAAACAGCCAGCGTCTGGCGGAATCGATCGAAACCGCGCTCGGGCTGAGCGGAGGCACGGTTCGTGTCGCATTCATGGACGAAGGCGAGCGGCCGGAACTGGTGTTCTCCTCCCAGTATGCCTGTCCGGATTGCGGCTACAGCCTTCCGGAACTGGAGCCACGCCTGTTTTCATTCAACAATCCGGCGGGGGCCTGTCCGGCCTGCGATGGTCTCGGTGAGATCGAATTCTTCGATCCGGCGCGCGTCGTGCGTCATCCCGAGCTCAGCCTAGCAGCCGGCGCGGTGAGGGGCTGGGATCTGCGTAACGCCTACTATGCCCGCATGCTCGAATCGCTCGCTGCCCATTACGGCTTCGACATCCATGCGCCCTTCGCCGAACTCCCCGAAGACGTGCGCCGCATCGTGCTCGAAGGCAGCGGCGACGAGGAGATCGAGTTTTCCTATCTCGACGACAGAGGCCGCGAGCGCAAGCGCACTCACCCGTTTGAAGGCATCGTACCCAATCTCGAGCGCCGCTACCGGGAGACGGATTCCCAGATCGTGCGCGAGGAGCTGTCCAAGTACCTCAACCATCGCGTCTGCCCCGAATGCCAAGGGACCCGGTTGCGCGAGGCCGCGCGCAACGTGTTCCTGCAGGACCGCATCCTGCCGGAACTGACCAGCATGCCGATTGGCCGCCTGCATCGCTTCTTCAGGGAACTCGACCTGCCGGGGACGCGCGGCCAGATCGCCGGCAGGATCGTCACCGAGATCGACCGGCGGCTGGAGTTTCTGGTCAACGTCGGCCTGGACTACCTCTCCCTCGATCGCCGCGCCAATACGCTCTCGGGCGGCGAGACCCAGCGCATCCGCCTCGCCAGCCAGATCGGCGCCGGCCTGGTCGGTGTGATGTACGTGCTGGACGAACCATCGATCGGGCTGCATCAGCGCGACAATCAGCGTCTTCTCGACACCCTCACCTACCTGCGGGACCTGGGCAATACGGTGATCGTAGTGGAGCATGACGAGGATGCGATCAACACCGCCGATCATGTGGTCGATGTAGGTCCCGGCGCGGGCGCGCACGGGGGACGCATCGTCGCCCAGGGCACTCCGCTCGAAGTGGCGCAGTCCCCAGACTCACTGACCGGGCGCTATCTGTCGGGCGATCTCGCCATCGAGATCCCGGTGCATCGTACGCCGCCCAATCCGCTGCGGCAGGTCCGCATCATCGGAGCGAGCGGCAACAACCTGCGTGACGTCGAAGTGAGCATTCCGGTGGGGCTGATGTGCTGCGTCACCGGCGTATCGGGTTCGGGAAAATCCACGCTGATCAACGACACACTGTACCGGCACGCCGCGCGCATGATCGGCGGCGAAGGAGGAGAGGACCCCGCGCCCTGCGACGGGATTTCCGGCCTCGATCAGTTCGACAAGGTGGTCAACATCGACCAGAGCCCGATCGGGCGCACCCCGCGCTCGAACCCCGCAACCTACACTGGCCTGTTCACGCTGATCCGTGATCTATACGCCACCACTACCGACGCCCGCATGCGCGGCTACGGTCCGGGACGCTTCAGTTTCAACGTCAAAGGCGGGCGCTGCGAGGCATGCAAGGGTGACGGCGTCATCAAGGTGGCGATGCACTTTCTTCCGGACATCTACGTCCCCTGCGACGTGTGCAAGGGACAGCGTTACAATCGCGAAACACTGGAAGTCCGCTACAAGGGCAGGAACATCCACGAGGCCCTGGAGATGACCGTCGAGGAAGCGGCCGACTTCTTCAGCGCGGTACCGGCGATCACGCGCAAGCTGCAGACGCTGATCGACGTGGGCATGTCCTACATCAGGCTGGGGCAGAACGCGACCACGCTTTCGGGCGGCGAAGCCCAACGGGTCAAGCTGTCGCGCGAACTGTCCAAGCGCGACACCGGAAACACCCTGTACATCCTCGACGAGCCTACCACCGGCCTGCATTTCCATGACGTCCGGCAGCTGCTGCAGGTACTGCACCGGCTGCGCGACGAAGGAAACACCGTCGTGATCATCGAGCACAACCTCGATGTAGTCAAAACCGCCGACTGGGTCATCGATCTCGGCCCCGAGGGAGGAGATCGGGGCGGAGAAATCATCGCCTTCGGCACTCCCGAGGACATCGCCGCGCATCCCCGCTCCTATACCGGACAATTCCTCCGGCCGATACTGCAGCGGGCCGCCCGGCGGCTGCCGGAAGCGAGGGAAGCTCACAGCTCATGATCCGTGCTACGGAACGCCGATGAAGAAGCCAGGCCGTATCGCTCCACTCATCGCCGCCGTCATGCTGAGCCTGCCCGGCGGATCCGGAATCGAACACGCGCATGCAGCCATCTCGCTGCCGGACATAGGCGAAACGACAGAATCGTTTCTCTCGACCGAAGACGAGCAGCGCTACGGCGAAGCATTCATGCGCAGCATTCGCCACTCCCTGCCGCTGGTAAACGATCCGGAAGTGCAGAACTACGTGGAGTCGCTCGGAAACCGTCTCGCCGCGAACGCCGGCAACGGCCGGCGCTTCTCGTTCTTTTCCGTTCGCGACCCTGCCATCAACGCTTTCGCCGGCCCCGGGGGCTACATCGGCATCAACACTGGGCTGATACTGACCTCCGAATCCGAGGCAGAGCTCGCCTCCGTGTTCGCCCACGAAATCGCGCACGTCACTCAGCGCCATCTGGCGCGCGCCTTCGAGGAAGCCTCGCGGATGAGCGTCCCGATGACCGCGGCGCTCATCGCAGCCTTGATTCTGGGCAGCCGCTCCGACAGCAGCCAGGTCACCGAGGCGGCAATCGCTGCCACGGCGGCGGGGAGCATCCAGCAGCAGATCAACTTTACCCGCGCGCATGAGCAGGAAGCCGATCGGGTCGGCCTGCAGATCCTCGCCGACTCGGGGTATGAGCCGCGCGCCATGCCGCGCTTCTTCGAACGGCTGCAGCGCGCGAGCCAGTACTATGACAACTTGAATCTCGAGTTTCTGCGCACGCACCCGGTCACCGTTTCGCGCATCGCCGACACCCGGAGCCGGGCCGAGCAATATGCGCCATTGCGCGAATCGGTAACTGACAACTTTCAGATCATCCGGGAGAAGGTACGGGTGCTGCAGCTTGGCGATCCGCAGAGGAGCATCGCCTGGTACCGCAACGCGTTGCGCAATGAAGGCGACGCCGACCGGGATGCGCTGCGTTATGGCCTTGCCATCGCGCTGAACGCCGCAGGACGGCACGCCGATGCGCGCGAAGAACTGGCTCCCCTGCTGAGCCGGGATCCCGAGCGACCCGCGTATCAGCTCGCGCTTGCCGACGCCGCGCGCGGCGAAGGCCGTCTCGATGAGGCGCTGAGCATTTCCGGACACATGCTCGCCATTTACCCGTATCACCTGCCACTGACCATCCATCGCGCCGAAACACTGCTCGAAGCCGAACGGCCGGCCGAGGCAGTCCAGCTCATCGGCGACTATATGGACGCGCGGACACCACGCGCCGAACTGTACCGGATGCTGGCCCAGGCCCGTGATATGATGAACGAGCGCGCTGCCGCCGAGCAGGCGCTGGCGGAACACTATTATCTGCTGGGCGAGATCGGGTCAGCGCTGGAACAGCTGCAGATGGCGTTGCGCCGCATACCGAAGGACGATGTTCGCGCGGAGCGGATCCGCGCCCGCATCGACATCCTGAGATCCGAATGGCGGGCGCGGGCGAAGCTCACCGGCGAGACGACCGTTCCGCCATCTCCATGAAGCGCTGCACCGCAGCGAGCACATCGGCGTCGCGCTCGACACAGGCATCGGCGCCTCCGGCGAGGCAGGCGGCACGGTCGACTCCCGCGCCGGTGAACACGACCGGCAAGCCCGGCACATCGGCGCCGCGCAGACTTTTCAGCTGTCCGACATCGGCGATCGGCAGCAACACGCCATCGGCGTCATCGACCAGCAGCAGCTGAAACACCGGATTGGCTGCCGCCGACCACAGCTGCGCTCTGGTGCCGGCGGCCACCCCGCGGAATCCGCCACGCTCGATGATCGCAAGGAGCTGCTTCTGACGCTCGGGTGACATGGCGGCAGCCAGCACCCAGCCCTGCCTCGCGCTGCGCTCATCGATGTCGTGACGGGTCACGAAACCTTCGACTCGACCGGAGGAGTCCGCCATGTCGAGCAGAGCGGAAATGCTTTCGACCAGCTCACGGGAGTCTATCGGATCAGTCAGGTAGCACTGGATCCCAGCCTGACGGATCTCTTCCCGATCGCCGCGAAATCCGGCCGAGGCAAGCATGATCACAGCGATGTCCACATTTCCGCTGGCGCGCAGCGCGCTGGTGAACTGAAGGCCGGGACCAACATCAGCGGAGCCATCGTATACCACCAGTCGATAGGGGTCGCCCGCCGCGGCCGCGGCGCCGATTTCCACCAGTGCCTGGGCGTCGCCGGCTACGCCGCGGGCGGCCATCCCGCCGAGCATGCGCAGCAGACCTGCGCGAACCGCCTCGTCCGATGACACGACCAGCACCTTCAAACCTGCGAGCTCATGTTCAGGCGCCCGGGAACGGGCGGCCGCTTTCCCCGGGCCGCCGCCATGCGGTTTGCCGAGCAAAGCCGTAAACCAGAATGTACTGCCATGCCCGGGGCTGCTGCTGACTCCCATCCGTCCGTGCATCATCTCGGTCAGGCGGCGCGCTATGGTCAGTCCGAGGCCGGAGCTGCCGGAGATGCTGGGCATCTCTGTAGCGGGCTGCGGTCGTGACAGCAGATCGAAGATCCTCTTCTGTACTTCTGGGGCGATGCCCTGGCCGGTATCAGTGACTTCGAACCTCAGCATCGATTGCCCGTCCGCCTCCTCCCTGGCGTCGACGCGCACCACGATCTCACCGTTGACCGTGAACTTGATGGCATTGTCGATCAGGTTCACCAGGATCTGACGCAGGCGGGAGGGATCACCGTGCACCATCGCCGGAACCGCCGCGGAAATGACATGAACCAGATCCAGGTCCTTGGCTGCGGCGCGGTCACGGTAGGCCCGGCATACCGTATCGATCGTCTGCCACAGATCGAAATCGATGGTGTCGAATTCGAGCTGACCTGCTTCCAAGCGGGCGAAATCGAGCATGTCGTTAACAATGGTCACCAGCGTGTCACCCGCCTCACGCATATTGTCGATGCGCAGCCTCTGCTCATCGCTGAGCCCGGTACGAGTAAGAATTCCAAGCGAGCGCAGCATGTCGCTGAGAGGAGCGCGCAGCTCCTCGCTGACGTTGGCGATGAACTCGAACCTGCTGCGCACTGCATCCAGGGCTGCCTGCTGCGCCGCCAACAGCTCGGCCTCAGCGGCACGCCGCTGAGTGATATCTCTCGCCACCACGATGAACAGGTGCCGGTCTTCCAGCCGCACCTGGCTGACATCGATCTCTGCCGGAAACTCGGAGCCATCACGATGGCGCGCCTTGATTTCGCTCGGCGCGCCGAAGATATGCTCATCCTCGGTACGCAGGAATTCCGCGACCCGCGCCTTCTGCTCGGATAACCACGGCTCGGGAATCAGGAGATCGATCTGCCGGCCGGCGATCTCCGCGGCGCTGTAGCCGAAGATGCGCTCGGCCGCAGGATTGAAATCCACGATGCTCCCCTGGGCATCGAAGGTCAGAATGGCATCCATGGCATGATCCAGCACCGCATGGACGCGGCGCTCGCTTCCCTGCAGTTCCTGGGCCTTCAGCCTCGCGCGCGTCAGCGCCTCCTGCTTTTCCGCGTACAGGGTCGCCAGCTTGCGCGACATGACGTTGAACGCATGGGCGGTCTGGCCCAGCTCATCGTCACCCAGCGCAGGGAGCTGATACCCGACATCTCCCGACGCAATGCGCCGGGTCGCATTGCGCAGCCGCGCGAGCTGGTGAGCGAAGTAGTGGCCGAGGGCCCAGGAAAACACCAGGGACAGAGCGAGTCCGACCAGGGCGATACTGGCCATCTCCCGGCGCGCGGCCGCCATGACTTCGGGGATTTCCTCGAATGACAGCCCAAGCTCGACATGACCAAGGGATTCGCCGTCACGCATGATGGGCGCCCCCACGTCGAAGACGCCATCACTGATATCCTCGAGCAGGAAGTCCTCGCGGAACGGGCGGGCCAGCAGGCGCTGATCACCGCCCTCTGCTATCACGGCTCCCTCCGAGTCACGGACCCGGATGTAGACCACACCTCGGCGGAACAGCAACGAATCGATTTCGACGCGCAGCTCCTCATGATCACCCACAACTACCGCCGGCCTCATCAGCGAAGCCAGCGCCGGCGCCATCACGAACGCGCGATTGCTCAGTTCGACTTCATGGGAGGCATTGAGGAAATGCAGAGAGCTCCAGATCAACATCGCAACCAGCAGGATCTGGATGGCGAGCAGTCCAAGAATGATCTTGAGACGGAAGGACATGCGAACAGCCTGTGGCAGCCGGAGTAAGCCGATACTCTATGTGCCACCCCTGCTGCGCGCAACCGGGGCGATCAGGAGGCGCGGCCCTGATCCTTCTCGGCCTGTTCGCGCAGAAGATCCTGAATACGGCTGACTGCGGCGGGCGACGGGCCCGAAAACTCGAAGCCGATGAGCTGCAGTCCGCTGTTGCCCCAGGGACGCGTCCACAAGGTACGGCAGCGCAGCATGAAAGTCTCCGGGGTCCCGCTGTCCCGGAGAATCTCCAGCATGAGACGCACGTGCTGGCCGACTGGCGGCAGCTCGGTGCTCGCCACGCACATGCCGCTCAGGCTCAGATCCTGAACCCGGCCGAGGAAGATCGAGGCATCACGATCGTAGACCCCGAGGAAGCGATCGATCTTCCAGCGCGGCTGGGCGCGTGAGTCGCGGCTTTTCCGTAACCACTTGAACATTTGAGATCCTTCGGAGGACGGACATCTTCGCTATCGGCGGATCGAAGCCACACTTTACGGTTGCGGATCGATCCGAAGGGGAAGTGGTGGGCCGTCCGCGACTCGAACGCGGGACCATCGGATTAAAAGTCCGGTGCTCTACCGACTGAGCTAACGGCCCGGGAAAAGGGGAAAGGCATTGTATCCCCGTTTTGGATATCGCGCCAAGCAGGATTGGCGGCGGCCACCCGATTACACGGGCTGACGATAGCGCGTCGGATCGGGAACGCCGGCGTCGCGGAAACCGGCGGCGCGCAGCCGGCAGGAGTCGCAGACGCCGCAGGCACGTCCCTCATCATCAGCCTCATAGCAGGAGACGGTCAGCGAGTAATCGACGCCGAGACGCTGCCCAGTGCGGATGATGTCTGCCTTGCTCATCGAGATCAGTGGGGCGCGGATCGCGAACGGACGCCCTTCGATACCGGCGCGGGTACCGAGATTCGCCATCGCCTCGAAAGCGGCGATGAAGGGCGGGCGACAATCGGGATAGCCGGAATAATCCACGGCATTCACGCCGATGTGAATTTCCTGCGCTCCGATCACCTCGGCCCAGGCAAGGGCCAGGGAAAGGAACACGGTGTTGCGCGCGGGAACGTAGGTAACCGGAATGCCCTCGACCGGAGAATGCGGCACATCGATCGCGCGATCGGTGAGCGCGGAACCGCCATGCTCACCGAGCGCCGGCAGGTCGATGACCCGGTGCGCCGCCGCGCCGCCAGCGACCGCAACCCGCCGGGCAGCCGACAGCTCGACCTGGTGACGCTGGCCGTAGGCGAAGCTGAGGCCATGACACTCGCGACCCGCGGCGCGCGCGAGCGCGAGCACGGTCGCGGAATCCAGCCCGCCGGACAGCAGCACTACCGCCCGCGTCGTCATCGCCCCCGCACGTCTCCCCACAGATACTTGTGCAACTGCAGCTGCAACCGGACCGGCAGGCCATCGGCAAGAATCCAGTCGGCGAGCAGCCCCGGATCGAGCTGCCCATGCGAGGGCGACAGCAGCACCTCGGCGCGCGCCGGCAAATCGAGACGGGTGATCAGCTCGGCCGCCCAATCGTAATCGCGCCGGTCACAGATCACGAACTTGATCTGGTCTCTCGGGCGGAGATGGAGCAGATTCGCAAGGCGATTTGATTTTTCCTCGCCCGAGGCCGGCGTCTTCACATCGATCACCTTGACCACGCGGGAATCGACCCCGCTCACATCGAGACTGCCTCCTGTCTCCAGCGACACCTCAAAACCCTCATCACACAGCGCTTCGAGCAGGCGCAGGCAATTTCGCTGGGCCAGAGGCTCACCACCGGTCACGGTGACATGACGGGCTGGATAGGCGCGCGTGCGCGCGACGATGTCGTTGATCGACATGATCTCGCCGCCGCTGAAAGCATAGGCGGTATCGCAGTAGACACAGCGCAGCGGGCAGCCGGTCAGGCGCACGAAGACAGTCGGAATACCGCTGGTGCGGGTCTCACCCTGCAGGGAAAAGAATATCTCGCTGATGCGCAGCGAATCCTCGGTGCGTGTCGACATGCCAGGGACGCGGGAAACAGGAACGGGAATGACAAGGATATCATGGGCGTGTCGTACCGACACGCGATCGGGCGCGAACTGAGCCCGGTCAGATCGTCAACGGCCTTCCATCCTCATCCGCTGCAACCTGCCTTCGGCAAGCTGCCGCGCGGTGCTCGAAGGATAACGCTCGATGACCTGCTGCAGGGTAGCCGAAGCATCGTCCCAGCGTTGCAGCTCGTACTGGGAAAAACCCAGCTTCAGCATGGCGTCCGCAGCCTTCGCACTGTCGGGATAGAACTTCAGCACCTTGGCGAATTCGTCGGCGGCTTCCTCGAAGCGGCGCATGACGTAGTTGGCTTCGCCCAGCCAGTACTGCGCATTGGCCGAATAGGTACTGCCCGGATAACGGGAGAGGAAACTGCGGAATTCGGTAATCGCTTCGTCGTAGCGGCCGGCCTTGATGATATCGAACGCACGCTCGTATGCCTGCCGCTCCGCCTGAACGTCAGCCGCCGGTGCAGGCGCCGGTGCCGTGGTCTGCGCAGCCGGCGGTACGGGAACCGGAACCGGGACCGGCTCTGGCGACGAGGGGACCATCATGTCGCCGGCTCCACCGGCAGGCGCGTCAGCAGCCGCCGCCTCGATGCGCCGGAGACGCCGATCGATGTCGACATACAGTTCGCGCTGCCGCTGCTCGAGGCTGGAGCTGCGGTGCTCCTGGACTTCGAGTGCGCCACGCAGTTCCTGCACCTCACGCTGCAGGGCTTCCAGGCGCGAATGCATCTCCATCAGGATCTGCCGGGACTCGTTCACCGCCGCAGCCGGAGCCGACGGGGCCGGCACTGCGGACGCCGCGCCTGGGCGCGGCAGGGGCTGCGACTCGATGATCGGCGGACTGCTGCCGAAGGACAGTGGGGGTGACATCACCCCCGCCATCGCCACGATGCCGATGACCAGAACCGATCTCGCGCGACCCATCACCCGAGCGACCTTCAGCGGTACACGATTTCCACGCGGCGATTCAGGCGCCAGGAACCTTCGTCCTGACCCATCGCCACCGGGCGCTCTTCGCCATAGCTGACGACCTCGATCTGCGAGGTGGAAGCACCGTTGAGGGTCAGGAAGGAACGCACCGCATTGGCACGCCGCTCACCCAGGCCCATGTTGTACTCGCGCGAACCGCGTTCGTCGGTATGTCCCTCGAGCACCACGCGGACGTTGCGATTGGCAGCCAGATAATCGGCGTGAGCCTGCACGATATCCCGCTGGTCCTGCTGGATCTCTGCGCGATCGAAGTCGAAATAGATGACGCGCTTGGACAGGAGGCTGCTCGGATCATCGAGCGGGCTGCCCTGGAAACCGGGCTGTGCCGGCGCAGCCATCACTTCGGCGCCAGAGCTCGAGGAATCGAACGAGTGCTCGTGAGCAGGTGCCGTCGTGCTGGTATCCGGAACGGACTCGATCGTCTCCTGCGTGCTGGCGCAGGCGGTCAGCAACACGACCGGAACAACCGCGGCACACAGCCTTTGTAAAACCTTCATTGTCTGCAATCTCCTGTAATGTATGGGGAACATCGGGCCAGCCATCGAATGGGCTGGCCCCATAATTCGTCACCGGGGTCACTTCAGATACGGAGACCAAGCGGGTTCGCGCGCCTGCCCGCCCTCGAACACAAGGCGCTGGCGAACGCGGCCATCGACCGAGACCACCGACAGGAATCCCTTCGCCCCTTCCCGGGTTGCGTAGATTATCATGCTACCATTGGGCGCAAAGCTTGGCGACTCGTCGCGCCCTCCCTGGGTCAGCACCTGGAATGCCCCATTCGTCAGGTCGAGAGTTCCAATATTGAACCCCCTGCCACTGTTGTTGACCATCGCCAGATACCTGCCATTCGGAGATACCACGGGGCGCGCATTGTAGTCGCCGTCGAAGCTCACCCGCTCGACCTGGCCGCCACTTGCCGGCACACGATAGATCTGCGGCTTGCCGCCACGATCGGAAGTGAAGTAGATCGTCCGGCCATCCGGCGACCAGGCCGGCTCGGTGTCGATCGAAAAGCCGCGGGTGAGCTGTTGCAGGCTGCGCGATGCGAGATCGAGAACATAGATGCTCGGCGAACCGTCCTTCGACAGGACCAGAGCCAGCCTGCGGCCATCCGGCGACCAGGCCGGGGCGCCGTTGAGACCGCGCTGACTCGACACTGCTTCCCGCGCCCCCGAATTGATGTTCTGGACATAAATCACCGGGGCGCCGGACTCGAACGACACATAGGAAACGCGGCTGCCATCGGGCGACCATGCCGGCGACATCAGGGGCTGGGTCGACACCAGGACCGGGCGCGGATTGTGTCCGTCCGAATCGGCCACCTCCAGGGTATAACGACGCGAGTTTCCGCCCGTCGATACTTCGGTGATGTAGGCGATGCGGGTGGCAAAGGCGCCCGGCTCACCGAGCAGCGTTTCATAGACGATGTCCGCGATCTGGTGCGCCACCCGGCGCAGACCCGCCCGATCGGCGCGGAAGGTCAGGCCAGTCAGCTGCGACTGACGCAGAATGTCGAACAGTTGGAAGCGGACCTCATAGGTCTCGCCGAGCTGACGGACGCGGCCGATGACCAGGCTGTCCATACCGAGCACACGCCAGTCCTTGTACTGGATCTGTCCGGGTTCATGCGGGCGGGAGAGCATGTCCCGGGTCGGCAGCGGCGAAAAGCGTCCGCTCCGATGCAGATCCGCAGCGATCACTCCGGCGACATCCTCGGGCTGTGCGCCGTCCCCTTCCCAGGCGAATGGCACTACTGCAATCGGCAGCGCCCCCTCCGCGCCCTGGGTGATCTCGATGGTCAGTACGGCGCGGGCATTGGCAGCGGCCAGCGCGCACGCGAGAAAAAACAGCATCCTGCACAGATTCTTCATAAGAATGGCTCGGGTTTGAAGACGAATTCCAGCTCACGGAAGCGATCGAACAATCCACTGTCGGCCGGCGGGACCGGCAGCGGAGCAGCCCGGCGCACGGCGCTCTCGACCGAGCGATCCAGCACCGGATCGCCGCAGCTGCGCACCATGGTGACGTCGATGACGTCCCCTCCGGGGATGATATGCACGCGCACCATGCATTGCTGCCCCGCCCAGTTCGGCGGACGAATCCATGCCCGCGCAACCTGCTGCTGGATCAGCCGCACGTAGCGCTCGACCTCGGTCTGCTGACGCGCCCGCTCAGCGGCGGCCCGCTCTTCCTGCTGACGCCGCAACTCCGCCTGGCGCGCCTCCTCGGCCTTGCGTGCCTCCTCGGCCTTGCGTGCCTCTTCAGCCTTGCGCGCCTCCTCAGCCTTACGCGCTTCCTCTTCCTTGCGCCGCTGTTCTTCGCGCTTGCGGGCTTCCTCCGCGCGCTTCGCTTCCTCTTCCTGCTGTTTCTTTTTCAGCTCGGCCAGACGCTGCTCTTCGCGCTTGCGCTGCGCCTCGGCCTCTTTCTGCGCCTGCTCCTGCTGTTTCTTGAGTTCAGCCAGACGCTGCTCCTCGCGCCTGCGCTGTGCCTCGGACTCCTTCTTTGCCTGCTCCTGCTGCCGCTTGATCTCGGCCAAGCGCTGCTCCTCGCGCTTGCGCGCCTCCTCCGCTTCACGCTGGCGCCGCTGGGTCTCCGCCTCCTGAGCGGCCTTGCGCGCCTCCGCTTCTTTCAGGCGTGCCATCTCCTCCTGCACCCGCGCCTCATCCACCACGACCGCCTGCACGACTTCCGGCGCCGGCGGACGCACCGTCTGCCGCCACTCGAAGCCGAGCACGAACATCGCAAAGAAGCCGATATGGATCAGCACCGCGTAAAACAGATGGCGCGGCTCTCTTGTCAGATCCTTCAGGCCAGCGACCGCGGTCGCGGCGATGTCCCGCAACAGGCCCATATTCAGCGCGAACCCCTGCGCGGCGCCGGCTCAGGACTCTCGGTCACCAGTCCAACGCTGGGCGCCCCGGCTGCCTGCAGCAGCGCCATGACGCGCACCACGGAACCATAATCCGCAGAGGCATCTCCGCGCACCATCACCGGCGTATCCGGCCTGTTGCGCAGCACCGCTGCGACACGCTGCACCAGCGTGTCCGCATCCAGCGGCGCATCGGGATTGTCGCCGACATTCAGATAGATGTTGCCTTCGGCATCGACGCTGGCGACCAGCGGCTCCTGATTCTCGCTCTGCATGGGATTGGCCGCCGCCTTGGGCAGCTCGACATTGACGCCCAGCGTAAGCAGCGGTGCCGCCACCATGAATACCACCAGCAGGACCAGCATTACGTCGATGTACGGAACGATGTTGATCTCCGACATCGGCCTCTTGCGGGCGCGACGCATCATGCCGGCTCAGCCCCCCTCGCCCCGGCGCGTCTGACCGCTCGCGCCGGTACTCTCGGGCGTCTGCCGCTGCAGCAGCGCGGTGAATTCCTCGAGGAAGTTGTCGTAGCGGTTGACCAGCTTTTCCGCGTCATTGATGTAGCGGTTGTAGGCGACCACGGCAGGAATGGCGGCAAAGAGTCCGGTCGCGGTGGCAATCAGCGCCTCGGCGATCCCCGGCGCGACCATGGCCAGGGTCGCCTGACCGACATTGGCAAGTGCACGAAAGGAGTTCATGATGCCCCAGACCGTGCCGAACAGGCCGATGTACGGACTGATCGAGCCGACAGTGGCAAGAAAAGGCAGATGCACTTCCAGCCGATCCGCCTCGCGGTTGAGCGCGACGCGCATCGCGCGCCGGGTACCGTCCATCAGCTCGCCCCGCGTGACTCCCGGCTTCTGCAGCAGCCGCAGATAGTTCTCGAAGCCGGCATCGAATATGCGCTCGGCGCCGATCAACCGGTCACTGCGCCTTCTTGCCTCGCGATGAAGCTCCGCCAGATCGCCCCCGGACCAGAAACGTTCCTCGAAACGGTCCATCTCCTGGCGCGCAACCTTCATCTCGCGCCCCTTGCGGAAGATGAGCGTCCAGGAAGCGATGGAGGCCAGCACGAGGATGAGCATGACCATCTGCACGAGCAGGCTGGCGCTCGTGATCAGATGGAGCACGGACATATCAAGATTCACGTTCGATCTCCGTCATCAGGAATTGCGGGATGCGACGCGGCCGGAAACTCCGGCTATCGAGGCAGACCAGCCGTACCGCCGCGGTGCACAGAAGTTCGTCAGCGCCGTCAGCAGCGGCGCGCCGCACTGACTGCATGAACTGCAGCTCCGCGGCGCGACGATCGCCAAGCTGCACCCCTATGGACAACAGATCGTTGAAGCGTGCCGGCCGCAGGTACTCCACCGCCACGGACCGCACGGCGAAGATGATCCCGTGCCGCGCATTCAGGACGTCCTGTTCGAATCCAAGGCTTCGCAGCCACTCGCTGCGCGCCCGCTCCATGAACTTGAGATAGTTCGCGTAGTAGACGACGCCCCCGCTGTCCGTATCTTCGTAATAGACGCGCACAGGCCAGTGGAACATTGAACATCTCTGGGCGTTAACGGGATACGATCGCGGAAGATATTAGTGGAATTCCATACGCATTGCACGCCGCAGGCATGATGCGGACCGTCGCCAACCGGCTACGGCTGATCGAACAGATCAGCCGATTCGGCGGTGATGCGCTCCGGCGCAGTCAGGCCCAGATGTCTGTAGCCCAGACCGGTCGCCATCCGTCCGCGCGCTGTGCGCACGATATATCCCTCCTGGATGAGATAGGGCTCGATCACATCTTCGATGGTGCCCCGCTCTTCGCCTATGGCTGCGGCGAGACTGTCGAGCCCGACCGGACCACCATCGAACTTGTGCACGATGGCGCCGATCAGCCGCCGATCCATCGCATCCAGCCCCCCCTCATCCACGTCGAGGATACGCAAGGCCTGGTCGGCCACAGCTCCGGTGATATGGCCGTCAGCCATCACCTGGGCAAAATCACGCACGCGACGCAGCAGACGATTGGCGATTCGCGGTGTCCCGCGCGAGCGCCGGGCGATCTGTCGCGCCCCGTCCTCATCGATGCCCGCCCCGAGCACTCCCGCCGCCCGCAGCACGATCGAGGTGAGCTCATCCCGGCTGTAGAAGCCGAGACGCTGCACAATGCCGAAGCGGTCGCGGAGCGGCGAGGTCAGCAGACCGGCGCGGGTCGTCGCTCCGACGAGTGTGAACGGTGGCAGCTCGAGGCGGATCGAGCGCGCTGCCGGGCCTTCACCGATCATGATGTCGAGCTGGCAGTCTTCCATCGCCGGATAGAGGATTTCCTCTATGACGGGACTCATGCGATGGATTTCGTCGATGAAAAGCACGTCCCGGGGCTCGAGATTGGTGAGCAGCGCGGCGAGATCCCCGGGCCGCTCCAGCACCGGGCCCGAGGTGTGCCTGAGCTTCACTCCGAGTTCATTGGCAATGATGTGGGCAAGCGTCGTCTTGCCCAGACCCGGCGGCCCGAAGATCAGGGCGTGGTCCAGCGCCTCGCCGCGCTCACGGGCTGCGCGGATGAATACCGACATCTGCTCGCGCATCTTCTGCTGACCGACGTATTCGGCCAGAGAGCGCGGACGCACCGACCGTTCGAGCGAATCCTCCCCCGGGGCATCTGCAGCGCTGATGATGCGGTCATTTTCGATCATGGCTTGCGGATCACCGCCTGCTGAAGGGCGCGACGGATGATCTCCTCGCTGCTGCGACCGGCGGCATCGATCCCGCTCAGCATCCGGTTCGCCTCATGCGGCTTGTAGCCGAGCGCGGCCAGCGCCACCAGCGCCTCCTGCAAGGCATCATCACCGGCCGGCGTCGCAGGCGGAGCAGAAACAGCCTTCGTATCGGGCGACCAGTGTTCGGAGATCCGATCCTTCATCTCCATGACCAGGCGATCGGCGGTCTTGCGCCCCACTCCAGGCAGGCGCATCAGCGCGGTGATGTCCTTTTCGAGAACGCGGCGCGCAAACTCCTCGACCGTCATGCCCGAAACGATCGCCAGCGCCATGCGCGCACCGACGCCGTTGACCTTGATGAGCTCACGAAACAGTTCCCGCTCCGCCAGGTCAGCGAAGCCAAACAGCAGATGGGCATCATCGCGCACCACCAGGTGCGTGTAGACGATGCATTCCGAACCGGCGGGCGGCAGCCGCGCAAGCACCGCGCTGGTAGCCTCGATCTCGTATCCGACTCCGCCGACATCGAGCAGAATGAACGGCGCCTGCTGATGCACCAGCGTTCCGCGCAAACGCCCAATCACGAAGTCACTCCTGCCGCGACCATGGCCTGCGATACGCGGGCCCGGGTACGGCTGAAGTGCAGATGGGAGAGCGCGCAGGCGAGCGCGTCGCTGGCATCCAGACGCGGCGGAGTCTTCAGCCCGAGCAGCGCGCACACCATGTGGCGCACCTGCTCCTTGTCAGCGCCGCCGCGGCCGACCATCGACTGCTTGATCTGAGCTGGGGTGTACTCATGCACGGGGAGACCATGCGTGACCAGCGCGCTGATCGCCGCCCCGCGCGCCTGCCCCAGCTTGAGCGCCGAGGATGCATTGCGGTGCATGAAGACGTTCTCGATGGCGGCTTCGCCGGGTCCATGCAGTTCGATCAGCTCCCGTATGCCGCTGAAGATGATGCCGAGTCGCTGCGGCAGTTCGCTGCCGGAAGCGCGTATGCAGCCGCTGGCGACATAGCCGGCACGATTCCCCCTAACCTCGATCAGGCCGAAACCCGTGACATTGAGTCCCGGGTCAATGCCGAGGATGATCATGAAGAATCATGCTCCGGCAAGAACCTCTTCCGGCAGGTCGGCATTGGTGTAGACGTTCTGCACGTCGTCGAGATCTTCGAGCATCTCGAGGAGTCGCATCATGGTAACGGCATCGTCCCCGCCGAGCGCCACGCTGGTCGCGGCGCGCTCGGTCAGCTCCGCGTAGGCGGGCTCCAGTCCGGAGGCAACCATCGCCTCGCGCACCGCCGTGAATGAGTCAGGCGAGGCCAGCACTTCCAGCGAGCCATCATCATCGACCACCACGTCCTCGGCACCGGCCTCCAGCGCAGCCCCCATGACCCGGTCTTCATCGCTGCCCGGCGGAAATCCGATCACGCCCATACGCGAGAAGAGGTAGGCGACAGAATTTTCCGTGCCGAGGCTGCCATTGCACTTGTTGAAGGCATGGCGGACTTCCGCCACGGTCCGGTTACGGTTATCGGTCATGCAGTCGACCATGACGGCAGCGCCTCCCGGGCCATAACCTTCATAGCGCACTTCCTGAACATTGGCCCCCTCGAGACCACCGGCGCCGCGCTTGATGGCACGCTCGACGGTGTCCTTGGTCATGTTTGCGTCGAGCGCCTTGTCGATGGCTGCCCGCAGGCGCGGATTGGATGCCGCGTCTGCGCCGCCCAGCCTGGCGGCCACGGTGATCTCCCGGATGAGTTTGGTGAAAAGCTTGCCGCGCTTGGCGTCCTGCGCGTTCTTGCGATGCTGGATATTAGCCCACTTACTGTGCCCGGCCATTGATGTTACCCAAAAGTATGTTCGACCGCCCGCCAGTCTAGCACCTCCGGCCGCGCGAAAAAAACGGCTGCCGCCTCCGGCACAGATCGATGGGGGAAAGAGAAACAGGCAAACGGCGAGGCGGCAGCGACCGGAACGGGCGCCAGAACTTACAATTCCAGCATGCGATCCAGCGCCACTCGCGCCTCGGCCGCGATGGCGGGCGGAACGACGATGCGGTTTTCCACCTTCCCCGCAACCAGATTCTCCAGCGAGGCGCACAGGTGCCGCGCGTCGATGCGGAACATGGTGGAACACATGCAGATCGTCGGCGACATGAAGTGCACCGACTTGCCTTCGCTACGGAAGCGCTCATGCAGGCGCTGCACCAAGTTGAGCTCGGTGCCCACCAGCCAGCGCGTCCCCGGAGCGGACTCGGCGATGGTCCTGATGATGTACTCCGTCGAACCGACGAATTCGGCACGCTCACAGACTTCGATCGAGCACTCGGGGTGAGCTATGACCTTGGCATCCGGATACTGGGCGAGAAAACGATCGATGTGTTCCGGCCGGAACATCTGATGCACCGAGCAGAAGCCTTTCCACAGAATCAGGCGCGCGGCGCGGATCCGTTCGGGGTCGAGTCCGCCATACGGCAGATCGAAATCCCAGACCACCATATCTTCCAGCGGCACCCCCATGCGATGGGCGGTGTTGCGCCCGAGATGCTGATCAGGGAAGAACAGCACCTTCTGGCGCCGCTCCCAGGCCCAGTCGAGCACCCGGCCGGCATTGGAGGAAGTGCAGACGATGCCGCCATGACGCCCGCAGAACGCTTTCAGGTCCGCGGCGGAATTGATGTAAGTGACCGGGGTGACGGTGCTTTCGGCATCGCCCAGAGCTTCGTTCAGCTCGCGCCAGGCGCGCTCGACCTTGGCCAGGCTCGCCATGTCCGCCATCGAGCAGCCCGCCGACAGGTCGGGGAGAATCACTACCTGCTCGGGACGGGTCAGGATATCGGCCACCTCGGCCATGAAATGCACGCCGCAGAACACGATGAACTCAGCATCCGATGCCGCCGCCTGACGTGACAGCATCAGCGAGTCACCGGTGAAATCAGCGTGGCGATACACCTCCTCACGCTGATAGTGGTGCCCGAGGATCGCAAGGCGCGGACCGAGCCTGGCCTTGGCGGCGCGGATGCGCTCCTGATATTCCTCGTCGCTGACGAGGGGAGCCTGTTGCAGGACAGCCTGGGTATTCATGGGATCAGTGTAAGCCAAAGATCACTGTAAGCAACACTCAGCGCGCCGGCTTCGTCGGCCGGATACCGAGTTCGCGCAGCTGGCGCTCGTCCACCTGGGAGGGCGCTTCGGTCATCAGACAGGCGCCGGTCTGCGTCTTCGGGAACGGGATCACATCCCGGATCGAGGCCGAGCCGGTCATCAGCATCAGCAGCCGATCGAGGCCGAAGGCAATGCCGCCATGGGGTGGCGCCCCATACTGCAGGGCATGCAGGAGGAAGCCGAACTTCGCTTCCGCCTCGGCGGCATCGATACCCAGCAGGCGGAACACCTCGGCCTGCAGCGCAGAATCGTGGATACGGATCGACCCGCCTCCGACTTCGGTGCCGTTGAGCACCATGTCATAGGCCCGCGACAGCGCGCTACCGGGATCTGCGGCGAGCGCGGCGGGATCCCGCAGCTTCGGACTGGTGAACGGGTGATGCAGCGCCACCCAGCGGTTTTCCTGCTCGTCGCGGCCGAACATGGGGAAATCGACGACCCACAGCGGCCGCCAGCCATGCTCGACCAGGCCGCGATCATGCCCCAGGCGCACCCGCAGCGCTCCCAGAGCCTCGTTGACGATCTCGGCGCGATCGGCGCCAAAGAAGATAATATCGCCGTCATTCGCGGCAGTTCGACGCAAAACCTCATCAACGACAGGATCCGGAAGGAATTTCAGGATCGGCGACTGCAGCCCGTCCCTGCCGGCTGCGCGATCATTGACCTTGATGTAGGCCAGGCCGCGCGCTCCGTAGACGGCGACGAATGCGGTGTAGTCGTCGATTTCCTTGCGGCTCAGCTCTCCCCCCTGAGGCAGGCAGAGCGCCGCGACACGTCCGGCCGGATCGGCTGCCGGAGCCGCGAACACCTTGAAATCGACCTCCTTCATCAGGTCGGTAAGCTCCACCAGCTCGAGCGGAATGCGCAGATCCGGGCGATCGGTGCCAAACCGCGTCATCGCCTCGGCGTAGCTCATTCGCGGGAAGGGATCGGGCAGAGCGACTTCGATGACTTCGGCGAAAAGGATTCTGATCATCCGCTCCATCAGCAGCATCAGCTCCTCTTCATCGACGAAGGAAGCCTCGATGTCGAGCTGGGTGAACTCGGGCTGGCGATCAGCCCGCAGATCCTCATCGCGGAAACAGCGCACGATCTGATAGTAGCGGTCCATGCCCGCCACCATGAGCAGCTGCTTGAACAGCTGCGGCGACTGCGGCAGGGCGTAGAAGCTGCCCTGGTGCGTGCGGCTCGGCACCAGGTAGTCGCGCGCTCCCTCCGGAGTCGAACGGGTAAGCACCGGCGTTTCGATCTCCATGAAGCCATGCTCGTCCAGGAAACGCCTCAGCGTGCGCGCCGCCGCATACCTCATCCGCAGGTTGCGCTGCATGTGCGGGCGGCGCAGATCCAGATAGCGATAGCGCAGCCGGACGTCCTCGCCGACCTCCGCTTCCTCATCGATGGTGAAAGGCGGAGTCAACGCGGCATTGAGAATTTCCACGGTGCCGGCAAGCACCTCGACCTGGCCGGTGGCGAGGTGGGGATTCTCGGTACCCTCGGGCCGCCTCCGTACCCGGCCGGTGATCTGCAGCACGTACTCACTGCGCACCCGCTCGGCAGTTGCGAAACTGTCCCGGGACTGGGGATCGAACACGATCTGCACCAGACCTTCACGGTCGCGCAGATCGACGAAGATCACTCCGCCATGATCACGGCGGCGATGAACCCATCCGCAAAGCTTTACCTCCCTGTCGAGCAGGGACTCGTCAATCTGACCGCAATAGTGGGTGCGCATCATTGGATATTGGTGAATTCGCTGAAAATAAAAGGCGGGCCGTTGCCCGCCGGGTTGCTCATTCTAGCATCATTGCCGGACGGCCAAAGCGCCGGGAACGACACCGCGGTGAACCGGAGCCTCAGTCGCAGCTCCCGCAGGCGCCGGTACCACAGGCAGCAGCGGGTTTGGAACCGGCATCCGAGCCGCCACCTGCCTCCGACTTCTTGCTCTTGTCACGGAAGTCGGTCACGTACCAGCCGCTCCCCTTGAGCACGAACCCGCCCGCCGATACCAGCTTGCGCAGCTCGGGACGGCCACACTCCGGACAATCTACCAACGGTGCGTCACTGAGCTTCTGCAGCTGCTCGAGCTCGTGACCACAGGATTGACAGGCATATTCATAGATCGGCATTTCATTCTCCCGGGAAAACCACTTACAATCCCACTAGCTGGGGATTATCCCAGAAAATTCAAAGCCCCCATAGATCCCGGAGCGGAAACCGGCCGCCCAGCATCCAAGGGGCCTGGATGCACGGATGACCATGCGCCCCCCCTTCGCCCTCCTTTTGCTGATCCTTGCCACCGCCGCCCTGATCACGCTGATCCAGGTCGGGGCACTGACCATAGCCTTCGGCAAGCTCGGCCTTTCCAGCGAATCGGCACTGCTGCTCCTGCTGACATCGCTGCTCGGGAGCGCGGTCAACCTGCCGCTGTTCTCGATCCGGGCCCAGGCCGGCTCGCTGGAGGCGGCCCCGGAAGCCCTGCGCCCGCTGCTGGAAGAAGCCATGCGCCAGTTCAAGGGCCGCACTACCATCGCCGTCAATGTGGGCGGCGGCCTGGTGCCGGTCTGCCTTTCAGCGTATCTGATGCACCATAACCCCATCCCTGTCTTCGACGTGGCGGTCGCGGTCACCATCGTGGCGCTGATCTGTTATCGCTTCAGCCGTCCGGTCCCCGGGCTGGGGATCGGCATGCCGATGTTCGTTGCCCCGGTTGCCGCCGCCCTCGTCGCCCTGATGCTGAACCAGGAGGCGAGCGCGCCACTGGCCTACATCTGTGGCACCCTGGGAGTGCTCATCGGCGCCGACCTGATGCGCACCAACGATATCCGCCGGATGGGCGTTCCCGTTGCTTCGATCGGCGGCGCAGGGACTTTCGATGGCATTTTTCTGACCGGCCTGGTGGCCGTTCTGCTCGCCTGAGCGCCTCCCGGGGAGACAGAGCCCGGCTCCGCGTTATAATTTCACAACTGTCCGCGCAGAGCGGCCCCACAGCAACAAAGACGAATACATGACCGCAAACCTCGACACGTTCCGCACCCGCTCCGTCCTCGAAGTCGAGGGCGGGAAGTTCCACTATTTTTCGCTGCCCGCGCTCGCGCGCGCCGGCCTCCCGGAAACCGAGCGCATGCCTTACGCGCACAAGGTGCTGCTGGAAAACCTCCTTCGCCATGAAGACGGCGTCACCATCGAAGCGGGGGACATCCAGGATTTCGTGCGCTGGGACCGGGAGAAAGCACCGGAACGCGAGATCTTCTTCATGCCCGCGCGGGTGCTGCTGCAGGATTTCACCGGCGTTCCCGCAGTTGCCGATCTCGCCGCGATGCGCACCGCCATCGCCCGCATGGGCGGCAATCCGCGCACCATCAATCCGTACACGCCGGCGGATCTGGTAATCGATCATTCGGTGCAGGTGGACAGCTTCGGCAGCGATCAGTCGTTCCGCATCAATGCGATCCGTGAGCTGCACCGCAACCGCGAGCGCTACCAGTTCCTGCGCTGGGGCCAGAGCGCCTTCGACAATTTCCGCATCGTGCCGCCCGATAGCGGCATCGTGCACCAGGTCAACCTGGAATACTTGGCTCGCGTGGCCATGGTCAGCGAGCGCGAGGACGGAGCGTGGGTCTACCCCGACACCGTCATCGGCACCGATTCCCACACCACCATGATCAATGGACTGGGCGTTCTCGGCTGGGGTGTCGGCGGCATCGAGGCCGAAGCGGCGCTGCTCGGCCAGTCGTCCTCACTGCTGATCCCGCCGGTGGTCGGCATGCGCCTGGTCGGCAGGCTGCCGGCGGGAACGACAGCCACCGATCTGGTGCTCACGATCACCGAGCACCTGCGCCGCCACGGTGTGGTCGGCAAGTTCGTCGAATTCTTCGGCCCCGCAGTCGGCGAGCTCTCACTGGCCGACCGCGCGACCATCGCCAACATGGCACCCGAGTACGGCGCCACCTGCGGCCTCTTCCCTGTCGACCAGAAGGCAGTCGACTTCCTGCGCCTCACCGGACGCGCAGACCTGGCGCCGATCGTCGAAGCCTACTTCAAGGCCCAGGGCATGTGGCACACGCCGGATGCGCCGGAGGCACTGTATTCGGAGCTGATCGAATTCGACCTGGGTTCGATCCAGCCGAGCCTGGCCGGACCGAGCCGGCCGCAGGACCGCGTGTCGCTGCCGGAAGTGCGCGGCTCCTTCCGCAAGCTGCTCGCCTCGCACATCAAGCCGAACTCCAACGTCGACCCCAACGCCATCACCAACTGGCTCGGCGAGGGCGGCGCGCCGATGATGACGGCCCCGGAGCTGTCGCCGCATCACCCGGACAAGGATCTGCATGAATTCGGCACCACCGTGCCGGTACGCAATCCGGACGGCGTATCCTACAGGCTGTGCCACGGCTCGGTGGTCATCGCCGCCATCACCAGCTGCACCAATACTTCGAACCCGGCGGTAATGATGGCGGCCGGGCTGCTCGCCCGCAATGCGGTGCGCCGCGGCCTGCGCAGCAAGCCCTGGGTAAAGACCAGCCTTGCGCCCGGATCGCGCGTGGTCACCGAGTATCTGAACGATGCCGGCCTGATGCCCTACCTGGAGGGGCTCGGCTTCCACCTGGTCGGCTACGGCTGCACCACCTGCATCGGCAACAGTGGTCCGCTGCCGGATCAGATCGTGGATGCCATCAGGGAAGGCAACCTGGCGGTTTCGGCGGTGTTGTCGGGCAACCGCAACTTCGAAGGGCGGGTCAATCCGCACGTTCGCGCCAATTACCTGGCCTCCCCGCCGCTGGTCATCGCCTACGCGCTGGCCGGCAACGTCAACATGGACCTGACCAGCGATCCGCTCGGAATCGATCCGAACGGGCAGTACGTCTACCTGAAGGACATCTGGCCGAGCGCCGAGGAAATCGAAGAGTGCATCCAGCGCCACGTCACGCCGCGTCAGTTCAGCCAGGCGTACGAACGCATTTCGCTCGGCAATCGCGAGTGGAACGAACTCGAGGTTCCCGGCGGCGACCTGTTCGAGTGGCGCGAGGATTCGACCTACATCAAGGAACCGCCCTTCTTCCAGGGCATGAGCGCCGAGCCGGAGCCGCTGACCGCCATCGAAGGCGCCCGGGTTCTCGCCGTACTGGGCGACTCGGTGACCACCGACCATATCTCGCCCGCCGGCAGCATCGGCCGCGATACGCCTGCCGGACAATACCTGATCGGGCTGGGCGTCGAGCCTGCGGAATTCAATTCCTACGGCGCAAGACGCGGAAACCACGAGGTCATGGTGCGGGGAACCTTCGCCAACATCCGTCTGCGCAATCTGCTTGCGCCAGGCACCGAAGGCGGTATCACCCGCCACCTGCCGGACGGCGAGCAGATGTCGATCTACGATGCCTCGGTGCGTTACGCCGAAGCGGGCGTCCCGCTGATCGTGCTTGCCGGCAAGGAATACGGCACCGGCTCGTCGCGCGACTGGGCGGCCAAGGGACCTCGTCTGCTCGGTATCCGCGCAGTGATTGCCGAGAGCTTCGAGCGCATCCACCGCTCGAATCTGGTGGGGATGGGTATCCTGCCCTTGCAGTTCCGTCCGGGCGAAACCCGCGAGTCGCTGGGGCTCACCGGTGAAGAAAGCTACACCATCCAGGGGCTCGATGCGCTCGTCCCCGGCGGCCACCTCACCGTGGAGGCCCTGGGCAATGACGGCAAGCGGCGCGAGTTCGTGGTCGTCACCCGGATAGACACTCCCAATGAAATCGCCTACTTCCGTCACGGCGGCATCCTCCCCTACGTTCTCCGCCAGGCCCTGAAGTAGCGTTCATCCACGCGTCCATTGTCCGCCCCCCCGGCGGACAATGGTTTTCCATTTCCTACCGAGAGCGACCGGACAGACGGGTTTTCGGACTGCCGACCGGGTGCTATCCTGTCGGCTCCCCGCCCCGGGGCCACCACAACGAACGACAAGGGGGAGAACCAGTGGCGATCAGCGTCGAATACATCGAATTCCGGGAAACTCCGCGCCAGGATCTGTCGGCGCAGGTGAATTGCGTCGTGATCCGTTCGGGCATGCGTCACGAGGGCGTCGCCGTGGATCTGACTGCGCGCGGGCTGGGACTGCTGCTCTCGTGTCCGCTGGCTCTGAACGAGACTATCGAAATCGAAGGACTGGAGACCGGCCCCCGTCGCGGCCGCGTGCGCTGGATCCGCTCGATGCGGAACGGATACCGGATCGGACTGGTTTTCGACGCGGAAGCCGAAGCGGCCGCCTGAGCCTCGACGCTCAGCGCAACTCCAGCCCCAGCTCCCGCTCTTCGGGCGGGAGCAGCAGGCGCTCCCGGCTCAGGGAAACGGAGATTCGCTCTCCGGGCAGGCGATCCCACAGCAGCGCACGCACCCCGGACACGCTGTCAACAGCGCTCCCGTCAATCGCAAGCAACCGGTCTCCACGCCGGATTCCCGCTTCCTCGCAGGCACTGTCGGCGACACAGGATCGCACCTTCACGCCGTTTTCATCATCATCGAGGAACGCTCCCATCCGGCCCGCAGGGGGCAGCGCGCGCTCCTGAGGCAGCAGAAGATAGTCTGCCAGCCCGGGAGTGATCGGGCCGGCCCACCCGACCAGCACCACTGCGCCCCGCAAACCAAGCTGGCGCTCCACCCGGCGGGGAACCCCGCTGCGGAACGCGACGTGGCCGCTGCCGGCAAGGATCACCAGACGATGGTCAGCGTGCTCCCGCAGGTAATCCGCTGCACGCTGCGCCATGGCTTCGTCCCACAGCAGCTGGATATCCACAAACCGCTCGAAGTCATCGACACCGCCCTTGCCATGCGCGTGCATATGGTAGATCCGCCGCATGCGCTTTTCATATTCCCGGTCGGCAGGCTCGAGGCGGACCGGCAATGCCGCCCTCTCCGCGGCGGTGAGCTCCTCGAACCCGCGCTCCCGCACCGCGTCGACCAGCTCGGCGGGCACGCTCAGGGCGATCAATGGCAGCCGGTGCTTCCGCGCGTAGCGCACGATGGGCGCATACAGCCGGTAATCGTAGCCCCAGCGCATGAAATACTGCGCCGAGACCAGCAGCTGGCGCTCATCGATTTCCCCGGCGATATAGGCATCGAGCTGCGGCTGGAACGGAGTCTGGAAGAACTCCACTCCGATCGCCAGCCGGGGGTCCTCCTCATGCAGATAACGGATGATTTCCAGCTGAGCGAGGTGATGGGAGTACTGGTCGTGGGTTTCCCCAATGAAAATGAGTCTTTCCTTACCCAGCGCAGGCAGGGTCTCCGCCAGAGTAGGCACGCTGGCAAGGGCCAGCGCCGGCGTGGCAATCACCGGGAGGCCGGCCTCATGCTCCAGGGATGGTCTTTCCATGAGAGGCGGTGGCCCGGAATGAAGGGCATTGCGGGAGCCGGAACTGGCGCAGGCAGACATCACGATCGTGATTGCCGCGAGGAGGATCAGAGGGCCGGCTGGCTGCCGGCGAAACCCGGCTTTGCGCATGACGCCCAGTGTAGCACCCGCCTCCGTCTGACTCACACTTCCATAACCTGCAGATCAGATGAGGAAAAACTGCCACCCGCTCAGAGGCATCCGACCGTTCTTCTGTTTCTCCCCCGGTTTGTGGTAGCGTATGCGCATGATTTCGCTAGCTATTGATCTCGCCTCCCGGCGGCGCGCCCGGCCGTGAACCCCGCGCCACGTCTTAGCGCACAGCGCTGTACGGAATGCCCCCTTCGCCTGCAGCTCCGGGCGGCATTTTTTTGAGCCTCCTGTCGAACGAACCGACACCCCGCGGTATCTGAGGATTCCTGACACATGGAATGGATAATGGATCCCAGCGCCTGGCTGGGTTTGGCGACGCTGATCGTGCTCGAGATCGTGCTCGGCATCGACAATCTGGTGTTCATCGCCATCCTGGCGGACAAGCTGCCACCTCACCAGCGCCAGCGGGCCCGCATCATTGGCCTCACGCTCGCCATGTTCATGCGGCTCGCGCTGCTCGCCTCGATCGCCTGGGTAGTCACGCTCACCAATCCGCTGTTTTCGATCGCGGCAGTCGACTTCTCCGGGCGAGACCTGATCCTGCTATCCGGCGGCCTGTTCCTTATCTTCAAGGCTACGATGGAACTGCATACCCGCCTCGAAGGCAAGGGACATCAGACCGAAGGCCGGATACACCATGCGGTGTTCTGGCAGGTCATCGTTCAGATCGTGGTCCTCGATGCGGTCTTTTCGCTGGATTCGGTGATCACCGCGGTGGGCATGGTCGACGAACTGGCGGTGATGATGATCGCCGTCGTCATCGCGATGGTGGTCATGATGCTGGCGGCGAAGTCACTGATGAGCTTCGTGTCACGCCACCCGACGGTGGTTGTGCTGTGCCTCGGCTTCCTGATGATGATCGGCTTTTCGCTGGTGGTGGAAGGCTTCGGCTTCCATATTCCGAAAGGCTACCTGTACGCCGCGATCGCCTTCTCGGTGATGATCGAAGCCTTCAACCAGATCGCGCGCCGCAATCGTGAACGTCTGGTGGTGACCGATCTGCGCGAACGGGCCGCGAATGCCGTTCTGGCCCTGCTCGGCGGGGCGCGCCGGGATTCGGGCTTTGGCGAAACCGTGGACGCCATCGCCGAATATTCGGCCGCCCGTGAACTTTTTGCCCCGGAACAGAAGCAGATGATCGAAGGCGTGCTGGCGCTCGACAAGCGCCCGGCCCGTTCGATCATGACGCCGCGCATCGATGTCGAATGGCTCGATCTGGACCTTCCGGCCGAGGAACTCAAGCAGCGCATCGAAGGCATGCCCCATTCGCGTGTCCCGCTCGCGCGTGGCAACCTGGATAACTTCATCGGCGTGTCCTTGACCAAGGAACTGCTGCGCGACCTGCTGGTCAACGGCCGCATCGATCCCGAGCGTTCGGCCCAGCAGCCGCTGGTGGTCCATACCAGCGTCAGCGTGCTGCGTCTGATGGAACAGTTGCGCAAGTCACCGCTGCAACTCGCGGTGGTCATGGATGAGTACGGCTCGCTGGAAGGAATCGTGACGCCGACCGACATCTTCGAGGCCATCGCCGGCGAGTTCGCGGAGGCGGGAGACGAGCCCTCCCATGCCGAGCGGACCGAAGACGGCAGCTGGCTGGCCGATGGATCGATCGAAATCCGCCGGATTTCTCAACTCATCGGCGCCGACCTGGTCGACCGTGCCGATCACTACTCCACGCTCGCCGGCTATATTCTTTGGCAGCTCGGTCATCTGCCAAAGACAGGAGACACCCTCGAGGCCAACGGCTTCGTATTCGAGGTCGTGGGAATGGAAGACCGGACCATCACCAAGGTGCGCATTACGCCCCCGCCGCCGGAGGAGTCTCTGTAGTCGCGGGATATTGACGCGGCCTGAAACCTAGGGACCGCCGCGCAGCAGCATCAGAATCGCTCGCACGCTGATGTACGCGACCAGCAGGGTCAGGAGCGAGGTCAGCAGAACTGCGAAATGCAGTCCCAGGCGCCTGAGCCTGATGCGCAAGCGCATCAGCAGGCCGGCACCAGGCTCGATTACCGGTGGCGCGCGGGAAAAGCCGTAAGCGCTCATCAGCAGGCAGATCGCCCACATCAGTACCGCGAGCGCCACCAGCACCAGGCGCGCGCCCTCCGCTCCCGGCCTGCCGAAGGCCGCGATCGGCACCGCGAGCGCGGCCAGCGCGCACAAGGTCCACAACAGGATCCGGTAGCGCCACAAACGGCGCCCCACTCGGTGAAACCGCTCGAGCATCAGCCCTGCGCCCGCTGGCCGGAGCGCCCATCAGGACTCATCGAGCTGCTGCCCGTCCCGCGGTCCACGCGAAGCTCAACCCATCCTCGCCTGCATCGACCTCGATGACGTCGCCTTCGCCATATTCGCCGGCCAGGATGCGCTGGGCCAGAGGATTTTCCAGCCGCTGCTGCACCGCGCGGCGCAGGGGGCGCGCACCATAGACCGGATCGAAACCGGCTTCACCGAGCAGATCGAGCGCGGCATCGGTAAGGCGAAGATCCATACCGCGCTCCTGCAAGCGACCGCGCAGATGAGCGATCTGGATATCCGTGATCGCGCGGATCTGGTCGCGGCTGAGCGGACGGAACACTACCACCTCGTCGATGCGATTGATGAATTCCGGACGGAAATGCTGCCCCACGATCTCCAGCACCGCATTCTTCATCTCGGCGTAGCGCTCCTCGCCAGCAAGCTCCTGGATGAGCTGTGAACCGAGGTTCGAGGTCATCACGACCACGGTGTTCCGGAAATCGACGGTGCGCCCCTGACCATCGGTCAGGCGGCCATCATCGAGGATCTGAAGCAGTACGTTGAACACGTCCGGGTGAGCCTTTTCAATCTCGTCGAGCAGGACCACCGAATAGGGCCGCCGCCGCACCGCCTCGGTCAGATAGCCACCCTCCTCGTAACCGACATACCCGGGCGGCGCGCCAATGAGACGGGCAACCGAATGCTTCTCCATGAATTCGGACATGTCGATCCGCACCATGGCCTCTTCAGTATCGAAAAGGAAGGCGGCAAGCGCTTTACACAGCTCGGTCTTGCCGACGCCGGTCGGACCGAGGAACAGGAATGAACCGTTCGGTCGATTCGGGTCGGCAAGACCGGCCCGCGCGCGGCGGATCGCATCGGAAACCGCCCGGATAGCCTCGTCCTGGCCGATGACCCGCCGGTGCAGAAGCTCTTCCATCTGAAGCAGCTTATCGCGCTCACCTTCGAGCATCTTCGAGACCGGAATCCCGGTCCACTTCGACACCACTTCGGCGATCTCTTCGTCAGTAACCCGGTTGCGCAGGAGCTGCATGCCCTTGTCATCCCCGGTGACCGAAGCCTGTGCCAGGCGCTTCTCCAGCTCTGGAATGCGACCGTACTGCAACTCGGACATGCGCGCCAGGTTCCCGGCACGGCGCGCCGTCTCCAACTCCATCCGCGCCTGATCGAGCTCCTCCTTGATATGGTGTGCTCCCTGCAACACAGCCTTTTCGCGCTTCCAGATCTCTTCGAGGTCGGCGAACTCGCGCTCCAGACGACCGATTTCCGCTTCCAGCGTTTCCAGCCGCCGCCGCGATGCCTCGTCTTCCTCCTTGCGCAAGGCTTCGCGCTCGATCTTCAGCTGGATGATTCGCCGCTCGAGGCGATCCATCTCCTCCGGCTTGGAATCGATTTCGATGCGAATGCGCGCAGCGGCCTCGTCCACCAGGTCGATCGCCTTGTCGGGCAGATTACGATCAGTGATATAGCGGTGAGAGAGAGTCGCGGCCGCGACGATCGCCGGATCGGTGATATCGACGCCGTGATGGACTTCATACTTCTCTTTCAGCCCGCGCAGAATGGCAATCGTGTCTTCCACGCTAGGTTCGTTGACCAGCACTTTCTGGAATCGACGCTCGAGCGCCGCGTCCTTCTCGATATACTGACGATACTCATCGAGCGTTGTCGCGCCGATGCAGTGCAGCTCGCCCCGAGCCAGCGCCGGCTTGAGCATGTTGCCGGCATCGATCGCGCCCTCTGCCTTGCCCGCACCGACGATGGTATGCAGCTCATCGATGAACAGGATGATGCGACCCTCCTGCTTCGCCAGATCATTGAGCACTGCCTTGAGGCGCTCTTCGAAATCGCCGCGAAACTTGGCGCCGGCAAGCAGCGCACCCATGTCGAGCGACAGCAGGCGCCGCCCCTTCAGAGCCTCGGGAACCTCGCCGTTGACGATGCGCTGAGCCAGACCCTCGACGATGGCGGTCTTGCCTACCCCCGGCTCCCCGATCAGCACCGGGTTGTTCTTGGTACGGCGCTGCAGTACCTGGATCGCCCGCCGGATTTCGTCGTCGCGACCGATCACCGGGTCGATCTTGCCTTGTTCCGCCCGCTGGGTGAGATCGATGGTGTACTTCTCCAGCGCCTGGCGCTGCTCCTCGGCGCCTGGGTCTTCGATGCGGCTGCCGCCGCGCATGCGCGCGATCGCCTGCTCGATCATCCCCTTGCTGGCGCCGTTGCGCCGCATGAGCTCACCCAGCACGCCGCGATCCTCGAGCGCCGCGAGCGCAAACCACTCGGATGAGATGTAACTGTCCTTATGCTGTTGAGCCAGCTTGTCGGTGATATTGAGCAGGCGGGCGAGATCGTTCGACAGGAGCACTTCGCCGGCCTGACCCTCGACTTTCGCCAGCCGGTCCAGGGCCTCACCGAGCTGCGATCGGAGCCCGTTGACGTCGACCTCTGCCTGGCTCAGCAACGGACGCAGCGATCCCCCTTCCTGATCGAGCAGCGCGATCATGAGATGAATCGGCTCGATGAACTGGTGATCGCGGCCCACCGCCAGCGACTGGGCGTCAGCGATACCCATCTGGAATTTGGTTGTCAGTCTGTCCATGCGCATCGCTGCACTCCCTTCTGAACGGATAGCGGAATATGTGTCCGGCCGCCGGCGTTCCGTGCAGATCCCGCATGGAGCGGCAGCCGACCGTAATGGTTTTACAGACAATAAGGCCTCTGGCATCGGATTCAACAGCCCCCGCGGGGACGGGCGCCGGCCGACAGAGGTATAATCCGAGTCCGGATACTGATATCAGCGAGGATGCCGTGGACATCACTCCTGCGGACGAGGAACTGGTCCGTGCAAATGTGGTGGGAGCACTCGCCGAGGACCTGGGGGAAGGTGACCCTACTTCGGCACTACTGGGCGAGGGCGTACAGGCGCAGGCCACCGTAATCGCCCGCGAACCCGCCGTTCTGTGCGGAACCGCCTGGTTCGAAACGACGTTCCGCGCTTTCGATGCGGCGGTGACGGTGGAATGGACTGCCAATGACGGCGATGCCGTCGAGGCGGAACAGGTACTTTGCACCCTGCGCGGCAGCGCCCGCGCCCTGCTGAGCGGCGAGCGCACGGCGCTGAATTTCCTGCAGACCCTGTCCGGCACGGCCACTCTGGCCAGAGCCTATCGCGACCGTGTAGCCGACCTGCCGGTCGTCTTGCTCGACACCCGCAAGACCCTGCCCGGCCTGCGGGCGGCCCAGAAATACGCCGTCCGCTGTGGCGGCTGCAGCAACCACCGGATGGGGCTCTACGACGCCATTCTCATCAAGGAGAACCACCTGACGGTCTGCGGATCGATTGGCCGCGCGGTCAGCCTGGCCCGCGACATGTTTCCGGAGATGCAGGTCGAGATCGAGGTGGAGCGGCTCGAACAGGCTGCCGAAGCGCTGGAAGCCGGCGCCGACATCATCCTGCTCGATAATTTCACCGTGCCGGCGCTGCGCGAAGCGGTTGACCTGTGCCAGGGGCGGTCCAAGCTCGAAGCCTCCGGAGGCATCACTCTGGATAACGTACGTGAGGTCGCGGAAACCGGGGTCGACCGCATCGCCATCGGCGCACTCACCAAGGACGTGCGCGCCATCGATCTGTCGATGCGATTCAAGCCTGTCGCCTCCTGATTGCCGGCACGGCCCCCGCTAGCTCAGGGACACCTTGCGCAGAATCAGCCAGCCGACCAGCATCTGCAGACCAAGCAGCAGGATACCGATGCCCTGGCCGATGCGCGGCTCGACCCCGAGCACCTGCACGGTAAACCAGAAAATCCCGGCCCAGATCGCCGGCCCGGTCACCGCAGAGAAGCGCCCGACCATGCCGTAAAGGCCATAAAACTCACCGATGCGATCGGGCGGCGACAGGCGAAGCATGTACGGCCGATCGGCCGCCCAGACGCCGGCAAGCGCGACCCCGGCCGATGCCGCGACCACGTACAGCCAGGGTAGCGATAACGGCGCCATCCCCGCCACGGCCGCCAGGGCGAGCACCGCCATCCACAGCAGAAGCACCGCCTCGAGCGTTCGCTTCGGTCCGTAGCGATCAGTCACCCATCCCCACACAAAGCCGCCGGGCACTGCAAAACCGATGGCAAAGATAAGCACGAACTGCGCCGCGCGCTCGCCGGCAGCTGTATCGAGACCCGTGGCGACGGCGACATTTACGGTATATAGCGCCATCACCATGATCACCGTATTGATGGCATCGGTGTAGAACACGCGACCGATCAAAAACCGCAGCAGACCGGGATGCTCATCGACCCGGCGCAGGGTACGCAGGGTCTCACGCATGGAGGCTCGCATCTCCTTCAGACTCCACACCGAGCCGCGCCGCGGCGCCGGCCGCTCCCTCACGAAGACAAAGCAGGGCAGCGAGAACAGGAGGAACAAGGCACCGATCCACAGAAAGAGCAGTTCCTTGTTCCCGGTGCCGAGCAGGATACCCAGAGCCACCGCGATGAACGAACCGAAGTAGCCGATCCCGACACCGATACCGCCGATGATTCCGCGATTGCGCGCCGTGCTCACCTGGGGCAGCAGAGCGTCGTAGAACTGCAGACCGGCCTGATAGGCCACATTGGCGATCACGAACAGGAACAGCGTTGCCCCGATTCCGAAGCGCCCCAGCATCATCGTGCACAGCACGCAAAGCAGGGTGCTCACTACCAGAAACGGCATCCGGCGGCCCGCGCGATCGGTCATCGCCCCGAGTTGGGGCGAGATCAGGAACACAATGGCGTAGGAGACGGCAGCGATCAGGCCAAAGCTGGAATCGACCCGATCGGCGCCCATTTCCTCGCGCAGCCACATGGGCAGGAATAGCGAAACCACACCCATGGAGAAAATGGTATTAGCCAGGTCATATGAAACCCAGCCAGCGACAGCCCTCCGCGGTACCATTCCCTCATCGGATGCGGAAGATGCGGGTCCATCGCGCCGCATCATACCCTCCCCGCCTGCGCGCAGTGGCGGCCAGCACCAGCGCTACTCAAATTGGCGGCGCAACGACCGATAACCCCTGAAGCAGCCATTTACCTATAGTCCAGTCTTGCGAGGTGCGATATGTCGCCATCCGAAGCCCGGCAGTTCAAGCCCGGAACCCTGATTCCGCTCTTGCCGCCTCCGGCAGCGGAACCACGCGCAGAAGATGCGATCATGACGGGGGAAAGGATCACCATCCACCTCAATGACGGCTCCCGTTTTGACGGCACCCTGCACAAGTTTCTGCGCAACGAACAACGCCTGGTCTTCACCATCGACGGCGGCGCCCTGCAGGCGGTCCCCTTCGCCAGTCTGCGCATGGCCTGCCTGCCCACACCACGCCAGTGGATACCGGCGCCCCCTCAGGCCGGATCCGACGATACCACCGGTGCGGTGGTCCGGTATCGTATCATTCTCAAGGATCGATCATCGATCGACGGCATCTCCCTCGGACAACGCCGCGACAGCGCGGGCATATATCTCTACCCTCTTGCCGACGACGATTCCTTCAGCTATCTCTTCATTCCCCATGCATCGTTGACCAGCATCGAACTGGCGGAGTGCGGGCTGCCGGCATCGACTGACCCCGCCGCGACCGACACCCGGCAGACGCCGCCCGCGGCGGAGCCCGAGTCCGCGACATCCGCCAAGCCTTCGCGCGCGCAAGTGACAACAGCCGAAGAGCTCGAGTCCATCCTTCTCAATCACGCTCCGACACCGAAGCTCAAGCTGGGCGAAATCCTGGTCAAGGAAAGACATATCAGCCAGGAACAGCTCGATGTGGCGCTCGTCCATCAGAAGAAGCTGCGCGCGGAAGGCCGTAACGTTCAGCTCGGACAGGTCCTGATGGATCTGGACATCATCGATCTGACCAGCGTTCTGCAGGGGCTGGCCGAGAGACTGAATATCCCCTTCGTCGATCTGGATCAGTTTCAGATCAATCCGGAGGCCGTGAGATTCGTACCTGAAGATCTGGTGCGAAAATACAAGGTCATGCCAATCCACCAGTACGGCAACAAGCTGGTGGTCGCCATCGAGAACCCGATGGACTGGGAAGCGCTGGATGCCGTCCGCTTCCAGTCGCGCCTGCATGTCGAACAGGTGATGGCTTCCCGGGAGGGAATCGAACGCCTGATCACGACGCTCTATTCCGCTCCGGACATCGATGATCATCTGGATGAACTCATCGACCCCCAGGATGATGACGAGGACCGCGAGATCGAGTACGACGAGTCGGCCGTTCAGGACAACGTGATCGTCAAACTGGTCAACAAGATTATCGTCGATGCCTACCGTCAGCGCGCCTCCGACATCCATATCGAGCCCTACCCCGGCCGGGCCAAGACCGTGGTTCGCTTTCGCCGGGATGGCATTCTGAAGAATTACTACGACGTTCCGGGAAAGATGCGCAGTGCGCTGGTCGCTCGCATCAAGATCATGGCCGATCTGGATATCTCCGAGAAGCGCAAACCCCAGGACGGCAAGATCGATTTCCGCAGGTTCGGCCCGCTGAAAATCGAGCTGCGCGTGGCGACCATTCCAACGGCCGGCGACCAGGAAGATGTGGTCATGCGTATTCTGGCGAGCGGAGAACCCGTACCGCTCACCGATCTGCGCCTGTCCGAGCGCAACGCGCAGACGCTGCGCGAACTGATAGCAAAGCCGTACGGCCTTTTCCTGGTCTGCGGGCCGACAGGATCCGGCAAAACGACCACGCTCCACTCCGTGCTCGGGCATCTCAACACCGGAGAAAGGAAAATCTGGACCGCCGAAGATCCGGTCGAAATCACGCAGCGCGGGCTCCGCCAGGTGGTGGTGAAACCGAAGATCGGGCTGACCTTTGCCGCTGCCATGCGCGCCTTCCTTCGCGCCGATCCCGACATCATCATGGTCGGCGAAATGCGCGACAAGGAGACCACCAGCATGGGCATCGAGGCCTCGCTCACTGGTCATCTGGTGCTGTCGACGCTGCACACCAATTCCGCTCCCGAAACCATCACCCGGCTGCTCGACATGGGCATGGATCCGTTCAACTTCGCAGATGCGCTGCTCGGTGTTCTGGCCCAGCGCCTGACCCGGCGCCTGTGCCCCGATTGCAAGGAAGCCTACGAACCCGACCAAGAGGAAATCGACTCGCTGATCGCCGAGTATTGCTTCGAGTTGCTGCCACGCAATGTCCCGGCCGAGGAACGCGAGCGGACGCACGCGGCCATTCTCGATGAGCTCCGCTCGGCATATGCCGCGGAAGGGCGATTCACCCTGTACCGCAAGCGCGGCTGCGATGCATGCGATGGCAGCGGCTACCGGGGGCGGCTCGGTCTGCACGAACTGCTGAGAGGCTCGGAAACGATCAGGCACAAGATCCACGAACAGGCAACCGTATCGGAGCTGTTCGAGACGGCGGTCAGTGAAGGCATGCGGACGCTGAAACAGGACGGCATCGAGAAAGTGCTGCAGGGCCTGACCGACATTCACACCGTACGCACGGCGTGCATCCGCTGATGCCCGGCGCTGCTGAACCGAGGTAGGGCATTGCGCGCGCCGGTGAAGAAGCTCGTACCGCACTGCTCAGCGACGCACCTCGAACCCTGACAGGCCCTCAGTCACGGCTGCAGGCCGACATTGCAGCTGCGTCACGTTCGCGCCAGGCGGCCCCATTCGCAGCCACTCCCGCAGAGCGGCGAGAGCATCGGAGCTACCCTGCGCGTATACCTCTACGGTCCCGTCCGGCAGGTTCCTGACCCAGCCGGTCAGCCCGAGCTCTGCAGCCCTGCTGCGCGTCGATACCCGATAGGCCACCCCTTGCACCCGCCCCGACACGATACAATGCATACACTCGGTCATGCCTCGAACTCCCCGCTGCCTCTGCTATATAGTATGCGGATGATAAATCTCCGGGAACAAAGCACGTGAACGCAGACAATCAGCCATATCGCATCGAAAAGGACAGCCTCGGCGAACTCGAGGTGCCGGCCAGCGCGCTGTACGGCATTCAGACCGCGCGCGCCATCCGCAACTTTCCGATTTCCGGACGCGCACCGGATCGCGATTTCGTGCTGGCGCATGTTCGCATCAAGCGTGCTGCCGCGGTGGCCAACCGCCAGGCAGGCGCCCTCGACGCGCGCCTCGCTGAAGCGATCATCGCCGCGGCGGACCGGATTCTGGCCGGCGAGCACCTGGACCAGTTCGTCGTCGATCGTTTCCAGGCCGGCGCCGGCACCAGCCACAATATGAACACCAACGAAGTCGTCGCCAACCTGGCCAATGAATCGCTGGGCTCGGCTCGCGGCAGCTACGATCCGGTGCACCCCAACGATCACGTCAACATGGGGCAGAGCACCAACGACACCATTCCGACGGCCATCCGCCTCGCCGCTCTCGCCAAGCTGCCGCGCCTGATCGCTGCGGTTCGCACCATGGCTGATGTATTCGCCGAAATCGGTGAGCGCGAAGCCGATACCGTCAAGAGCGCGCGCACTCACCTGCAGGACGCGGTCCCGACCACACTGGGGCGGGAATTTTCCGCCTACGCCTGGATTCTGCGCCGCGCCGCGAACAGTCTCGAACAGACGCGCGACCCGCTGTGCGAAATCGGCCTGGGCGGCAGCGCCGCCGGCACCGGCATCAACACCGCCGCCGGGTATGCCGAACTCGCCGCCGCCGAACTTGCCCGGCTCTGTGATCTGCCGATCAGGCCGGCGGCCGATCTCGCCGCACAGATGCAATCGATGCACGACGTTCAGCGCCTGTCCTCGTCGATCCGCGATCTGGCACTGGAGCTGACGCGCATATCCAACGATATACGCCTGCTTGCCTCCGGACCGCGCACCGGCATCGGCGAAATCCTGCTGCCCGCTGTTCAGCCCGGCTCCAGCATCATGCCGGGCAAGGTCAACCCGGTGATGTTCGAAATGCTGAACCAGGTTTGCTATCAGGTGATCGGTCAGGACGCGGCGATTTCGGGTATGACGCAGGCGGGCCAGCTCGAACTCAACGTGATGATGCCGGCCATGGGCTCAGCGCTGTTAGACGCCATGGACTGGCTGACCAATGCCATCAACGCGGCGACCGAACGCAACCTTCGCGGCCTTACCGCTGAGCACGACCGCTGCCGCGAATTCCTCCACGCCAGTGTCGGCCTGGCAACCTTGCTCAACACGCGGATCGGCTATGCGCGCGCTGCGGAGATCGCCAAGGAATCCGAGCGCACCCATCGCCCGGTGCGCGACATCGTTGCCGAACACGGCCTGCTGTCAGCCGAAGAGTTCGATCTGCTCGTTCTGCAGGCGGCACGCGGACTGACCGAGTAGGCCTGTTACGCTGAGGCGGGCAGGAGCTCTGCCCGCCTCAGCGCTTACACAGGCGCACCCCCCTCAATCCTGATTTTTCTCCGCCTGGTATATCGTTTTCAGCGGAACCCGCAGCGCATGTGAGACTGATTCGCGCGCTTCGGTGAGGTGCGCGAGCAATCTGCGGTTCCATTCATCCGTGGCACCCGGGTCTGCTTGCGCCACCACGTCGGTCAGCGCTCCCGGGAACAGACGATAGAGGTCGAGCAGGCTGAACTCGTCCAGATCCCGCGCCAACCCCCAGTTACCCGGCTCGATCGAGTGAACCAGCCGCTGTCGCTCCAGCTCCTGCAGCACATCATCGAACATTGCGGGATCGGCGGCCGGCTCCATACGCGCCAGCGCCGCTTCTCCGATGGTCTCACCGCGCAGCTGCGCCTGCCACAGATGACCAAGCACCCGACAGGCGAGCATCAGAGGCGAGCAGCGCGACAACTTCGGCACCCGGTACATGGCGAGACAGTAGTTGAACTCCGCCCCCAGGAGCACGATGGCCCACGACACATATATCCAGACCAGAAACAGCGGCACCGTGGCCAGGGCGCCGTAAATGGTGCCGTACACCGGGCCGGATGCCACGTAGTGGGCAAAGCCGACCTTCGCCAGCTCGAACAAGGTAGCAGCAAGAACCGCACTGATCACACCATAGCGGAACGTGATGCGTCGATTCGGCACCAGCACATATAGCAGCGTGAGCGCCAGCGTGGTGGACAGGAACGGAGTCCATCTCACCAGCGCGGCTCCAGCCGCCTCGCCGAAGCGCGATGTGCCGACGATATAGGTGGTCGCAACGATGCTGACCGCAATGAGCAGGGGCCCCAGCGTCAATGCCGCCCAATATACCGCCAGCCTGGCAACCATCGACCGTGCCTTGCGTACACGCCAGATGCCGTTCAGCGCCGCATCGATGGTATTCATCAGCATCAGCGCGGTGATTACCAGGAAGATGATACCGACACCGGTCAGGGTCCCGGCCTTATCCATGAAACCGGTGACGTATTGCTGCACCGTCTCGCCGGCCGCGGGCAGAAAATTGCGGAAGATGAAGTCCTGCATGGTCGCCGTTGCGGCATCGAATACCGGAAAGGCCGAAACGATGGAAAAGACCACCATCAGCAGGGGAACCAGGGAAAGCAGCGTGGTATAGCTCAGCGCCGTCGCCGTCATCAGGCAGTGATCGGCATTGAAGCGTCGATAGAGATAGACGACAAAGGGCCACAGCGCCGAGCCGGGACGCCAGGAGCCGCCGCTACCGCCCTTTCCGTTCAATCCGCGGTATCGACAGCCGATCCGGCGCGACGTTCGGCTTCGCGAGCAAGGCGTATCGCCTGCCGGTCGCGGCCGGCTTGGGCAGCCTCTATTGCTTCATCCAGCAACGCGCGCGCCCGGGCCAGCGCATCCCCGCCGGCTTCGGACTCCGCAAGCGCAGTCTCCGCCCGCTGCAGAGCGACCGCGACCTCATGAGCCTTGCGCGCTTCGCTCTTGGCCACAATGGCATCATGACGCGCGCGCGAGAAGTAGCGCAGCTCGAGTTCGCGCTCGGCACGAGCGAGATACTCATTGGCCGTCTGCAGATTGTAGGCTGCGTATTCACTGGCACCGGCCTCGCGCGCGGCCTGCACCGACTGGCGGGCGTTGCTCATCTCCTGAATCGGAGCACTGGCGCATGCCGACAACAGAACGACGAGGAAGGTGGATCCGCCGATATGCTTTACGATCGATGAAAGGGGCTTCATGAATGCGTGAAAGCGCATTGGAAGGACGTCTTGGAGGTTTGGGCGAAATTAGCATCGGCCCTATGGGCTGTCAAGAAAGCGCGCTACAATGAGCACTTTCGCAGCATCCGAGGCAGAAGATGAACGCGAAACGTTCCACGGTCACCATCTGGCACAACCCCCGCTGTTCGAAATCGCGCGCGGCGCTGCAGCTGCTCAGAGACAACGGCGTCGAGCCGGAGATCGTCGAATATCTGCGCTCCCCGCCCGACAGCGCAGCGATTGCCAGGGCGCTGAGTCTGCTCGGCATGACGCCGCGCGAACTGATGCGCCGCAACGAACCTGTGTACCGCGAACTCGGCCTGGACGACGAGACGCTGAGCGACGCGGAGCTGATCGACGCCATGGCAAAGCATCCAATTCTTATCGAACGACCTGTGGTCGCGACCGGGCGCAAGGCGGTGCTTGGCCGTCCCCCCGAACGCGTGCAGGACATCCTCGATGACTGAAGTCCTCGTCCTCTACTACAGCCGCCACGGTGCGGTGGCGCGCATGGCCGAACTGATTGCCCGCGGAGTGGAGGAAGTCCCCGGCTGTCAGGCGCGGGTGCGCACGGTGCCGCCGGTCTCCACGGTATGTGAGGCCGTGGAAGACGACATTCCCGCGGACGGCCCGCCCTATGCCGACACCTCGGATCTGGAGGACTGCCACGGCCTGATACTCGGCAGTCCGACCCGCTTCGGCAACATGGCCGCGCCGCTGAAATACTTCCTCGACAGCACCGGCAGTCTCTGGGCCGGCGGCCGTCTTGCCGGCAAACCGGCAGCGGTATTCACCTCTACGTCCAGCATGCACGGCGGCCAGGAAAGCACGCTGCTGTCGATGATGCTGCCCTTGCTGCATCATGGCATGCTGGTGCTCGGCCTCCCCTATCGTGAGCCAGAGCTGTCCACCACCCGTACCGGCGGCACTCCGTACGGGGCCAGTCATCTGGCCGGAGCTGCCAGCGATCTGCCGCTGTCTGAGGAGGAAGCGCGACTTTGCCGCGCGCTCGGTCGCAGGGTGGCAAAGGCCGCCGCCAGACTCGCCCCCGAAACGCCGTTCTGACCGCTCCGTCTCTTGCGACTTCTCACGAGCAGCCTTTCCGGGTGCTCGCGCACCAGCGGGACAATACTCCCGTGCCTTGAGGGTGAAAACCCCCACCCATAGACTCCGCCCTCCCTGAAGCGGCCATGGGATCGGGCCTGGATCATGCATGCCCCTTGTCGCTGCAGGAAGCAGCAGAGCGAACAGCAAGGAGGCCGGATATGCTGAGCTGGGCATTTACGCTTCTGATCGCAGCTGCGGTTGCGGGCCTTCTGGGCTTCACAGGCATTGCCGGCTTCGCCGCTGGCCTGGCCCAGATCCTTTTTTTCATCTTTCTGACGCTGTTTGTTATCGCACTGATTCCGGAGCTGGGGCGCAACGCCGATTGATGGCGAAGTTAGCATGCGCCCGAATTGTCGAATCGGGGGATTGCGCTAGGATGTCTTTTCCGTCAGCTCAGCGGCCCCGCGAGGAGTGACGAATGCGGCTCGTCGGACAGGCCTCCGTCGAATTGCCGATCATACGGCACGGCGATGACACGAACCTCGAGCGCGCCAGCGTGCTGCACCGGCCGGTGTGGCTGCTGACCGGCGGCATCGCCCTGCTCCTGCTGCTGGCCTTCGGGCTGCTGCTCTACAGCTCCTGGCGCCACGACCGCGAGCTCGAACCGGTCTCGCACCATCTGGATTACGTGACGATGGTGGAATCGACCGATCAGCTCCTTCGGGTGCTCGCGGACGAAGTACAGCGCGGCAAGCTCGACACCTCGCTGGTTACCTATGTCTCCACCAGACTGGAACAGCTGCGCGATTCCAGCGCCTTCCTTCATCCCCGCTCAGGAGAACTGACCGGCGCCACACTCGCCGGCATGCGCGACTTCATGGATGAGGCAGGCAGGGGAGCCACCGAATTCGCGCGACTGCGCGACGCCCGGCTGCTCATGCGCAAGGTGCTGGCCAATGAAATGGACGAGCAGAAGGCGCTGCTGGCCGACAAGCGCGCCACTTCACGCCGCGAGCAGCACATCGCCCTCGGCCTGCTCGCCGGCCTGCTCATGGTAATGATCCCTCTTGGACGACGGATTCGCCACAACATCATTCGGCCGCTCGATACCCTGGGAGATCTGATGGCGCTGATGTCGCGCCAGGACTACACCTCCGCACCCACCACCAACGTCGATCCCATGCTGCTGCCTCTGTTCGAGAACTACAACCGCATGGTCAATCGTCTGGTCACCCTCGAACAGGCGCATCAGCACCGGGAGGACACACTCGCCGCATCGGTCCGCCAGGCAACGCGCATGCTGCTCAAGCAGCAGCACAGGCTGGCGCAAGCCGAGCGTCTCGGCGCGGTCGGCGAACTGGCAGCCAGTGTCGCCCACGAACTGCGCAATCCCCTCACCGCCTGCCACATGGCGCTGCAGAATCTGCACCGTGATCTGCAGGACCATGAGCTGATCTCGCGTGTCGATCTCATCCTCATCGAGATAAAACGCATCAACCAGCAACTCAACTCCCTGCTGGAAGGCGCGCGCCAGACACCCGAGCCGCTATCGGATGTCGATATCGTTGAGGTGCTCAACGAACTGCGGACTCTGATCCGCTACCAGGCCAGCGAGCGGGTATCGGTGCAGATCCACGCCCCCCCATCCGCCGTCTGCCGGCTTCCCGAGTCCCAGCTCCGGCAATGTCTGCTGAACCTGCTGCTCAATTCGGTTCAAGCTCTCGATGACGAACCCGGTCATATCAATGTCGCGGTCTCAGCTTCTCCCAGCTCGGTGCGGGTGATGGTGGAGGACGACGGTCCCGGATTTCCGGAGGACATGCTGCACAACGGATTGCGTCCGTTCAACAGCTGGCGTCGCGGCGGCACGGGACTCGGCATGGCCATGGTCCGGCGCTTCGTGGGCGACCTAGGAGGCACCCTTCAGATCGAGAACCGCGCGCCAAAGGGCGCGCGCGTGATCATCGAACTGCCACAAGGAAACGTGCGTTATGCCGCGGACACTGCTGATCATCGAGGATGAGCCCCTGCTCGCGCAGGAGATCGAGCGCCATTACAGGCGGGATCGCTGGCGCGTAGTCACCGCTTCGACTCTTGCGGATGCGCGCCGCCTGCTCACCGACGAAGGCATCTCACCGCTGGTAGTGATCAGCGACATGAGCCTTCCCGACGGAAACGCTCTCGACCTCCTCGAGGAGCTCGGAGTAGGTGACGGAGAGTGGATACTGCTGACCGGCTACGGCACCGTTGCCGACTCAGTGCGAGCGCTGCGGCTGGGAGCGTTCGACTTCATGGAGAAGCCGGTCGACTTCAGTCGCCTCGACCTGGTGGTCGCCGGCGCGGCACGCAGCGCCCGGGCCAATCGCCGCTTGCGGGATGAGTCGAGGCAGGCGGAACAGCGCTACAGTCCCGCCTCCTTCCTCGGCACCAGCGCAGCGGCACAGCAGGTGCGCGAGCTGCTTGCACGACTCAGCACTGCACCGTTTCGTGCCCTGATAATCACCGGCGAAACCGGCACCGGCAAGGGAGTCGCCGCGCGCATTCTTCATCACAACGGATCCCGCCGCCAAGGCCCCCTTATCGAGATCAATTGCTCGGCGCTTCCCAAGGACCTCATGGAGTCGGAACTGTTCGGGCATGAGGCCGGCTCATTTACCGGCGCCAAGGGCAAACGGCGCGGCATGCTGGAGCAGGCCGACGGCGGCACCCTGTTCCTCGACGAAATCGGCGAGATGCCGCTCGACCTGCAGGCAAAGATTCTCAAGGCCATCGAGGAACAAGCCTTTCGCCGGGTCGGCGGTGAGAGCGAACTGGTGGTCGATGTGCAGCTCATCGCCGCCAGCAATCGTGATCTGGCGCAGGCGGTCCGTGAGGGTGACTTTCGCGAGGATCTGTACCATCGACTCAGCGTATTCCACCTGCATCTGCCGCCGCTTCGCGAGCGCATCGAAGACCTGGACGTGCTGGTACCCGCATTCATCGCCGAGTTCAATGCCAAGGCAGGACGCAACGTCACCGTCGTTCCCGATGCGGTCTGGGATCGTCTCCGCAGACACAGCTGGAGCGGCAACGTTCGGGAGCTGCGCAATGTGATCGAGCGCTGCGTACTGTTCTCGCAGGGCGAGGAGTTTCCGCTGCAATGGCTGCAACTGGAAGCCGGCACCACTATTGAAGCGGCGGAAGCAGGCATACCGGCTTCCGTCCGCGGCGCGGAAGGGGTACTTGCAGACGGAGACCGGATCAGCCTGCCGCTGGACGGAAGCCTGGGTCTGGAAGAGATGGATCGCGCCATCATCGTGGCGACGCTGGAGCGTCACCGCTACAACGTGGCCGCCGCGGCCCGTGCACTGCGCACGACGAGAGACACCCTAAGATACAGGATCAAGAAATATGGCATCAAAGAATCAGGCGACTAGAAAGGCAAACACCACCAGGAAGTCAGCGCCCGCACAGCGGTCACAATCGTCTGCCAGGCGCTCGCGCAAACCAACAGCTTCAGACGCAGTGAAGGTTGTTGAACCCGTGCAGCGGAAATCCGTCAAGAAATCCGCAAGGGAAATTCAGGAGACATCCGAAACAGGGGAGCAGAACATGCGCAGGATGAGCAGAGTCAAGAGCAATGGAAACGGCCACTACACCAGGCGCGCTGCCGATTACCTGCATGAGGGCATCGATCGCCTCGCCGAGCGAGGCGCGCGACTCGAGCGCCGGCTGCAGGACGGCTACCAGCGCGTCGACAAGGATGCTCACGAGATCTACTCCACAGTGCGCGGTTCAGTACATGAACACCCGTGGATGGCGGTCGGAAGTTCGGCGGCAATCGGCTTCATCATCGGATTCCTGAGCAGTTCCAGGCGATAAGCCGGATCCATCGCTCCACTCGATGGCGTGCTTGCACATCCAGGTTCGATGGCGCGAAGCGGGCTGCTTTGCGGTCGTTACCGAGCGGCCAAGTGCGCCGAGGTGATCTTCTGCAGGGAGTGTCGACCGAGCAGGAAACAGCCAGGGAGGCGATTGTCATGCGGCGATGGATCATGAAGACTTCCGTGCTCTGCGCTTTTGCCACACTTTCATGTCTGACGGACGAAGCGATATCCGCGCCGCCGAATGACGCGGAATCGAAGCGAAACGATGGCGGCGCGATATATCTGGGCGCCAACTACGGGTTCTATAAATCCCGCGGAGGAACCTTCGACGACGAGAACGATTTGCCCGAAGCTGTGATCGGCATCAGCATATCGCGTTACTTTTCCATCGAAGCCGGGGCAATCGACTTCGGACGAGTGGGCGGCCGACTGATAGAAGCCGAGGCCGACGGCTGGACCGGCAGCGTTGCCCTGCGCTATCCGCTGACCGGAACCCTAGGTGTCTACGCCCGCGGCGGGGTGCTGTTCTGGGACGCCACGGTTCGCCGGTCTGGAAACCTCGAAGAAGCCGTGGACGATCACGACATCTTCTATGGCGCCGGCTTTGACTTCCGCATCAGCCGCATGCTCAAATTCATCGCGGAGTATGTGCGCTATGAAGTCGACTTCGACGAGAGCGCGCTCCGCGTGGAAACCGACATCGATGCGGCCAAGGTGGGCCTGCGCTTGATCTTCTGAGGAAGAGACGGAGACGCAGAGACGATGAATGGCCGGCGGGTACTGATTGTCGAGGATGAAGCGCTGCTGGCGCTGGAGATCGATGCGCTACTGCGCGATTGCGGCATGACCCCGGTCGGGCCAACCAGCCGGAACGACGAGGCACTGCGCCTGATCGATGCTCACCCGATCGATTGTGCAGTACTGGACGTCAACCTCCAGGGAGAATCAACGGAACGGGTGGCCGCCGAACTCGCTTCCCGCGCCATCCCTTTTGCATTCGTCACCGGCTATGGCCAGGCGGATATCCCAAAGCAGTTTCGTGATGCCCCGGTGCTGTTGAAGCCATTCGCCGGCACTGCACTCATCGATACGATACGCTCGCTCAGGCGAGCGGACGCCTGAGCAGCAACCTTGGCGGGCTCTCCACTGCGCCTACGTATGGGCTGAGCGGGACAGGGCGCGATAAACGGTCTCGCGGCGCAGCGGGCGCGTAAGCACCGGAAAACTGCGATACGGACTCGGCAGATTCATCATTGCATAGCCGGTCATGAACGCGATCGGCAGATCCCGCGCCGCAAGCGCGTCGACCACCGGAAACACATCCTTTTCGCCGATATTGATGTCAACGATCGCACCGGCCAGATGCTCCTGAGAGGCAAGGCGGATCGCATCCTCGAAGGATCCCGCGACCAGCACCCGATATCCGAACGATTTCAGCCGAAGCGGCGTTTCGTACTGGGCTGCCGAGGAATCCTCCACGACCAGTATGGTGCCCCTCGCGCCATTGCCGGCCTCGCCTCCCGACCCGACAATGCGATCATCCTGTCCGGCGGTTTCGCCAGCGACGACGTGCGCACCCGGAATAGTGATGATGCAGTTCACTCCGTCAGGGAGATAGCGGACTTCTGCGGTGCCGCCGACTTCGGTTCTTATACTGCCTTCGATCAGCAGCGAGCCAAATCCGCGATGTGTCGGTGGAGCAACTCTGGGGCCACCGGATTCGCGCCACTCGATCACCAGGCTGCCTTCGGCATTTCGACTGAACACGATATCGATCCTGCCCTCGGCAACCGACAGCGCACCGTACTTCGCGGCGTTGGTGGTCAGCTCGTGTATGGCCATGGCAACCGCCATCGTCGCCCCCGGCGTCAGCATTTCGTTGACGCCAACAATGGACGCCGCGTCCGGCCTGCCAGCGACATAGGGATCCAGCTCATCGCTGACGATGTCGCGTACGCGGGCCCCGGTCCATCGTGAGCCGGCGATGAGCTCGTGCGCGCGCGCCATCGACCGTATGCGGCTCTGGACCGCGGCCACGAACTGATGAACATCGCTCTGCGTGCGCGCGGTGAGCGAAATCATCGCCTGAATGGTGGCCAGCATATTGCGGGCGCGGTGATCGAATTCGCGCATCAGCAGGCGCTGCAGCTCCTCCACGCGGCGACGGGCGGTCACGTCACGGGTCACGCCCACGACCCGTCTCAGCCGTCCGTGACCATCGAGCTCGGCCCGGCAATCATCCTGCAGCCATATTACGCTGCCATCGTCCCGCATATAGCGGTAAGTAATGACCTGATGCCCGCTCACCCGCGTCAGAGCGCGGCGCAGCTCCAGGTAACGTTCTCTATCCTCGAGGTGAACGCGCTCCAGCCACGCCTCGCCGGTAGTCGGCGCGCGGCCATACGACACACCCAGCACTTCAGCGCAGGAATCGCTATAGACAAGGGTGTCGTCCGCGCAATTCCATTCCCAGGCACACACCTCAGCGGCCGATAGCGCCCGCCGCAGCCGCGCTTCCGATTCATGCAGAACGGCGCTGCTGCGCTGCTCCTGTTCGAGCTTCTCGCGCAGTGAGTCCGCTTCACCCGCGTGATGCAAAGCCGCGCCGAGCATATCGGCGAGCGCCCCTGCCAATACGAGCTCGGCGGACTCGAAGATGCGGGGGCGGGAAAGATAGAAGGCCAGCACGGCAATCGACCTCGGATCGCCGACAGGTGCCAGCAGGGCAGCGGCAACCGGCCCGGCTCGCGTAGCCTCGGGAATACGCTCATCAGCCGCCACATCGCTGGAGATCACGAATTCACCCGAGCGCCGCGCCAGCTCGGCCAGCGCTCCGAGTTGAGCGGAGACTGGCGCAGTGGCCGGAACAACGATGGGCCTTCCATCGACGTAGTGATACTGCTCGCCATCTCTGAGCACCAACGCGATGCCATCGGGATGCAGTGATCGGCACCCGCGATCGATGGTGGCCATGAGCGCATCGAGACTGCCGCGCGCCACGCTCAGCCCACGGTTGGCGGGTGCGCTGCATACCGCGGCGGCGAGCATGCGCTCGATCACTGCTGCTGCCTGATGCGCGACGAGATCGAGCCGGCGGGACTCAGCGACGGAAGGCACATGATGATGTCGCCAGGTCAGGATCAGCAGACCCAGGCGCTCTCCGGAGGGGGCTGTCAGCGCGATCACCTGAATCGTGCCTACGCCCCGTCGCTCCAGATCGTCGCGGATTTCCTTGGCGCACGGAAATTCGTATCCCGGACGACCGATGGATGAGAACCCGGGACAGGCATCCGCGAATCGGGACTCGATGAAGGCGAGCGCCGCAGCACCGGAATCCGCAGCGCCTCCGGATCCGTTCGCTCCTCGCGCCCGAACGCGAAGGCGCTCGGATTCGCCGCTTCCAGCAATTCGCAATACTGCGCAGTCGGCACCGGATACCGCCAGCACTGCATCCAGCACGTCGTCGCATACCACAGCCGCTCCGAGCGCGCCGCACAGCCGATCGCCGAACTTCAGCAGCAATAGATCGTCGGTTTCCGACCCAGTCATGGCATAGGCCCCGTCCGCACCTTCATTACCACTCAGGCCGCGGACTCAGCGGCCCCGGATATAGCCCAGTCGGTTGCATGAGTCTAACCCGCGCCCGTTCACTGTGCTACTGGGGACGCGCAGCCATTGCGCAATATCAACGCGGTGGAATCGCACTTGCGGCTACATTCGTACAGATACAAAGCGACAGGACGAACGGCATGTCGTGGCGCATTCGCGGTCACAGGATTCATTTCGGATGGATAGTAATCTTCGCCGTGGTGCTGCTCGCGGCGGCTGGCGGCTTCGGAGGCGCGCCATGGACCCGGCTGAGCGCCTCAAGTCCCGATCAGCAACTGCAGCTTGAATACGATGGCCTGTGGCGCATGAACGCGCCGATGACGCTGACGCTGGAGCTGAGTACAGCGCCGGATACGGGCTCTCTTCGCATCGCGATGAATCGCACCTACCTGGAGAACGTACGTATCGACTGGATCCTGCCGGAGCCTCACTTGGTATTCGGCTCCGCGGACCGCGTTTCGTTTCATTTTATCGGCGCCCCGGAAAGTCCCAGCAGCGCAGTCGACTTTTCCCTGACACCCCTGGTCGCGGGCATGCTTCACGCCGAAATCGGGATCGAGGGTCAGCAACCGATACGCTTCAGGCAGTTCATCTATCCATGAAAGGCTGCGGCAGCCCAAAGCGCGGGAACGAACCATGGAATCGATAGCACGCGCGCTGATCATCTATGCATTCATGCTGCTGGTATTCCGTTTCAGCGGCAAAAGGACCCTGGGAGAGGTGACAACCTTCGACTTCGTGCTCCTGCTCATCATCGCCGAGACCATTCAGGAAGCTCTCATCGGTCGCGATCTGTCGATGACCAATGCGATGATCGTCATCGTTACGCTGATTGCCATCGACATCATTCTGAATGTGGTGAAAGCCCATTCCGAGCGGGCCGATCGCCTGCTCGAAGGAACACCGACGGTGATCGTGGAAAACGGCCAGCCACTGCACGAGCGACTACGCGAGGAGCTGCTGGACGAAGACGACATCCTCAACGCCGCGCGCCAGCAGGGCCTGGAAAGCATGGCGCAGATCAAGCGCGCCGTGCTCGAGCGGAACGGAGGAATATCGATCATCCCGCGAAAAGAACGGGAGTGATGGCAACGATGAACGGTAATGGTGGCTATGGCTGGACTCGAACCAGCGACACCGGCATTATGAATGCCGTGCTCTAACCGACTGAGCTACATAGCCAATTACGGAAAGGGGTCGTGCGGACCTCGCAAGGCGAATAATGATAGCGGTTCGCCTCCCTTCCCACAAGTATCTCCGCCTCCAGTTCGTCCCGGCCTCTCCGAAGTACCCGCACCCCACAAATATAATCATGATATCTATAGGTTTTTTTAATTTTCTTTTGAACGCCGGCGGCGTCCGCAGCGGCAACAGGCGCGGAGGTGGAGGCAGCATCGGCCTGGTACTCTGCTCGGCCTGCTGGCGCTTACCCCCCTGGGTGCGGTCGATGCGCAGGAGCGTTACCGCTCGAGGACACTGACAGGCATCACTCCGCCTGTCGTGAAGACCGCGAAGACGTGACGCGCAGACATCTCCTGCACGTCACGTCGCTCGCATCAGACGTTGAACCGGAAATGGATGACGTCGCCGTCCTGGACGACGTATTCCTTTCCTTCCAGCCGCCACTTGCCCGCCTCCTTGGCGCCAGCTTCGCCGCCGTGGGCGACGAAATCCTCGTAGGCGATGACTTCGGCGCGGATGAAGCCCTTCTGGAAGTCGGTGTGAATGACGCCCGCCGCTTCCGGCGCGGTGGCTCCCTGCTTGATAGTCCAGGACCGCACTTCCTTGACGCCGGCGGTGAAATAGGTCTGCAGGCGCAACAGCCGGTAGCCGGTGCGGATGACGCGGTTCAGGCCGGGCTCTTCCAGCCCCAGATCGGCGAGAAACTCAACCCGCTCTTCCTCGGGCAGTTCGACGATCTCCGCTTCGATCGCGGCGCACACCGGCACCACCTCGGCACCTTCGCTGCGCGCCAGTTCGCGCACTGCGTCCAGGTACGGATTATCGGTGAAGCCGTCTTCAGACACGTTTGCGATGTACATGGTCGGCTTGGCGGTGAGCAAATGCAGATCACCGAGACGAGCCCATTCATCGGCCGACAATTCGGCACTGCGGGCCGGCTTGCCGGCATCCAGAGACGACTGCAGCCGCTCCAGCAGTTCGCGCCGCGCGAGCGCCTCCTTGTCCCCGCTTCGCGACGCCTTGGTCGCACGATCCACATGGCGCGAAACCGTCTCGAGATCGGCGAGGGCAAGCTCGGTATTGATGACTTCGATATCCCCCAGCGGGTCGACGCGTCCCGCCACATGCACGACGTCATCGTTCTCGAAGCAGCGCACCACATGCGCGATGGCCTGCGTCTCACGAATGTGTCCAAGGAACTGGTTGCCCAATCCTTCCCCCTTGGATGCTCCCGCCACCAGGCCGGCGATATCGACGAATTCCATCACCGCGGGCAGAACGCGCTGAGGCTTGACGATCGCCGCCAGCCGATCGAGCCGGGGATCGGGTACCGGCACCATGCCGACGTTCGGCTCGATGGTGCAGAACGGATAGTTCGCGGCCTCGATCCCTGCGCGGGTCAGGGCATTGAACAGGGTCGACTTGCCCACATTGGGCAGACCAACGATACCGCACTTGAATCCCATGATCGCGCTGTCCTCAGTTCCTTTCTCCGCCGGGCGCCGGCGGCGCCGCAACGGTTTGTGTATGCAGCCTCTGCATCGCCCGCTCGCTGTCCCCGCGAATGAGCAGAGGTATCACATCCAGAGCCGCTTCGATCGAGGCATCGATAGCCTCGCGTTCGGCTGCACTCGGAGCGTTCAATACGTAATCCACGACTTCGTCCGCACCCGGCCCCGGACGACCGACGCCGATGCGCAGACGGTAGAAATCCCGCTCACCGCCGAAATTGGCGATGATGTCGCGCAGGCCATTGTGGCCACCGTGGCCACCGTTTCGCTTGAGGCGAACCGTTCCGGGAGGCAGATCGATTTCGTCGTGAACGACCAGAACCTGCTGCGGCGTCAGCTTATGGAAGTGCGTGAACGCGCGCACCGCCTGACCGCTGCGATTCATGAAGGTAGTGGGTTTGAGCAGGAAAACCGCGCGCCCTTCCAGGCGCACGGTTGCCAAATCACCGGAAAACCGGCGCTCGGAGCGGAACTCCGCTCCGAGCTGCCGGGCCAGACTGTCGAGCAGCCAGAATCCGGCATTGTGTCGGGTCCGCTCGTAGCGGGCCCCGGGATTGCCGAGTCCGACGAGCAGCACGGGCGCTGCAGTCAACTGCCCTTACCGCCAGGTGGTCAGGAGGCGCTGCCTTCGCCCGCCTCTTCCTCACCTTCACCAGCCGAACCTTCCACCGCCGCGCGCGGCAGGTGGATGGATGCCACCGGCAGATTGTGCTCAGGTCCCTGCTGCAGGTCGATGAGCTCGACTCCGGCAGGAAGGCGGATATCGGAAAGATGCACCGTTTCGTTGACATTGAGCCCGCTGACATCGATCTCGAGATATTCGGGCAGGTCCTTCGGCAGGCAGGAAACCGCAACTTCGGTCAGCAGATGCTCGACCAGACCGCCGGCCTGCTTGACGCCCGGCGCGACATCTTCGCCGACGACATGCACCGGGATGTTCATGCGCAGCTTCTCGGAGGCACTCACGCGCTGCAGATCGAGGTGCAGGAGCACCCGCTTGTACGGATGACGCTGCAGATCCTTGAGCACCGCGCTGACCTTCTTCCCGTCGATGTTGACGGTCAGAATATGCGAATAGAAGGCTTCGTTCTCCAGACTGTGCATCACTGGATCGTGCTCGAGCGCCAGCATCATCGGCGCCTCACTGCCTCCGTAGAGGATCGCGGGCACTTTGCCTGCCCGGCGCAGGCGGCGGCTCGCTCCTTTCCCTGCGTCCTGGCGGGATTCTGCCCGCAGTTCGAAATTGGTGGCCATACTTTGATCTCCCGTTTTCAGACGAAAAACGACGATACCCGCGACCAGGCACCGCCGTTGCCATGACCCTTGAGGCGGGTCAATCCATGTAAATCGAGCTGACCGATTCCTCGGCGTTGATGCGCCGCATGGTTTCGGCCAGCATGTCTGCCACGCTCAGCTGGCGGATCTTGGGACAGGACTGCACCTCGGCGCGCAGCGGTATCGTGTCGGTCACCACCAGTTCATCGAGAACCGACGCCGTCACCCGCTCCACCGCCGGCCCGGACAGAACCGGGTGCGTGCAGTAGGCCACCACACGCGCGGCGCCCTCTTCCTTCAGCACCCGCGCCGCCTCGCACAGCGTCCCGGCGGTATCGACCATATCATCGAGCAGCACGCAGCTGCGCCCCTTCACATCGCCGATGATGTTCATCACCTTGGCGATGTTCGGTCCCGGCCGGCGCTTGTCAACGATCGCCAGGTCGGCGCCGCCCAGCTGCTTGGCCATGGCCCGTGCGCGAACGACGCCGCCAACATCCGGCGACACGACGATCACATGCGGATATTTGCTGCGCCAGATATCGGTCAGTAATACCGGAGAGGCATAAACGTTGTCCACCGGGATGTCGAAGAATCCCTGGATCTGATCGGAGTGCAGATCGACGGTAAGCACCCGATCGGTCCCGACCCCGGTGATCATGTCGGCAACCACCCGCGCGCTGATCGGCACCCGCGCCGAGCGTGGGCGCCGGTCCTGGCGCGAATAGCCGAAGTATGGAATCACCGCAGTGATCCGGGCGGCCGACGCGCGGCGCACCGCATCCACCATGAGCAGCAATTCCATCAGGTTATTGTCGGTGGGATTGCCGGTCGGCTGGACGATGAACACATCCTTGCCGCGAACATTCTCGGCGATCTCGACCTGTACCTCACCATCGCTGAAACGGCCGACATTCGCCTTGCCGAGCGGAAGATTCAGGCGCGATACGATACTGCGGGCCAGCTGGGGGTGAGCGGTGCCGCTGAAGACGACCATGCGGCTGTCCGGCCCACGAAACTCGGCGTACTTCAAATGTCCCCCCAGGCGCCTGATGACGCCGCGATCAAATCACCTGAACGTGCTACTTTCCAACTGACTGGGGTGCCAGGATTCGAACCTGGGAATGCGGGAATCAAAATCCCGTGCCTTACCGCTTGGCGACACCCCAAAAACGATCTCTCGGCGCATCATCCGGAATGTCTCCGGCCCGCACAGTGTACCGCGACCTGCGCCAGCAAAGGAGAGCGGTTCATTCCCTGGCAGACGAAACCGGGCCACTTCGCAGGCAGACGCGCATGCACCGCCGCTGCAGCTTCACGCGTCGGAAACGCCGCGAAAATACTGCTGCCGGTTCCGCTCATGCGCGCCGGCGCATGACTGCCCAGCCAGTCGAGCGCTTCGGCGACCGCGGGCTGGCGCTGCCTCACGACCGGCTCGCACACATTAACCGCATGATCGCCCGAAAGAAAGCCGCCTATTTTGAGTGGTTGGCAATTTCGTGTCAATGCGGGATCAGCGAAGATCTCCGCGGTGGAGACCTGCACTGGCGGCACCACCACCAGGTACCAGGGCATCGCCGGCTCCAGCGGCGTCAGCAGCTCGCCAACCCCTTCGGCCCAGGCGGCATGACCGCGAACGAAAACCGGAACATCCGCGCCCAGCCGCAAGCCGAGCTCCGCCAGCGCGTCTGCATCGAGATGCAGGTCCCAGAGACAGTTCAGCGCCCACAGCACAGTGGCCGCATCGGAACTCCCTCCACCCAGACCGCCTCCGGCGGGAATACGTTTGTCGACATGCAGATCCGCTCCGAGCCGGGTCCCGGTGTGCTCCTGCAACAGGCGGGCGGCCCTTACCGTCAGGTCGGCTTCCGGCCGCAGCCCCGGCAGACCGCCGGCACGAAGGATACGGCCATCCCGGCGCACACCGACATGCAGCGTGTCGCATAGATCGATGAACTGGAAAACGGTCTGCAACAGGTGATAACCGTCCTCACGCCGACCGACGATGTGCAGAAAGAGATTGAGCTTTGCCGGTGCGGGCCAGGCCTGCAGCCCTCCTCCGCTCATGCGCCGAGGCTCCAGCCATCGACCAGCAGGCGAACCCGCAGGCGGGGATGGCTGAGCGTCAGCCGACGCGGCAGCTCCACGCCTGCGGCTTCGTCCCAGCGCTCGAATTCGACCATCCAGCCATCCTGTTCCAGCAGAACCAGCCGTCCGCGCTCATCCTCCACATCCTGCGCCGGGATCTCATCAGGATGCGCCAGCCCCCTCACCCAATAGACCAGCCCGCGGACCGGTGGGGTCCAGCCGAGCGCCTCGTCCAGCAGCGCCTCGGCGGAACCCGCACTGCGCGGCTCTTCTTTCGGCAGGCGCAGCGTGGCCCCGTCCGCATCAAACTCCAGCTCCGCCAGGCGCTGCCCCAGTGGCGACATGAACCCCAGCCGGTGCCGGTCTCCGCTCGCCTCCCAATGCATGCGCACCGAACGCGGATCGACATCGGCACCACGGACAGCGACCCGGCCGTTGAACGACCACTCCCCGATCGCCTGCACGCGCGCCTCACGCTCTGCGCGCAGCGTCGCAGAATCAGCATCGGGAACGGGACGTGGCGGAGCCACGGTACAGGAACACAGCACCAGCAGCAGCAGAGGGAGTGAGGCGCGCCAAAACTTCACTGCAGAAAGCGCTGCATCGTGGCGCGCAGCAGTTCGTCATCCGGAAAGTTTTCCAGCGCCCGCTGCCATACCGAAACGGCTTCCTCGCGCGCCCCCGACATCCACAGGACTTCGCCCAGGTGAGCTGCCACCTCGTGGTCCTGCTTGATGGCGAGTGAACGGCGCAGATAGCGGATGGACTCCTCATAATTGCCGAGGCGATAGAGCACCCAGCCCATGCTGTCGAGAATGGCGTTGTTGTCGGGATGCAGTTCCAGCGCGCGGAGGATGTAGTCGTAGGCTTCCCGGTAGCGGTCGGTGCGATCCGCGAGGGTATAGCCGAGCGCATTGAGAGCATCGACGTGATCCGGCTCGCTGGCCAGAATCTGCCGCAAATCACGCTCGGTGATATCGAGCCGGTTCATCTTCTCGGCCAGCAGCGCGCGGGCATACAGCAGGTCGAAATCGCCGCGGAAGTGCTCGAGCGCGACGCTGAGCACCGACATCGCCTCCTCGTGCAGGCTTGCCTGCTGCAGGAGCTCCGCCTCGACCTGGTAGAGCCGCCGCTGCTGCCCGGGTTCCTCGGCCCGCAGTGTCTGCAACTGACGCCGGGCACCACTGATATCACCGTTGCCGGCGGTCAGCACGGCGATCCGCAACCGGCCCTCGAACTGGTTGGGTGAATCGGGTCCTAGCGCGGCGTAATAGGCAATCGCCTGGTCGATCTCTCCACGCTCCTCGGCGATCCAACCCAGGTAAAACTGCAGATCGGCTTCATTGTCGCCCGCACTCTGGACCCGCCGCAGCAATGTCTCGGCTTCGTCGATCTGGCCAAGCTGCAGATGAATCATGGCCATCGCCATCAGCGCCTCGACATTCGGTTCGAGCTGACTGGCCAGCACCCGATACTGCTCGAGCGCTTCTTCATAACGCTGAGTCTCGGCAAGCGTACGGGCGTAGGCGTGACGCAACGTAGTATCGGATGGGTACGACTGCACCGCCTGGGCGAGATAGGCCATGGCGGCATCCGGCCCATCGGCCAGCAACAGCGCGCGGATGCGCAGCATGATCGCTTCGCGCCAGCCCGGGCGCAGCTCCAGCGCCTCGTCGATCGCCTGTCGCGCCTTCTCCAACTCGCCCGCTCGCATGGCCAGGTGCGCATAGGCATACAGCGCCGAGGGATCATCGCGACGCGAAGCCACGAAACGCTCCATCAGCCGCAGCGCTTCCCGCACATCGTGCTCCCGGCTCAGCAGCCCGGCGATCAGCTCGAACCGGTCCTCGGGCAGCGCCTCGCCCTGCGCGGTGAGCGTCGTCATCTGGTCCAGTGCTTCTTCCAGGTGGCCGCTGCGAATGGCCGCCACGATCAGCATCTGTCGCGGCTCCAGGGCCTCCGGCACCAGCTCCACCCACAGGCGGGCGCCTTCCAGCGCAGCGTCATCGTCATGAACGAACAGCGCCGTCTTGGTTGCCCGCTCGGCGAACCTTGGATCGCGCGTGGCGGCAGCGAGCCGCAGATAGGACTGCAGGCCGGCATCGTAGTGATGGCGCTGCAAGGCCATTTCGGCCGTGAGGATTTGATATAATAGGTCGCCATTAAGGACGAGCGGCGGCAGTTCGGCGGGGGGTTCCGCCGGAGCAGTCGCCTCTGGCTTGGGTTCCGGAGCCTGCACCATGGCGGCCGGCCCGTCGCCTGCTGGCGACCCGGTCGACGCGGCCTCCTCCGGCTGCGGTGGCAGGCTGGCACAGGCGGTAAGGAACAGGAACGGAAGCAGAATCAGTGGTGAATATCGCATTGGTTCGATCCGGAAGGCCGGCGGGCCTTTATCCATGCCCGAAAGAAGATAATATCCTCTTTTTCAGGTGGAATCAGTTAAAATTGCAAGGCCGTCGCACGGCCAGTCGCAAGTCCACGGCACAAGTCCAATCGAATGTATGCGGCAACATCCATGGCCCTTCTAGCTGTCGGCCTCAACCATAAGACCGCCCCCCTGCCTGTCAGGGAGCGCGTCGCTTTTGCGCCCGATCGGCTGACGGGAGTGCTGCGCGACCTTACCTCCCACACACAGGTGCGTGAGGCGGCCATCCTGTCGACCTGCAACCGGACCGAAATGGTTTGCTGTGTGGACGATGCCAGCAGCGGTGGCGTGGTGGTCGACTGGTTCCGTGAATATCACCGGCTGCGCCCCGAGGACATCGAGCCGTATCTTTACCAGCATCCGGACCAGCGCGCGGTCCGTCACCTGCTGCGCGTGGCCAGCGGCCTGGATTCGCTGATCCTCGGCGAGCCCCAGATCCTCGGGCAGATCAAGGATGCCTATTTTACCGCAGTCGAGGCGGGAACCGTCGGAAAGCACCTCAACCGGCTGTTTGAACATACCTTTTCCGTCGCCAAACAGGTCCGCACGGATACCGCGATCGGAGCCAGCCCGGTGTCGGTCGCTTTCGCGGCGGTCAGCCTGGCAAGACAGATTTTCACATCGCTGGCCGACCACACGGCGCTGCTGATCGGCGCCGGCGACACCATCGAGCTCGCCGCCCGCCATCTGCGCGAGAACGGTATCGGGCGCATGATCATCGCCAACCGGACGCTGACCCGCGCCGAGGCGCTGGTCAGCGAGGTGAAGGGTTCGGCAATCACTCTGACTGAAATCCCTCACTACCTGGCACAGGCCGACATCGTCATTTCATCGACCGCCAGTCCACTGCCCATCCTCGGCAAGGGTGCGGTGGAAAGCGCGATCAAGGCGCGCAAGCATCGTCCCATGCTGATGATCGACATCGCCGTTCCCCGCGATATCGAGCCCGAAGTCAGCGCGCTGAACGACATTTATCTCTACACTGTCGACGACCTCAAGGAGATCATCGACGAGGGGCTAAAGTCACGCCAGCAGGCGGCGCTGCAGGCCGAAGAGATCATCGATGCCGAAACGGCCCGCTTCATGGGCTGGCTGCGTTCCCTCGATGCCGTATCGACGATTCGCGCCTACCGCGACTCGATCGAGACGACGCGCCTGGAAGAGCTGGATAAGGCCCTGCGCCAGCTTCAGCGCGGACATGATCCAAAGGAAGTCCTGAACCTGGTCACCAGGTCACTGGCCAACAAGCTCGCCCACGAACCCACGGCGCACATGCGTCGCGCCGGATTCGAGGGACGGGAGGAACTGCTGCAGGCGGCCCGGGCACTGTTCAACCTCCGGGTCCCCGGCAAAGACTGAGCATGCAGCCTTCCATTGAGCGGCGGCTGGAGGGGCTCAGCGAGCGCCTCCAGGAACTGGAGGCATTGCTTGCCGCTGGCGAAACAGCCGGCGATCCAGCCCGATTCCGCGAGCTTTCCCGCGAGTATGCCCAAGTCGGCCCGGTGGTCGCCGCCTTCCGCGCCTGGCGCGCCAGCCTCGGTGACATCGCCGCCGCGCAGGAAATGCTTCAGGACAGCGATCCGGAGATGCGCTCGCTGGCGCAGGATGAGCTGGAGCGGGCGCGCGAACGCAGTCAGGAGCTCGAGCACGAGGTGCATCGCCTGCTGCTGCCGCAGGATCCGCGCGATGCCGGCAACGTTTTCCTGGAAATCCGCGCCGGAGCGGGCGGGGACGAAGCAGCGATATTCGCCGGCGACCTGTTCCGCATGTACTCGCTCTACGCCGAAGCCCGCAACTGGGAAATCGAAGTGCTGAGCGCCAACCCGGGAGAACATGGCGGTTACCGCGAGATCATCTCGCGCATCGCCGGCCGCGGAGTGTACTCGCGTCTCAAGTTCGAATCAGGAACCCACCGTGTGCAGCGCGTTCCGGCCACTGAAGCGCAAGGGCGTATCCACACGTCGACCTGTACCGTCGCGGTCCTCCCCGAACAGGAAGAGGTCGGCGAGATCGAGATCAATCCGGCCGATCTGAAGATCGACACCTTCCGCGCCTCGGGCGCCGGCGGGCAGCATGTGAACAAGACCGACTCGGCCATCCGCATCACCCACATCCCGAGCGGCATGGTCGTCGAATGCCAGCAGGAGCGGTCGCAGCACAAGAACCGCGCCCAGGCGATGGCTCTGTTGCGCGCCCGCCTCACCGCACAGGCACGCGAACGCCAGCAGGCCGAACAGGCCCAGACCCGCAAGCTGCAGGTGGGTACCGGCGACCGCTCGGAACGCATCCGCACCTACAATTTCCCGCAGGGTCGCCTCACCGATCACCGCATCAACCTTACCCTCTATCGTCTGGACGCGATCATGGATGGCGATCTGGACCAGATCATCGATCCCTTGACGAGCGAACACCAGGCCGAGCAACTGGCAACCCTGGCGGGATGACACCTGCATCCATTGGCGCGGCGCTGCGCGAGGCGACTCACCGGCTGGAAGCGGTTACAGCCGCCGCGCGCCTGGAGGCGGAGATTCTGCTCGCGCATGCCGTCGGCAAGTCGCGGTCATGGCTGTTGGCACGCGGCCGCGACCCTCTGCACGAGGCGACCGCCCGGCACTTCGACGAGCTGCTTGCCCAGCGCCTCGAAGGAAAACCGGTCGCCTACATCACCGGCACGAAGGAATTCTGGTCCCGGGAATTTCGCATCACGCCCGCGGTACTGATTCCTCGCCCGGAAACCGAACATCTGGTCGAAGCCGTGCTCGAACGCCTCGATGGTGACTCGCCCTGCCGCGTTGCCGATCTGGGCACCGGCAGCGGAATCATCGCCATCACGCTGGCGCTGGAGCGCCCCGCCTGGCAGGTTCTGGGCGTTGACCTGGATGCGGCGGCGCTTGCCGTGGCGCAGGACAATGCTGCGCGCCTCGGCGCCGGCAATGCCGTCTTCATTTCCGGCGACTGGATGCACGATATCGCAGAGGGAGCGCACTTCGACTGCATCGTTTCCAATCCGCCGTATATCGCCGTCGATGATCCGCACCTGCAGGCCGGCGACGTCCGCTTCGAGCCCTCGCTCGCGCTGGTGGCGGCGGACGATGGCATGCAGGCGCTGCGCATCATTGCGGCCCAGGCCTGGACCCGCTTGCGAGCCGGAGGATGGCTGGCGCTGGAACACGGCTTCGAACAGGGTCCGGAGACCGAAACCATGCTCCGTCAAAGCGGATATGCGAACATCACACAATGTCGCGATCTGGCTGGCCATGTGCGAGTCACGCTGGCGCAGCGAGCGGAGGAGAAATCATGAGCCTGAACGACCCAAGCCCTAATCCCGAGCAGGCGCGGCTGCCGCGCGCGCTCGCCAATGCGATCCTGGATCACGTGCGGGAAACGCCGGACCATGAGGTCTGCGGCCTGGTGGCGGCTGCCGATGGCGTGCCTCAACGCTGCCTGCGCCTGAACAACATCGCGCCCGACCCGCGGGACCGCTACGTGATGGATCCGGCCGGACTCATTGGCGCCATATACGAAATGGAACAGGCGGGCGAAACGCTGTTCGCCATCTATCACTCCCACCCGATGGGTGAAGCGGTGCCTTCGGCGATCGACATTGCGGAGGCCGGCTATCCCGAGGCCACCTACCTCATCGTCGCTCTCGGAACACGGGGAGTGATGGAAATGCGCGGCTGGCGCATTCGCGATGGACGCGCGGCGGAAATCGATCTCGTGATCGCCTGAGCCGGGCGGGCGGGTCAGGAAAGCACCGCGCACGCCCCGCCCGCTCAGCCTGCGTCCAGGGCCCGCTTCAGGAGTTCGTTGAGCTGAGCGGGATTGGCCTTGCCCTTGGTGGCGCGCATGGCCTGGCCGACAAAGAACCCGAACACCTTGTCCTTGCCGGCGCGGTACTGCGCAGCCTGCTCCGGATGAGCGGCGACGATACCGGCTACCAACGCCTCCAGTTCACCGCTGTCGGTGATCTGCCTCAGGCCCTGACTTTCGATGATATGGTCGGCGTCGCCTTCGCCACGCCACATGGCCTCGAAAACCTGTTTGGCAATCCGGCCCGAGATGGTCTGGTCAGTGATTCGTCTCAGCAGACCGGCAAGCGCTTCCGGGCCAACCGGGCTCGCCGACAGCGACACGCCATCACGATTGAGCGCGCCAAGCAGTTCGCCCATCACCCAGGTGGCCGCAAGCCGGTGCTCCGCACCTGCGGCAACCGTTTCGAAATAGTCGGCCAGTTCGCGACTCGCGCTGAGCACGTCGGCCTCATAGGCGGACAGACCGTACTGCTGCGTGAACCGTTCGCGCCTGGCATCCGGCAGCTCGGGCATCTCTGCCTCTACGGCGCTGATGAAGGCTTCGTCGAGCACCACTGGCAGCAGATCGGGATCCGGGAAGTAGCGATAGTCGAAAGCCTCTTCCTTGCTGCGCAAGGAGCGGGTTTCGTGACGATCGGGATCATAGAGCCGCGTTTCCTGCGCCACCTTGCCGCCGCTCTCGATCAGCTCGATCTGGCGCTCGACCTCGTACTCAATGGCGCGCTCAATGTAGCGGAACGAGTTCAGGTTCTTCAACTCGGTGCGGGTGCCGAGCACACTCGATCCGCGTGGGCGCACCGACACATTGGCATCGCAGCGGAAAGACCCTTCCTGCATATTGCCGTCACAGATGTCCAGATAACGCACCAGGGTATGCAGCGCCCGCATGTAGGCCGCCGCCTCGGCGGCGCTGCGCAGATCGGGTTCGGACACGATCTCGAGCAGCGGCGTACCGGCGCGATTCAGATCGATGCCGCTGTAGCCATGAAAATCCTCGTGCAAGGACTTGCCGGCATCCTCTTCCAGATGAGCCCGGGTGAGATTGATCCACTTGCGCTCGTCATCCACCGAAATCTGCAGGCGACCGCCGATGACGATCGGGTGTTCGTACTGGCTGATCTGGTATCCCTTGGGAAGATCGGGATAGAAATAGTTCTTGCGCGCGAATACCGAGCGCCGCGCGACCTGCCCTCCCACTGCCAGCCCGAACCTGACCGCCATGCGCACGGCTTCGCGATTGAGCACCGGCAATACGCCCGGCAAGCCCAGATCGATCGCGCACGCCTGGGTATTCGGCTCGGCCCCATAGGCGGTGGATGCGCCGGAAAAGATCTTGCTGCGAGTCTGGAGCTGCACGTGAGCCTCCAGCCCGATGACCACTTCCCAGTGACTCACGCCGCTCATGCGCAACCCTCCGGAATCCGCCGATGCCAGTCGGTCTCCTGCTGGTATCGATGCGCGAGCGCGAGCAGCCGCGCCTCGGTGAAATAATCGCCGACCAGCTGCAGCCCAACCGGAAAGCGTCCGGCAAAGCCGCAGGGAATCGACATGCCGGGCAGACCGGCCAGATTGACCGCGATGGTATAGATGTCGCTCAGGTACATGCTCAGAGGATCCTGCTTGGCGCCCAGACGGAAAGCCGTCTCGGGCGTGGTCGGACCCATGATCACATCGACCTGTTCAAAAGCGCGGGCGAAGTCGGCACTGATGAGCCGGCGCAGCTTCTGCGCCTTGAGGTAATAGGCATCGTAATAGCCCGAGGACAGCACATAGGTGCCGATCATGATGCGGCGCTTGACCTCCGGCCCGAAGCCTTCGCCACGAGAGCGACGATACATGTCCATCAGGTCGCGGGGAGATTCACAGCGATAGCCGTAGCGCACACCATCGAATCGCGCGAGGTTGGAGGACGCCTCTGCCGGCGCCACCACATAGTAGGTCGGCACCGCCAGCTTCGAATTCGGCAGTTCGATGTCGACGAGGCGGGCGCCGAGCCGTTCATAGACCCGCACTGCCTCCTCCACCGCCCTGGCAACGCCGGCATCCAGCCCTTCGCCGAAATATTCGCGCGGCATGCCGATGCGAAGCCCGGCGACGTCCTGCTCGAGCAGCGCCGGATAATCGGGAACGGCCCGCGCCAGACTGGTCGAATCGCGTTCGTCGTAACCCTGCATCGAAGCCAGCAGCCAGGCCAGGTCTTCGGCGCTGGGCGCCATCGGCCCGGCCTGGTCCAGGCTCGAGGCGAAGGCGATCATCCCATAGCGCGAAACCGCTCCGTAGGTCGGCTTGATTCCGCTCACTCCGCACAGCGCAGCCGGTTGGCGGATGGAGCCCCCGGTATCGGTGCCAGTCGCCGCCGGCGCCATGCGCGCGGCCACGGCGGCAGCCGAACCGCCCGAAGATCCTCCCGGCACGGCATCGGTATCCCAGGGGTTGCGCACCGGACCGTAATAGCTGGTTTCGTTGGAGGAGCCCATGGCAAACTCATCCATATTCGTCTTGCCCACCATCACCGCGCCGGCGCTGGCGAGCCGCTCGACGACGGTCGCATCATAAGGCGATACGAAGCTGTCCAGCATGCGCGACCCGCAGCTGGTACGCACGCCGCGGGTGCAGAAAATATCCTTGTGAGCCAGAGGAACGCCCTCCAGCGGACCGGCCGTACCCGCCGCAAGGCGCTGGTCGGCCTCCCGCGCGGACGCGAGCGCGGCCTCCCCGGTCACGGTGATGAAGGCATTGAAGCGGGAATCCAGCTTGGCAATGCGGTCGAGAAAGCACTGCGTCAGTTCTTCGCTGGAAAACTCACGGGCACGCAGGCCACGACGCAGTTCGGCAATCGAACGGAGATGCAGCGGCATATCAGAGTCCCCGGACCAGGAGCGACGGAAAACGGGTGAAGTCACGCGCGCTCATTCGATCACCTTGGGCACCAGATACAAACCCGCCTCCACCAGAGGCGCTATCGACTGGAACTCCTCGCGGAGGTTCTCTTCGGTGACCGTATCCTCGCGCAAACGCTGAGCCACATCCAGCGGATGCGCCATCGGTTCCACCTCGGCGGTGTCGACCTCGCTCATGGTGGCAACGAATGCGAGGATGTCAGAAAGGCTTTGCGCATAAGCCGCCACGTCGGCGGGCGCGATCTCGAGGCGCGCGAGCTGCGCGATCCTCTCCACATCGATCTTTTCCAGGGACATGCTGACCTCTGCTGCGCCGGAATGTGCGGTGAGTGTTCTTGCCCTCACCAAAACCCGCTGATAGAGTATTCCCGGCCCGAAACCACACCTTATATAACAGGATTTACACTGCCCATGTTCAAACGGCTGCGCGGCATCTTCTCCAACGATCTTTCCATCGATCTCGGCACCGCCAACACGCTGATCTACGTCCGTGGACAGGGCATCGTGCTCGACGAGCCTTCCGTAGTGGCGATTCGCCAGGAACCCGGATCTGGTGGACAGCGCACGATCGCTGCCGTGGGCGCGGAAGCGAAACTCATGATCGGCCGCACGCCGGGCAACATCACCGCGATCAGGCCGCTCAAGGACGGTGTCATTGCCGACTTCACCGTCACGGAAAAGATGTTACAGCATTTCATCCGCAAAGTGCACGAGAACCGGTTCTTCCGACCCAGCCCGCGAGTGCTGGTGTGCGTGCCTTGCGGTTCGACTCAGGTCGAGCGTCGCGCGATCAAGGAATCCGCCGCCGGGGCCGGAGCGCGGGAAGTCTACCTTATCGAGGAACCGATGGCTGCGGCGATCGGCGCGGGACTTCCCGTCGGCGAAGCGAGTGGCTCGATGGTGCTCGACATCGGTGGCGGCACCACCGAAGTGGCCGTGCTGTCGCTGAACGGCATCGTCTATTCGGCTTCCGCCCGCATCGGTGGCGACCGTTTCGATGAAGCCATCATCAACTACGTGCGCCGCAACTACGGCAGCCTGATCGGCGAGGCCACCGCCGAGATGATCAAACACCAGATCGGTTCGGCCTATCCCGGCAATGAAATCCGCGAAATCGAGGTGCGCGGGCGCAATCTCGCCGAAGGCGTCCCGCGCACGTTCACGCTCAACAGCAACGAGATACTGGAAGCCTTGCAGGAGCCGCTGTCCGGCATCGTCAGCGCAGTGAAGACCGCGCTCGAGCAGACGCCGCCCGAGCTCGGCGCCGACATCGCCGAGCGCGGCATGGTGCTCACCGGCGGCGGCGCTCTGCTGCGCGATCTCGATCGCCTGCTGTCGGAAGAAACGGGCCTGCCGGTGATCGTCGCCGAGGACCCCTTGACCTGCGTCGCCCGCGGCGGCGGACGCGCGCTCGAGACCCTGGACGACCACCACGGCGACATCTTCGCTCACGAATGAAGTCTGTCGGCTGCGACGCGAGCGATAGCGGCGCGCCGGCCGACAGCGGAGGTGTGAGATAAAGCCGCTATTTCTGCGAGGCCCGTCCGTCACCCTGCGGGTGGTGGTGCTGGCGCTCGCCTCCGTTGCCATGATGACGATTGACCATCGTCAGCACCACATGGACACCATACGCGACGGACTTTCACTGGTTGTCTATCCCATCCAGTTCATCGTCAACCTGCCCTTCGCCACCAAGGAATGGATGGGCGACAGCGTGGCCACGCGGCGCGCGCTCGAGGAGGAGAATCGGGAGCTGCGCACCCGGCAGCTCTTCCTGGAGTCGCAACTGCTCAAGCTGGAATCGCTGGAGGCGGAGAATGCGCGCCTGCGCCGGCTGCTCGATTCTTCGGCAACCATTGGCCAGCCGGTGCTCATCGCCGAACTCCTTGCCATCGACATGGCGCCGTTCTCGCAGCAGGTGGTGCTCAACAAGGGCAGCCGCCACCAGGTGCGCGAAGGCCAACCGATGGTCGACGCGTCCGGCGTCATGGGCCAGATCATCCAGGTGACACCCATGACCAGCATTGCGATGCTGATCACCGACCCCAGCCATGCCGTGCCGATCGAAGTCAATCGCAATGGACTGCGCGCGATCGCCCGCGGCATCGGGGATCCGTCGCGCCTGGAACTGTCACTGCTCCCGCGCAACGCCGATATTGCAGCGGGCGACCTTCTCGTCACATCAGGACTGGATGGACGCTTTCCACCGGGCTACCCGGTCGGACGCGTGACCGAAGTCGAGCGCGGCCCTGATTCACCGTTCGCCCGCGTCTATGCCGTGCCGGTGGCGCAGATGGAGAGCACCCGGGTCGTGCTTCTGGTTCGCCCCGAGTCCGACACCGTGACCGATGACCCTCAGGGTGATGCCGATGTCACCGCGCAGAAGCCAGGCGAAGGAGCCTGAACGCGATGGCGATCATTCTGAGTTTTCTCGCAGCCATGGCCCTGACAGTACTGCCCTTGCCGGACTGGCTGGCGGCCATCCGCCCCGAGTGGATGGTCCTGGTTCTCATCTACTGGTGCATGGCTGTCCCCGAACGCGTGGGGGTTGGAGTGGGCTGGACCATGGGCCTGCTGCTCGACGTGCTGCGCGGCGGCCTGCTGGGCCAGCATGCTCTCACCATGGCGATCATCGCCTATGTCACCCTGCAGCTCTATCAGCGCCTGCGCGTCTTTCCATTGTGGCAACAGTCCTTCAGCGTATTCGTGCTGGTCGCTCTCCATCTGCTGCTGCAGATGTGGATCCAGGGCATCAGCGGTCGCCCCGCTGATCCGTGGCTGTGGATGCTGCCGGCGATCAGCAGCACCGCATTGTGGCCGGCGGTATTCCTGATTCTGCGCGCCATCCGCCGCCGCTACGGCGTCAGCTGATCCGGCAATGCCCATCCGCGTCACCATCAAGGACCATATTCGGGAATCCCGTCTGTTCAACGAGCGGGCCGCCTGGGCGATGATCATCGCCGCCATCCTGCTGATCGGCGGCATCGGCGGACGGCTGGTCTACCTGCAGGTGCTCAATTACAGCCATTTCGCCACGCTATCCGATGGCAATCGCATCAATCTGGTTCCGGAGCCGCCGATGCGCGGCTTCATCCATGACCGCAATGGCGTCGTGCTGGCGCAGAACGTCCCGTCCTTCAGCCTCGAGATCATTCCCGAGAAGACCGGAAACCTGGAGGAAACGATCGCCCGTCTGCGCGAGATCATCACCATCAGCGACGAGGATGTGCGCCGTTTCTACCGCCAGTTGCGGGGCAAGCGCCCCTTCAGCAGTGTGCCGCTGCGCTTCAACCTGAGCGACGCCGAGATGGCGCGCTTTGCCGTCGAGCGCCACCGCTTTCCGGGCGTGGAAACGGAAGCCCGCGCCCTGCGCTACTACCCGCAGGGCCGCCTTGCCGTCCACGCGGTAGGCTACGTCGGCCGCATCAACGAAGAGGAATTGCGTCAGCTCGACTCCAACTACAGCGCCACCGACTTCATCGGCAAGACTGGAGTGGAGCGCTACTACGAACGCCTGCTGCACGGCGACATCGGCCTGCGGCAAATCGAAACCAACGCGCTGGGCCGCGTGCTGCGCGAGCTGTCGCGCACCGAGCCGCGTCCGGGACAGTCGATCTACCTGACGATAGACGCCGAACTGCAGCGGGTCGCCGAGGAAGCCATCGGGGATCGCCGCGGCGCCGTGGTCGCGATCGACCCCGCCAACGGTGACATCCTGGTGCTGGCGAGCATGCCTTCCTACGATCCCAATCTCTTCGTCACCGGCATCGATCAGCGGACCTTCGACGAGCTGCAGAACTCCATCGACAAGCCGCTTTTCAATCGCGCGCTGCGCGGGCAGTATCCCCCGGGCTCCACCGTCAAACCGTTCATCGGGCTCGCCGGCCTCGAGAGCGAGCGCATCAGCGCCTCCACCTCCTCATTCTGTCCCGGCTGGTTCAGTCTCGAAGGCGACAGCCATCGCTTCCGTGACTGGAAGGAATACGGACACGGAACGATGACCGTGGAGAGCGCCATCGTCCAGTCATGCGATGTTTTCTTTTATGACCTGGCGGTCGCTCTGGGCATCGACCGCATGCATGACTACCTGTCGCGATTCGGCTTCGGGCGACTCAGCGGCATCGATCTGCGCGATGAACGGCCGGGGCTCATGCCATCGCGGGAGTGGAAACGCATCCAGCGCAAGGAGCCCTGGTATCGCGGCGAAACGGTCATCACCGGGATCGGCCAGGGCTACATGCTCGCGACGCCCTTGCAGCTCGCCCACGCGACAGCGATACTGGGCGCGCGCGGCCAGATGCATCCGCCGCGGCTGGTGCGCGCCATCGAACACCCGATGCCCACCGGGTTGCAGGAACTGCCATCGGTACCGCGGCAGGCGGTGGACATCGTGGATGAACACAACTGGGACGCCATCATCGAAGCGATGCGCAAGGTGATGCACAGTCCGACCGGAACCGCAGCCGCGGTAGGACGGGGCGCCTCCGTCCAGATCGCCGGCAAGACCGGCACCGCGCAGGTATTCGGCATCGCCCAGGATGCACGCTACGTGGAACAGGACATCGCTGAACGCTTGCGCGATCACGCGCTGTTCGTCGCCATTGCGCCAGCCGATGCGCCACGTATCGCGATCGCCGTGATCATCGAGAACGGCGGCAGCGGCTCCGGGGCGGCTGCGCCGGTGGCCCGCCGGGTCATCGAGCACTATCTGGGACGGCTCGACTCATGATTGCGTGGTCGAGACGCACGGCCCGCTGGGGCGACAGACGACGCTCCCGCTTTCTGGTTCGCGGACTGCACATGGACATTCCGCTCCTGATCGCGCTCCTGCTGCTTTCTCTGGCCGGCCTGGCAACCCTGTACAGCGCCGGCGGCCAGGACATGGATCTGATGTACCGGCAGGGAGTCAGGCTCGCTCTCGCCTTCACGGTGATGTTCGTGCTGGCGCAGATCCCGCCCCATCACATCGAGTACTGGGCGCCCTGGATCTATGGCGGCGGCCTGATCCTGCTTGCAGCCGTTCTGCTCGCCGGCGAATCCGGCAAGGGCGCCCAGCGCTGGCTGGACCTCGGTATTGTCAGCTTCCAGCCCTCGGAGATGATGAAGATCGCCGTACCGGTCATGGTGGCCTGGTACCTGTCGGAGCGCCCGCTCCCGCCGACCAAAAGGCAGCTTGCCGCCGCCCTGCTGATCATCGCGATACCGGTACTGATGATTGCGCGCCAGCCCGACCTGGGAACCTCGCTCCTCATCGCCGGCTCCGGCGTGTTCGCCCTGCTGCTGGCCGGCATGCGCTGGAGGTATTTCTTCGGCGCCATTCTGATCGCCGCCGCCTGCGCTCCGCTGCTGTGGTACAACATGCACGACTACCAGCGTACGCGCGTGCTCACTTTCCTCGATCCCGAACGCAACCCGCTGGGAAGCGGCTACCACATAATTCAGTCGAAGATCGCCATTGGCTCGGGAGGGCTGTACGGCAAGGGCTGGCTCAACGGAACCCAGTCGCAGCTGGAATTTCTCCCGGAGCGCAGCACCGACTTCATATTCGCGGTGTTCTGCGAGGAATTCGGCCTCATCGGCACAGTTCTGCTGTTGGCGCTGTACCTGTTCATCATCATCCGCGGGCTGTACATCGCCACTCAGGCTCATGACACTTTCACGCGTCTCGTCAGCGGCAGCCTGATCCTGACCTTTTTCGTATATACTTTCGTCAATATCGGCATGGTAATCGGGCTGCTCCCGGTAGTCGGGCAGCCCCTGCCCCTGATGAGTTACGGCGGAACGGCGATGGTGACGGTCATGGCGGGTTTCGGAATCGTGATGTCCATACACACCCATCGCAAGCTGCTGCCATCCTGACCATGAACGGCAATCCATGAACGACCAGGCCTACAAGCTGCGATTCCTGCTGGCGGCGACGCTGTTCGCCTGCGCGACCAGTGCCTGCGCCTCGGCCACGCCATACTCACAACGCGATGACGTGCGTGAGTTCATCGACGCCATGTCCGCGCGGCATCAGTTCACGAGCGATGAGCTTGCCGCCATGTTCGGTCAGGCAAGTTTCCGCCAGGACATCATCGACGCGATGAAACGCCCTGCCGAAAAGCGGCCCTGGCACGAGTATCGCCCGATATTCATCAATGCCAGGCGCATCGATGGCGGAGTGAAATTCCGCGAGGAAAACGCCGAGATACTGAGACAGGCCGAAGAAAGGTACGGGGTTCCGGCCGAAATCATCACCGCGATCATCGGCGTGGAGACTCTGTACGGACGGAACACGGGACGGCACCGCGTGGTCGATGCGCTGACCACGCTGGCCTTCGATTATCCGCCGCGCGGTTCGTTCTTCCGCGGCGAACTCGAGCAGTATCTGCTGCTCGCCCGCGAGGAGAACCTCGATCCGCTGGCCATCACCGGCTCATACGCCGGAGCCATGGGCAAGCCGCAGTTCATTCCCAGCAGCTATCGCCATTACGCCGTCGATTTCGACGGCGATGATCGCCGCGACCTGCTCGACAACGTCGCCGACGCCATCGGCAGCGTAGCGAACTACCTGAGCGCCCACCACTGGCGGCGTGGGCAGCCGGTTGCGAGTCGTATCCGGAGTGATGCGAAGATTCCGGCCGAACTGATCGCTCGCGGCATCAAACCGCACACCAGCGTGGCCGATTATGCCGCGCTCGGCATCACCACGGAGGAGCCTCTGCCCGATGATGCCGCCGCCGCAGTGATCGAACTCGAAGGGGCCGACGGCCCCGAGTACTGGCTGGGGCTGGACAACTTCTATTCCATCACCCGCTACAACCGAAGCTCGCTCTACGCCATGGCGGTCTACCAGCTCGCCACCGAGATCGGTCTCCGCCACGGAAAGGCAGCCGCATGGTCAGCCACCGACTGATTCCATTCGAACCCTCGCTGCCTATGCCACGCTGGGGATGGGCAATCCTTGCCTTTCTTCTTGCCTTGGCGGCCGGCTGCGGCGGCCTGCCCTCCCGGCCGGTCGCCGAGCCAGAGGATGGGCCGCCGGACCGGCCCATCGATGTCGCGCTGCTGCAGGACGCCATACCGCAGGTGGAACCCCGCAGCCGCTACGGCAACCCCGAATCCTACGTCGTATACGGTCGCCGCTATGAAGTCATGACCGAAAGCGCCGGGTATGTCGAGCGCGGCATCGCATCCTGGTATGGCTCCAAGTTCCATGGCCGGCGCACTTCCAGCGGGGAGCCGTTCGACATGTACGCCATGACGGCGGCGCATACCTCACTACCGCTGCCGACATACGCCGAGGTGACCAACCTCTCCAACGGGCGCAGGATCATCGTCAAGATCAACGATCGCGGGCCGTTCAAACACAACCGGCTGATCGACCTTTCCTACGCTGCCGCGCTCAAGCTCGGCATCGCGGAGCAGGGCACGGGACTGGTGGAGGTTCGCGCCATCGATCCGCACACCTGGGGCAAGGCGCCTTCGACCTCCACCGCCGCCGCATCCTCCGCGCCCGGGCTGTACCTCCAGGCCGGGGCCTTCAGCCAAGCCGAAAATGCGCAGCGACTGAGCGCCCGCATCCGCAGCGCCACCCTCACCGACATTCGCATACTGCCCGCCGACGCAAGCAGTCCGCTGCACCGGGTCCGCATCGGTCCGCTCAGAGACGTGGATGAAGCTGATCGCCTCAGCCGCGAACTGCTCGCCCAGGGTGTGAACACCCACCTGGTCGTTGACTGAAGCAGCACAGTCCGCCCGTTTGCACCGGCGAAACAGGCGCCAGCGGTTTTCCCGAATCCCGATAAGCTTTACACTGTGAGCCGTCGGGCGCGGCACCGCCCGATCCCGCGCAAGGTACGAATCGGCTTACAGGAGACTCCCGGCGTGACACGTCTATTTGCGACCTTTTTCCGGGTCCGGCCCGCCATGTTCACGGCGCTTTGCGCCGGCCTGCTCGTTCTCGCCTCGGTTCCGGCACGCGCCTCCATCAACGCCCCGATCCCGGTCCCCGCACCGCCCTCGATCGAGGCCAGAGCCCATATTCTGGTCGACTTCCACAGCGGCCATGTGCTGGCGGAGACGAACGCGCGCGAGCGCATGGAACCTGCCAGCCTGACCAAGCTGATGACCACTTACATCGTGTTTTCCGAGTTGCAGCGCGGCAATATCGCGCTGACGGATCGGGTGCTGGTGAGCGAAAAGGCCTGGCGCACCCCGGGCTCGCGCAGCTTCGTCGAGGTCAACACCCGCGTCAGCGTCGAGGACCTCCTGAAAGGAGTGATCGTCCAGTCCGGCAACGACGCCACCGTCGCCCTGGCCGAACATATTGCAGGCAGCGAAGATGCGTTCGCGGAGCTGATGAACAATTACGCCCGCGCGCTCGACATGAACGACTCACACTTCGCCAACAGCACCGGACTGCCGGCCTCCGACCATTACACCTCTGCCGCCGACATGGCGCAGCTGATGCGGGCCATCATCCGCCAGTTTCCCGAGTACTACATTTATTATTCCCTGCGCGAACACACCTACAACGGGATAACGCAGCCCAACCGCAACCGCCTGCTGTGGCGCGACCCCAGCGTGGATGGCGGCAAAACCGGCCATACCGAATCGGCCGGCTACTGTCTCGTGACCTCAGCCCAGCGCGACGACATGCGGCTGATTTCCGTCGTGCTCGGTACCCGATCCGAGGAATCCCGGCTGCAGGAGTCGGCGAAGCTGCTCAACTACGGATTTCGCTTCTTCGAAACCCGGCTGGTGCACGCAGCAGCCGAGCCCATCACCACCACACGCATATGGCAGGGAGCGGCCGAACACCTCCAGCTCGGTATCGAGCAGGATCTGTACGTCACCATTCCGCGCAACAGTGCCGACCAGCTCGAAACCGCGCTGGAAGTCGTACCCTCGATCCTCGCCCCTGTCAGCCAGGGCGATCAGCTCGGCCGCCTCGAGGTTCGGCTCAACGGCGAGGAACTGACGACACGCCCCCTCGTGGCGATCAGCGGCATGGAGCAGGGCGGATTCACGCGCCGACTCACCGACCGGGTCCTGATGTTCTTCCACTAGGAGCCTCCTCACTTGCGCACCGTATTCCTGAACGGCCGCTTCATGCCTGAATCCGAAGCCAGCGTCTCGCCACTGGATCGCGGCTTTCTGTTCGGCGATGGCGTTTACGAAGTCATCCCCGCCTATGGCCGGCGGCTGTTCCGCCTCGAGGAACATCTGCGCCGTCTCGGACAGAGCCTGGATGGAGTGCGCATCAAGCACCCATGGAACGACCAGCACTGGGGCGAAATTCTGCACGAACTGGTCAGCCGCAATGGCGAAGAAGACCAATCGGTCTACCTGCAGGTTACCCGGGGAGTCGCCAGGCGCGATCACGCGTTTCCAAAGGGGGTGCAACCCACCGTATTCGCGATGACCTCGCCCCTGGTTCCGGTTCCTGCAGAAATTCGTGCCAACGGCGTTGCCGCCATCACTCTCGATGACATCCGCTGGGAGTACTGCAATCTGAAAACGATTGCGCTGCTTCCCAATGTCCTGCTCCGCCAGCAGGCGATCGACAATGGTGCGGCCGAGGCGATCCTGATCCGCAATGGCGAAGTCACGGAAGGCGCGGCAAGCAATGTATTCGCGGTTCTGAATGGCACGATGTTCACGCCCCCGCATGGCCCTCGCCTCCTGCCGGGCATCACCCGGGACCTGGTGCTGGAAATCGCCCGAGACGCGGGCATTCCATGCGAGGAACGATCCCTGGCTCCCGCCGAACTGACCGCAGCCGAAGAAGTCTGGTTGACCAGTTCGACGCGCGAGATCCTGCCGGTGACTCAGCTCAACGGCAATCCGGTCGGCAGCGGAAAACCCGGACCGTTGTGGACCCGCATGATCGCGCTCTATCAGGATTACAAACGCGCCTATCGGGCAGGTACCGTCGGACAATGAGCGAAGATCAGGAAACCCTCCTGCAGTTCCCCTGCGAGTTCCCGATCAAGGTCTTCGGGAAGGCGGACTGCAACCTGGATGCGCTGGTGTTTTCGTTGATCCGTCCCCATGTCCCGGATCTCGGCGAAAGCGCGATCCGCAGCCGCGCCAGCAGCGCGGGGCGCTACCACTCGGTGACGGTCGTCATCAATGCGCAGAGCAAGGCCCAGCTCGATACCATCTACCAGGCGCTGACCGCCTCCGAGCACGTCATCATGGCGCTCTGACCGGGCCATACGTGATTCGCGGATCCAGGGCCGGAATGAGCAAATCATCACCACCTCCCTCGAAGGACTGCCGGACGTGGCCGGAGCAGCGCTGATCGTCCGCCAGCTCGGCCTGCGCGAGTATGATCCGCTGGTCACTGTGATGCGCGAATACAGCGAACGCCGCACCGCCGATGCTCCCGACGAGTTGTGGGTCCTGCAGCACCCGCCGGTCTACACGCTCGGGCGCGCGGGCGACGAAGCTCATCTGCTCGCTCCCGGCGCAATTCCGGTGGTACGAACCGACCGCGGCGGCCAGGTCACCTATCATGGCCCGGGACAGCTCATCATCTATGTGCTCGTCGATCTGCAGCGCCGCGGCATCGGGGTGCGCACGCTGGTGCACGAGATCGAGGAAGCGATGATCCTCACCCTTGCCCGCTACGGCGTCCTTGCGACCCGCAGGCCCGGAGCGCCGGGAGTATATGTCGAGGACCGCAAGATCGGAGCGCTCGGCCTGCGTGTCCGGCGCGGCTGCAGCTATCACGGCCTCAGCCTCAACATCGCCATGGATCTGGAGCCCTTCGCCCGTATCAATCCCTGCGGTTACAGCGGCCTGGCGGTTACCCAGCTGCTCGATCTGCTGCCGGCCGAGCGGAGCGGACGGGCAGAGGACCTGCTGCCACAAACCGCAGCGCAGCTCATCACCGAGCTCGCCTCGCGACTGGGGTACAATGAGCTACTCCACAGAGATGGACTGGATACCTGAATGAGCTCTCCGGAAAAGCTGCGCGGTGCGGAAAAGGTGGCGCGCATCCCTGTCAAGGTCGAACCGACCGTCAATCCGGCACGCAAGCCGCCATGGATTCGTGCCCGTACGCCGGCCAGCCCCAATGTCACCCGGCTGAAGGGAATTCTGCGTGAGCACCGGCTGCATACCGTGTGCGAGGAAGCATCCTGTCCCAACCTCGGGGAATGCTTCGGCCACGGCACCGCGACCTTCATGATCATGGGCGACATCTGCACGCGGCGCTGCCCATTCTGCGACGTCGCCCACGGCAAACCAGCCCCGCTCGACCCCCAGGAACCGGAGAATCTCGGGCGGGTGATCGCGGACATGGGCCTCAAGTACGTGGTCATCACTTCGGTGGACCGCGACGACCTGCGCGATGGCGGCGCTTCGCATTTCGTCGAATGCATCGAGGCCGTGCGCAGGCTGAGTCCGCTGACACGCATCGAGGTGCTGGTGCCCGACTTCCGCGGACGCATGGATGTGGCGCTCGCGCTGATGAAGCAGGCGCCGCCAGATGTGTTCAATCACAACCTGGAAACCGTGCCGCGTCTGTACCGCAAGGCTCGACCGGGAGCGGATTATGAATGGTCGCTGCAACTGCTCCGGCAATTCAAGAGCATGTGCCCGGACGTGCCGACGAAATCAGGCCTGATGCTGGGGCTCGGCGAGTCCATCGAGGAAATCGAACAGGTGATGCGCGATCTTCGTTCCCACGATTGCGACATGCTCACGCTCGGCCAGTATCTGCAACCGAGCCGTCACCATTTGCCGGTCGACCGTTACGTGACTCCGGACGAGTTCCGCGCCCTCGCCGTCACCGCCGAGGCACTGGGATTCCGCAACGTGGCCAGCGGCCCCATGGTACGTTCCTCGTATCACGCGGATCTGCAGGCCGCGGGAGAGTCCGTCGGCTTGTGACAT
>CAZOOF010000001.1:118635-187334 GCA_964581365.1 uncultured Chromatiales bacterium
TTCCTCGTATCACGCGGATCTGCAGGCCGCGGGAGAGTCCGTCGGCTTGTGACATCGTTCAAGGCAGAGTCAAACCCGCCACTTTCCATGAGCCCATATCCGTGATATGAAGAGTATAAATTTCTGATCACTTGCTCTTCCGGCGACGCTCCGGACAGCGCGAGGGAAGGGGGTGGCGATGGACTGGCTGACCGGCGCAGTACTCTTGGTCCTTTTAGGTGGACAGATTCTTCTCTTCCACAAGACCCGAGCGATGCACCTGGCGACTTTTCAGCTGGCGACAGTGAAAGACAACGCCAGGCTCTTCGAACAGATCCAGGCCTATGACGGCCTGATGCGGCTCATCCAGCCACGGCAACCACTGCCACCGCTGCGCGGCTGGGCTGCCTCACCCGATCTTCTGCTGACGCTGGCCCAGCACGCGCTGACGCACAAACCAGGCACGGTGCTCGAATGCAGTTCGGGCTCCACCACCATAGTGCTCGCGCGCTGCTGCGAATTGAACGGGGCGGGGCATGTCTACAGCCTGGAACACGATGAACACTTCGCGCAACAGACCCGCCAGCACCTCGTGAAACACGGGCTCGACGCTTGGGCGACCGTGATTCATGCGCCGCTGGTTCCGGCCGGACCCGACGCCCAACTCTGGTATTCCCTGGATGGACTTCGCCTTGCGGATAAAGTCGACATGCTGGTCATCGACGGCCCGCCGTCGCGGCGAGGTGACATGGCGCGATATCCCGCACTACCGCAACTCCATCCGCTGCTGGCTGCGGGGGCGACGGTGTTTCTCGATGACGCCGATCGCCCTGGAGAACGGCGAGTGGTGGAACGCTGGCAGGCTGAGTTTTCTGGTTACCGACTGACCCGGATTCCGCTGGAGAAAGGCGCCGTCATGTTGATCAAGACCAGCAGCGACGGCACGGCCCAGACTGCAGCCTGAGCCGCCCCAGGACTGGCGCTCGCCTAGTGAACGTCAGAGACCGTCTCGGCTTCGCGCGCGGAGCGCAGGATCCTGCCCATGTGGCCGTTGCGGTAGTCGGTCATCGCCTGACGGATTTCCGCTTCGGTATTCATGACGAACGGTCCATAACCAACCACTGGCTCCTCGATCGGCTCACCGTGGAGAACCAGCAGCACCGTATCTTCCAGCGCATCCAGGACGACACGCCCTCCCTCGCGCGACAGGACGGCAACGGTAGCCGGGCCGACGACGGTCGAGTCCAGCTTGATCTGCCCCCGCAGCACGAACACAGCGCTCGTATGTCCGGCGGGCAGCGTAAAGTCCGCCCGCGAACCACTCGCGAGCCGCACATCCCATAGGTTCATGGGCGTGAAGGTATGTGCCGGACCGCTCACATCGCCGTACTTGCCAGCGATCACCCGCACCGTGACCTCCCCGGATTCGACCCGGGGGATCTCAGCATCGAGAATGGGCTGGTATGCCGGGTCGGCCATCTTGTGGCGCGCCGGCAGATTCACCCACAGCTGGACGACCTCGAACAGTCCGCCGCTGCGGGAAAATATCGGTCCGTGAAACTCTTCGTGCACGATGCCGCCGCCGGCCGTCATCCACTGCACATCTCCCGGACCGATGATGCCACCGGCTCCGGTAGAGTCGCGATGCTCCACCTCGCCCGAGTAAACGATGGTGACTGTCTCGAATCCGCGGTGCGGATGTTCGCCCACGCCGCGCCGCGCTGAGCCCGAAACCGGCTCAAAGTGCATCGGACCGGCGTAATCGAGCAGCAGGAACGGCGAAAACGCGGCAGCCTGCTCGTGATAGGAAAAGACGCTGCGGACCGGAAATCCATCGCCGACCCAGTGTCCGCGCTCCTGTGTCTGCACGAATTCCACCTTCTTCATCCCAATCCTCCTTCCGGACGTTCCGGCGCTGGATGCCAGGGCTGATGTCAGGCTGCGTCCCGCGCCAGCGCACGCAGCTCCTGCCGCGCCGAAGCCACTGCCTGCATACGCGCCTCGGGCCCCATATTCACACCTTCCGCCCGGATGATGGTGACATCGGTGATGCCGACGAAACCGAAAGCCGCCCGCAGGTACGCTTCCTGGTGGTCCAGAGCCGAGGCCGGCGCTGAAGAGTAGATACCGCCACGAGTCGATACCACGATCACCCGCTTGTCCGGACCCGCCAGCCCCTCGGGTCCATTGGGGCCATAGCGGAAAGTGCGACCAGCGATGAGAATACGGTCGATCCATGCCTTCAGCTGGGAAGGAACGGAGAAGTTGTACATGGGCGCTCCGATGACGATGACATCGGCGGCCAGAAATTCACTCACCAGTTCTTCATCGAGCGCGCGCTCCTTGCGTTGCTCCGCATCGAGCTCCTGGACCGGCAGCTGCCGGGCCATGACAGTAGCGCCGGAAAGATGCGACGGCGGTCGCGCGGCCAGATCGCGGTAAGTCAGTTCTATCTCAGGCTCCCGTTTCTCCCACTCAGCTACCACGTCGCGAGTAAGCAGGCGGGAAACGGAATTTTCACCCGTTACACTGGAATCGATGTGCAAAAGTCTCATGATGTTCTCCGGTATCTGGTCGAAAGATTTTTGGCCTGGCAATTGCTAATGATTGATGTTATTTTTTCGACCAGTACCTGAATAGACCACAAAAACAAAAAACACTGTTTTGTAATGAGCAACAATGATACTCGCCGGCGCCGCAAATCCCCGCGTCCCGATCTCAATGATCTCTACTTGTTCACACTGGTGGTGGAACAAGGCAGCTTCACTGCTGCCGGCCGCGTAGCCAATCTCACCACCTCCCGGGTCAGCCGCCGCATCGCCGGACTGGAAGAACGCCTGGGAGTCCGCCTGCTGCATCGCTCCACACGCAAACTGAAACTGACTCCGATCGGTGCCCGCTACTACGAGCATTGCCGGGCAATGGTCAGCGAAGCGGAGGCCGCCGCCGAGGTCGTGGAACAGGTTCAGGCCACGCCGCGCGGCCGCGTGCGCGTCACCTGTCCCGCGCTGATGGCGCAGTCGACTCTCGCCCCTATCGTGGTCGAGTTCATGCGGACCTATCCGGAAGTGCAGGTGACCGTGGCCGCCACCGACCGCCTGGTCGATCTGATCGACGAAGGTTTCGATGTGGCGATCCGGTTTCGGGCGCTACCGCTGGGAGATTCCACCCTGGTTGCCCGGGCGCTCGGTGAAAGCCGCCATCTGATGGTAGCGGCGCCGGCCCTGCTCGACGCCGCGGGCCGCCCCCGATCCGTGCCCGAGCTCACCCGCTTTCGCGCGCTCGCCAAGAGCCGTCACGAACAGGTCTACTCCTGGCGGCTTACCGGGCCGGAAGGGGAAGAAGTCGAACTGCCATTCCAGCCGACGCTCGATTCGGATGATTGGCTGATTCTCAAGCAGGCAGCGCTCGCCGGACAGGGTATCGTCGCGATGCCTGAAGACATCTGCGCTCCGGAAGTGGCCAGCGGAAAACTGGAAAGGGTGCTAAGCGGTTGGACCCTGCCCAGCGCCGCGCTGCATATCGTCTATGCATCGCGGCGCGGGCTGGTTCCGGCGGTCAGGAGTTTCGTCGACTTCGTCGCAGAGCGCCTGCCGCTGCTGCGTAATGCCGGCCTCAGATGACTCCGAAAGCGATCATTGCGTCGGCAACCCGTCGGAAACCGAGCACGTTCGCGCCGACCACATAGTTGCCGGGGCTGCCATACTCCTCAGCGGCAGCGTAACAGTCAGCGTGAATCTTGCACATGATCTCATGCAGACGCTGCTCGGTGTGCTCGAATGACCAGGCATCCCGGCTGGCATTCTGTTGCATTTCCAGCGCCGATGTAGCCACGCCGCCCGCATTGGCGGCTTTCCCCGGCGCGAAAGCCACACCGTTCTCGAGGAACAGATGCACCGCCGCAGCCGTGCTCGGCATGTTCGCGCCTTCGGCGACCGCGATGCAGCCGTTGGCAATGAGGCTGCGGGCATCATCCTCGTCGAGCTCGTTCTGAGTCGCGCAGGGAAATGCCAGCTCACAGGGAATGGTCCACACATTGCCGCCTTCGATGTACTTCGCATCGCGATGGATTTCGGCATATTCGCGAATGCGGGCGCGGCGGACCTCCTTGATTTCACGCAGGGTCGCCAGATCAATGCCTGCGGGGTGATGGATAACGCCATTCGAATCGGAGCAGGCAACGACCCTGGCGCCGAGCTGCTGCAGCTTCTGGATCGCGTAGATCGCCACATTACCCGAGCCGGATACCACGCAGCTGCGGCCTTCGATGCCCTGGCCACGCGCCTTGAGCATTTCTTCGGCAAAATACACGGTGCCGTAGCCGGTGGATTCGCGACGCACCAGCGCTCCTCCCCACTCCGGCTTCTTTCCGGTCAGCACACCGGATTCGTAGCGCCCGGTAATGCGCTTGTACTGGCCGAACAGATAACCGATTTCCCTTGCCCCCACGCCGATGTCACCAGCCGGAACATCGACGAACTCGCCCAGATACGGATAAAGCGCTGTCATGAAGCTCTGGCAGAAACGCATTACCTCGGCGTCAGACTTGCCCTTGGGATCGAAATCGGCACCGCCCTTGGCGCCGCCAATCGGCATGCCGGTCAGAGCATTCTTGAAGATCTGCTCGAAACCGAGAAACTTGATGATGCCGAGATTGACCGACGGATGGAAACGCAGCCCCCCCTTGTACGGGCCAAGCGTGCTGTTGAAACCGACACGGAAACCGCGATTGATCTGCACCACACCTTTGTCATCCTCCCACGGCACCCGGAAAATGATCTGGCGCTCCGGTTCGCAGATCCGCTCGATGATGCGGTGATCGGCATACTCGGGATGCTTGCGCAGCACCGGGCCGAGAGTCGAAGCGACCTCTCTGACCGCCTGATGAAACTCGGGCTCACCGCTGTTGCGATGGATGACCTGTTCGATGATGCTCTCGATGCGGGCGTCTATGGCCGCCATGTGATTCCTCCTGCTACAACCGGTATCGTTCGTCGCGCAAAGCAAAACCGGACGGTGCGATCGCGACTCCGCGCCGCCAGGCGATGACCTTGAATTTTTCCCCCATTTCCCCCGGCAATACGAGGCGCTGCACCTGCTGGGCGATCTTCGCCGCATCCAGCGTGGATGCCGAAGACATCCTCTGCGTCGCCAGCTCCTGAAGTCCGCAGCCGAACAGAAACCACGCCTGCGTGGTGTAGCCGCACAGTTCCAGTCCGCATTGCCATCCGGCTTCGGCAAGCGCCGTGAAGTCGATGTGCGCGGTGATATCTTGCAACCCGGGCAGGGTCAGCGGATCGTCATGGGCACGGTGGCGATAATGGCACATCAGAGTACCGGTACGCCGCTCCGGATGGTAGTACTCGCGACGCGGATAGCCATAATCGACGAGCAGGAGCACCCCCTGCTCGAGCGCTGCCGCGGCGCTCGCCAGCCAGCCCTCCATTGCGAGATTGATCTCGAAACAGTATCCGGGTTCGAACTCGACCGGATCGAGTCCGGAAACGATCGCATCGACACGCTCGATCAGACGCGCATCGACGGGCTCGCGCAAACCCCAGTCCAATCCAGCCCCATCCCGCCGCACGCAGGCTTCGAGCAAGGTCCCCTGGCCATCCCGCTGCAGCCGATGAACCGGCATCGCATCGAGCAGCTCGTTGGCCAGCATGACACCACGGAAACCGCCATCGGGGAGGCGATCGATCCACTCGACTCGCCCAGCCAGGGCTGGAATCGCCAGGCACAAGGACTTTGCCTGACGCTCACGCAATTCGGCGCTCGTTTCCAGAATCAGGTAACGCTCGGGTATCGCGCCGAGCTGCTCGAGCTCGGCAAGCAAGCCTGCTGCCAGAGCGCCGGAGCCGGCACCGATTTCCATCACCGCGCCGCCTCCCATGGCCTCGAGCACCTCGGCGACCTGCCGCGCCAGACAGGCCGCGAACAACGGCGACAGTTCGGGCGCGGTAATGAAATCGCCGGCAGCGCCGAACTTCGTACTGCCCGCGCTGTAATAGCCAAGCCCGGGGGCATGCAATACCAGATCCATGTAGCGGGCAAAATCGATGCATCCGCCCGCCGCTTCGATCTCACCATGGATCATGGCCAGCACGCGCTCGCCGTGCTCCCGCGCTGTGTCATCGGGCGCCGGGAGACCGGGCGGATCGAATGGTCGGCGCGCGGTCACTGGCGCCGCTCCGTGCTAGTATCGATGCCCGTGATCACGGCCGCGGCGATTCCGGCGGCCCGGCCCCGTCGCTGAGCGGTGCCCTGTCCCGGCACATGAGGAAAGAGGAACACACTATGCCCGGCCCACAGCAGGAGACAGTCGGCAAGGTGGCACTGGTCACCGGCGCCGCCCGCCGCATCGGCGCCGCCATCGCGCGCTCGCTGCACGAACATGGCTGGAATATCGTTCTGCATTACCGCGCCTCGGCCACCGAGGCCCAGGATCTTTGCGAGCAGCTCAACCGCACCCGGCCCGACTCGGCGCGAGCGGCAGCTGCCGATCTGCGCGATGTCGCTCAGCTCCACGCACTGGCGCAACAGGCGTCCTCGGCCTGGGGGCGGCTCGATGCGCTGATCAACAACGCCTCGGCGTTCTATCCGACCCCGATCCCATCGGCCACCCCGGAGCAATGGGATGAGCTGCTCGAAAGCAATCTCAAGGGACCCTTCTTTCTGTCTCAGGCGACCCTGCCGGCACTGGAGCAGACCAGTGGCAGCATCGTGAATATCGTCGACGTGCATGCGGAGCGTCCGCTGCGCGATCACAGCATCTACAGCATCTCGAAAGCGGGACTGGCGATGATGACGCGGGCGCTTGCCCGCGAGCTTGGGCCGCGCATCCGGGTCAATGGCGTTTCCCCGGGCGCGATACTGTGGCCGGAACGGGGCCTGGACGACGACATGCGAGCAAGCATCCTCGCCCGCACGGCCCTGAAGCGGCCCGGAGAACCGGCCGACATTGCCCGCGCGGTTCTGTTCCTGCTCTGTGACGCACCATACGTCACAGGCCAGATAATAGCTGTCGACGGCGGCCGCTCCCTGCACAGCTGAGCGCCGCCCGACACCGGGGTCAGGCGGCATCCCAGTCGAAATCCACGCGCCTGAGGCCGGCCCGATCGCCACGGAATCCGGCCCACAGATCGGCGTAGCTGCGGCCAATCAAGGGGTGCAGCCGCTCCGGCGCAATTTCAGCCAGCGGCGCGAGCACGAACGCATGCTCCAGGATTTCACCCCGGGGCAAATGGAGAGTGCTTTCGTCCATCACGAGATCGTCATAGAGCAGCAGATCCACATCGAGCGTACGCGAGACGTATCCCTTTACCTCAGGTTGCCGCACGCGCCCGCACTCCGATTCGGTGACGCGCAGCGCGGCGGCCACTTCGTGCACGCCTGCGTCGGTGTCGAAAACGGCAGCGAGATTGTAGAAATCATCACCCGAGAAGCCTACCGCCCGGGATTCATAGACCGAGGAAAGCTGCAGATTCGGGAAACGCGAACGCAACGAGCGCACCCCTGCCCGGATGCTGGCGCAGCGATCGATATTGCTGCCGATACTCACATACACGCGTGCCATCACGGCGCGCGACTGCGTTCGATGACCACGCCCACATCGCGCGCGCCGCGGATCGCGCCGCGCTTGTTGACCCGCAGACGCACCGACTCTATGCCGAAACGCGACAGCACCAGTTCGGCGACCTTTTCGGCCAGGGTCTCCACCAACTGGAACTCACTTTCACGGACGAATTCGATTACCGCCTTGGCAACCGCCTTGTAGTCGAGCGCATCCTCGATCGAGTCGGTGGCGGCGGCGCGCGCCACGTCGGTCGTCATCTCCAGATCTAGGCTGACCGTCTGGCGGATACGCCGCTCCCAATCGAAAATGCCGATGATGGTGTCGATCCTGAGATCGGTGAGATAAACGATATCCCGGCTCATGATTCAATCCGCGAACCGGTGCATGACCGGTCGTTTTCCTCTATATTGTCGCCAGTACCAACAGGAAGGCAAACGACCGGGAACTCCGCCCGGATGATACCGAACGACCGGCACCAAGCGCACAGGCCCAGACGCACATGTGCAGGAATGTCCCCGCTTCCCCGTTCGCATCCTAGCACAGTAAGAAATGCTCCTCGACATCAGCTTCGCCATCGCTGCCTACCTGCTGGGCTCCATTTCCTCCGCAATCGTGATCTGCCGATTGTTGGGCCTGCCCGATCCGCGCGAGCAGGGATCCGGCAATCCTGGCGCCACCAACGTCCTGCGCTACGGTGGCAAGAAAGCGGCAGCCGCGGTTTTCCTCGGGGATATGCTCAAGGGGCTTTTGCCCGTTCTGGGCGCGCGCTGGCTGGAACTGCCGGCGGCCACCATTGCCGCCGTCGGGCTGCTCGCTTTCGCCGGACATATCTGGCCCGTTTTCTTCCGCTTTCGCGGCGGCAAGGGCGTCGCCACGGCTTTCGGCGTTCTGTCGGGCTGGGCATGGCTGCCAGCGGCTGTACTCGCTGCGATCTGGATCGGCGTCGCAGCAGCATCCCGGATCTCATCGCTGGGCGCCATCAGCGCCGCGCTGTGCGCTCCCCTGGTGATCTGGGCAATGCAGGATCAGCCCGTCTACGCGTACGCAACGGTGCTGATGAGCGTCGTCCTCCTCTGGCGCCACCGCAGCAACCTGCGCAATCTGCTGCGCGGTGCCGAGCCACGGATCGGACAGAAGAAGTGAACACGGCCGCCGCGCTCAGGCCGGCAGCAGACCGCCAATATCGAAAGTGATGGGTTCCAGCTCCGCCAACGGCCAGCGGGCCCGCACATCGAACCCTGGACCTGCACGCGAACCGGCGGCAAAACGCAGACACCCGGTCAGCGCTATCATCGCCCCGTTATCCGTGCAGTACTCCAGGCGCGGATAGTAGAGTTCTGCCCTTTCCCCATCGGCCATCGCCTGCAGGCGCTCACGCAAAGCGCGGTTCGCGCCCACACCGCCTGCGATCACCAACCGCGTCAGGCCAGTCTGCCGCAAGGCCCGGCGGCATTTGATGGCCAGGGTATCAGTCACTGCATCCTGGAAAGCGAGTGCCACGTCCGCCCGATCCGTCATGGAGTCATTGGCCACATGTGCCCGGATGCAGGTGGCTGCGTGTGTCTTCAGGCCACTGAAACTGAACTCCAGCCCTGGGCGGTCCACCATCGGCCGCGGAAACTCGAACCGCCCGCTGCGGCCCTGGGCGGCGAGCCTCTCCAGCGCCGGCCCGCCGGGATAGGGCAGACCCAGCAGGCTGGCCGTCTTGTCGAAGGCCTCACCGACCGCATCATCGAGAGTCTCACCGAGCACCCGATAATCCCCCGGGCGCTCCACGGCGACCAGCATGGTATGCCCCCCCGAGACCAGCAGAGCCAGAAACGGAAACGAGGGGCGTCGCGCTTCCAGCAAAGGGGCCATCAGGTGCGCTTCCATGTGATGAACTGGAACCGCCGGCAGACCCCATGCCCAGGCCAGCGAGCGCCCCAGAGCGGCCCCCACCAGCAGCGCGCCCGCCAGGCCCGGACCCGCGGTATAAGCCACACCGTCGAGTCCACGGCCCACCGCGCACCCGCCGTCGCCGCACTCCAGCCCAGCCTCCCTCACGACTCCAGCCAGCAACGGCAGCAGCTTGCGCACATGGTCACGGGAGGCGAGTTCGGGCACCACGCCTCCATACTCGGCATGCAGCTCGATCTGGCTGTAAATGCGATGGGCGACTACGCCCCGGCCGGCTTCATAGACAGCCACGGACGTTTCATCGCAGGAGGTTTCGATGCCGAGGATTTTCATCGGAAAGCGGCCATCCGGCCGATCAGCAGCAATGACGGGATTTCATAAAGTTACTGCCGGAGAAAACGATATTAAGTTACAATCAGGCATCCCGGCCGGACTTGCCCGCAAGGCTGCGGGACCCACGGACGATTGTACCCCCGGCCAAGGCGGCAACGAAAGCAAATACGAACGTTGCCCGGGGTTCGACACGATGCCTGAATCCTTCCACCGGCTGCAAAAGGGCCCATCTCCACGGGGGGCGAGATCGCCAATGCCTGAAAAGTTCGCTATTCAAGTCAACGGCCTGACCAAAATCTATCCGCCGGATCTGCGCGCGGTGGATGGTCTGGACCTGGAAGTCAAAAACGGCGAGATCATGGCGCTGCTGGGACCCAACGGGGCCGGCAAGTCGACCACGATCCGCGTCCTGTCCACCCTCAGCGGCTTTGATTCCGGACGCGCCCTCGTCGGCGGGATCGACGTCGACACCGATCCCGAGGGGGTCCGGCGCACCATCGGCGTAGTGGCGCAGAAAACCGGTGTGGACTATTTCCTCACCGGGCGCGAGAACATGACCCTGCAGGGCCAGATGTATCGGATGAAGAAGGCCGACATCCGCGCCCGCATCGAGGAACTCGCCAAGTATTTCGAACTCGAGCAGAGCCTCGACAAGACCGTGGCCTCCTACTCGGGAGGCATGGCGCGCAAGCTCGACATCGCCAGCGCGCTGATTCATCGCCCCCGCATCCTGTATCTGGATGAGCCAACGCTCGGGCTGGACATCCGCAGCCGCAAGATCCTGTGGCGCCACATCGAGGAACTCAACCGCAATTTCGGCCTCACCATTCTGCTGACCACGCATTACCTGGAAGAAGCCGACAAGCTCGCTCATCGCGTAGCCATCATCAATGCCGGCAAGATCCGCATCATCGGCACGCCGGACGAGCTGAAGAACGGCATCCACGGTGATTCGGTCGTGCTCACCTTCGAGACGGCAGGCACCGCCGAGCGCGCCTACGCCGAGCGACTGCAGCAGACGGGTCTGTCGCGTGACGCGGTATGGGAAGGAAACAACCTCCATCTGTACGTGGACAACGGCGCTGCCAGCATCCCGCAGATCATTGAACTCGCCGGCCCGGCCAATGTTCACGTCAAGAGCCTGTCCTACGCCCGCCCCACGCTTGATGACGTCTTCCTCAAGTACACCGGTGCCAGCATGCAGGAAACCAAGGAAGAAGAAGGCGAGCAATGGTGGACGCAGTGGGCAGGCAAGGGCGGCGGCCGCGGCGACTGGAAGAAGATGGCCGCGAAATGGGGCTATGTGGAGTCCGAGGACGGCGAAGGCGAATGGCAGGGCAATGAGTGGGTGGATAAAGACGGCAACCCTCGCGCACCAGCCGGCACCCCGGGCGATTCGGCGCAATCATCTGCCAGCGCACCCGCATCATCGCCAGAGATGAACGAGGACGCCGGGACTGCCTGGCAGGGCAACGAATGGGTCGACGCCGAAGGCCGGCCGCGCGATGCACAGGCCGCTGGCGCATGGAAGGGCAATCAGTGGGTCGACGAACACGGTAAACCGCGCAAGCCGGACGAACCGTCCGCATCCGTAGCAGCGAGCGGCGGAGCTAGCGCCTCCGGCGATCAGCAGCCGGAATGGCAGGGTAATCGCTGGGTAGACAAACAAGGTCACCAGATCGGCGACTGGGGCAACGCGCCCGACTGGAAGGGCAATGATTGGGTGGACGAAGACGGCAAGCCGCGCAGCGACTGGAACACATCTGCCGATTCCGCCCCTGCGGCCCCTTCCCCGGCCGATTCTTCGGACTCTGCCAGCGCGCAAAGCGGTGAAGGCCGCAGCGAATGGCAAGGCAATCGCTGGGTAGACGCCGAAGGTCACCAGGTCGGCGACTGGGGGAATGCGCCCGACTGGAAAGGCAACGAGTGGGTGGACGAAGAAGGCAAGCCGCGCGGCGACTGGAGCCGCAAGAACGAGCGATCCTGACCACCGCCTGCGCCACACGATCGAACGGGAAACAGAATAATCATGATTGCGGATACCCTGCATCTGTTCAATAAGTACATGATCATCACGCTGCGGATGCCGCTGTGGAGTCTCTTCACGCTCATCCAGCCGCTGATCTGGCTGCTGATATTCGGGCAACTCTTCGGTCGCTTCGTGCAGGCCGAGAACTACATGGACTTCATGGTGCCCGGCATTCTCATCATGACGGTGCTGTTCGGCTCCTCGTGGTCTGGCGTGAGTCTGCTGCGGGAAATTTCCGCAGGCACGGTTGACCGGATGCTGGTATCGCCGGTATCGCGCGTGGCGATCGTCCTCAGCCGCGTACTCCACTCCGCGGTACAGGTGCTCGCCCAGGCGCTGGTCATCCTGGTGGTCGCCTGGCTGATCATGGATTCCAGCATTACCAAGAACATCGCCTACCTCGCCCTCGGCATGCTGGTCGTATTCCTGCTTGGTGTCGGGTTCGCCGCTATTTCCAACGGCTTCGCCATCACGCTGCAGCGCGAGGAACCGCTGGTGATGATCGGCAATCTCATGACCCTGCCGCTGATGTTCTTCTCTTCGGCGCTGGTGCCAAAGCAGTTCATGCCGACCTGGATCGAGTACGTATCCCTGATCAACCCCATCACTTACGCGGTGGAATCGGTCCGCGCGGTGCTGGTGGGTCCTCCCGACTTCGGACTCTATTTCAAGGGACTGGCGGTGATGCTGGTGTTCGCGGGCGTCACGCTCGCCTGGGCCGTAACGGCATTCAACGCTCTGAGAGACTGAAGCACCGCAATATCTGCGCGCGCCAGCTCGAAGCATGAGCCGGCGCATGCACGCATGCCCTGCCGGCCTTAGTGCGCTCCCGCCCGCATGGGAATCCGGGGAGGAGACCGCTAGAAGTTGAGGGTCAGCCCCGTGGTCACCATCAGTCGACGGTAATCACTCAGCGAAGAACTCTGCAGACCTTCGATGATGTCCTCGGCGCCGAGAATGAATCCTACCGGCAGATTGGAGCTGTTGAGCGTGTAGGAAGCCGTGGCGAACAAGCCGACGTTCTCGCGGAAACGCCAGCGCACACCGGTAGCCAGACTGTGACGCGTGTTACGCCGGTGTCTGGTGAACTGAGAAAATGAATCCGGATTGATGTAGTCGAGCAGGCTCAGGCCGTAATTGGCGTTGAACGCGCCCCACGCAGTACGGTAATCCATCCCCAACGACAGACTGTGCATGGTATAGGCATAGTCGTTGCCGATCGGCAGTTTGTTATCGTTGATCACATACTGGTACCCCATGCGCAGCTGACTGGCAGGGGTCAGCGCTTGGGCGACAGCAAGCCCGGCAGCCGCAGTGCGCGCGCTGAAAAACGGACTGCTCTCACCGTCGTAATCACTCAAGGAAAGCGTCGCTGTAATGCTGCTCGGCATCCAGTCGCCCCGGAACGGGTGCAGCACTGACGGCAGTGTCATGCGGGTGAACCCTTCGGCGAACAGGGTGTTCATACGGCCGACGCGGCTCTCGGTCAGTAAGCCTTCGCTGCTGCGGTGAGTAAATCCGCCGAGCAGATTGAAGCGGCCTCGTGTCAGACCGGCCGACAGGGTTGCTGTTGTGTGAAGATAGTCGAACTGTCCCCGGTGGTAAGTCGAGTAGGTCGGCGCGAACAGCAGACGCCAGCGGATCCCGCCTTCCGTCTTGTACTGGTAGGCCAGGTTCAGCGACAGATCGGAACGAAGGTCCTCGACCCGGCGCTGATCGCCGAGATTGATGTTGTCGTCCCATGCCATGAGATAGCTGGCATTGACTGACAGACCACGCATCCGGCGACGCGCGCTATCCATCGCGCGCCGCGCCATCTCGGCAACGTGGGGCGGGGGGTTGGCCTGGAGGATCTTGGCATATTCCGAAATCGCGTCCTCTTCGCGATTCAGCCGCTCGTAGCTCGCCGCCAGATTGAGCCGCGCGCCAACATGAGTCGGGACGATGCGGATCACTTCCTGGTAGGCATCGACGGCACGCAGGATCTGCTCTTCCTGCGCGTAGATCAAACCGAGATAGAAGTGCGCCAGCTCATTGTCGGGGTCGGCAGCGAGTATCTCCTCGAACTGCTGACCAGCTTCGCGGAATCGCCCTTCGACGTACATCTGCTTGGCCACCACCAGCTGCAGATTGCCAAGCGCGCGCTCGCGGGTCGGCGCGTCAGCGTCCAGTTCGAGCACGGCGCCATACTCGGCGGTCGCCTCGGCGAAACGGCCCAGATTGTCGTATATGGAGGCCAGGGCAAAGCGAATGCGCCAGTCGTCCGGATCGATTCTTCTGATCTCCTCGAACGACTCCGCGGCGGCCGCCTCATCCCCATGCTGCAGGTGCAGGAGACCCAGCTCGCGCCATGCTTCGGGATCGTCCGGCGTATCGCGCACACGTTCCTGCTGACGCTCTATACGGGCCCGCAGCCGCTCTTCAGCGACCTTCCTGCCGGCCTCGGTAGAGCCGAGGCGCCGCAGGATGCTCTGCAGACGGGCGGCGAGCGCCTCCCCGGGACGCAGGAGAGCAACCGCTTCTACCTGCTCATAGGCATCGTGCAGACTGCCCTGCTCGAGCGCCAGTTCCGCCAGCCGGAGACGCGAAGCTGCGTCGTCGGGATAGGCTTCGACGATACGGCGATATGTTCCGAGTTCGGCCTCGACATCCGCCATGACACGATACACGGCCGCAACCCCGATGAGGGCATCCCGATCATTCGGCTCGAGGTCCAGCGCCCGCTGGTAGGTTGCCAGCGCTTCGTGCAGATTACCCTGCTCCCTGAGCAGACGTGCCTCGATCACCAGCAGACGCACCTGCGCCCGTCTGCCCGCCGCGCTCTCGGGGGCAAGTTCCACCGCCTGTGCCAGGCGTTCGACAGCGCGCCCGAACTCCCCCCGCATCTCATGGACACTGGCCAGATTGATGTAGGCGTTGATGTAGTCGGGGTCGATCCCGATCACCCGCTCGAATGCCGCCAGCGCCTCGTCCGATTCACCCCGGAGCATCTGCGCCACGCCCACGCTGTAGATGATCAAGGCATTGTCGGGATATTCGCGCGCCAGCTGGGTGAAGATCTCCAGAGCCTGATCCAGCTCCTGCCGTTCCGCATGACGCGTGGCGATCAGATACCGCATGCTGCGGCTGGCCTCCCGGCCGACGGCACTATCCTCGCCGGCGATATCAATCGCGATGCGATACTGGGCAATCGCATCATCTGTCCTGCCGGCAGCAGAGTATGCTTCGGCAAGCCGGAGGCGAAGGTTCGCATCCTCGCGATTCGCATCGATCGCCTGCTCGAGCATGATCGTCCGATCATCCGCGGCAGCCCAGGGCGAGAATGCCGGCGTCGCCACCAGGAGCGATGCCGCGGTCATCAACAGGATGCGGTGCAGTTGCGCCATCTCAGAAGTACATGTTCACGCGAATGGCCATGCGCCAGCCGTCGAAGCCGAGCTCCATCGGACGGTAGGTCACGTCACTGTACGAACGCACCTCCGCAAGGTACGTCAGGCGCTGCTCGGCATTGAGCTGCGCTGGCGTCCGGAAATTCAGATTGTCCTCGGCCTGAATGTCGGTGCTCAGGCTGGCATTGCCGAGTTCGAATCGGCGCAGGCTGAGCGTGTAACCGAGATCAGCGCCTATCGACAACCAGTCGAGGAAAAAGTACTCGCCGCCAAGCCCGAGCTGAGCCATGAGCAACCCTGTAGCCTGCGACTCCATGACGATGATGCGCTTGAAGGTCTCGGTACCGGTATCGAATCCAAAGACGAGATCTTCCTTGTAATCGATATCGAAGATCTCGTGCAGGGCCAGGCGGCCGTGCAGCCGGAACTTCTTGGCTTCCGACAGCAGGGTCCGCTGCCAGCCGAGGAAGTACTGAAAATACGAGATCCGCCCGGAGCGCTCGTATCCGACCGGCGTCATCACTCCCTGGAAGGGCATCTCGGTACGAACCGAAGATGTCGAACCGCCCTCCCAGACACTGGCGCCGAAAAACAGAGTGTTCCGCTCGTCGAGCCTGAGGCCGATCTCGAGCCCGCCTTCGGTCCCGCTCCTCATCTCCGGCAGCGGATTGTCGACCACGAAATCGAAGTCCTGACCGGCATCGGCCTGATCGAAGATCAGTCGACCGCGCCCCGGCAGCGGCGCCCTGAACTCTCCCTTGTTGAGAGCGGTGAGCCGCGGACTGTGCACGCCGAGTACCGGTGATACGCTCCAGAGCCGATCATCCGCGCTGACCGTGCCCCCGGCGGCGGACATCAGCAGAAATACAGAGCATCCCACCGCCACACCACGGCGGGCTCCCCGTTGTTCTTCACCCCGTCGCGGGTGATCGGCTGTCATTACCGGGATCCTCAGAAGGTATAGCGGAATTCCGCAAAGACGCGATCATTGCCGCTGAAATTGCCGAAAAACTGTGCGCTCTGCTCGATCGTATTGCCCCCCGTGATCGGCGAGGTTCCGCCACCGATACCCAGCTGCGAGGCCTCGCCGAAGAACAGATCGAAGCCGGCAGCGATCTGAAAATGATCGGTTACATTCATGATGAGCTTGGGCTTGAGGTAAAGCTCTTCCATGTTGATCAGAGCAATGGCCAAGAGCTGGAGCACCATCGATTGCTGCGGCATCGGCTTGCGCAGGAACAGGGTGAGGGAAGTATCCAGCCGGTCCTGAATCATGCGCTCGTCATGCCCGAGGATTACCCACTGCGTTATCGCCGGCGCGAAATCGATACCCCAGCGCTGGAACTCGTACCCGATGCCCCAGCGGACATGACGCCGCTGCAGCACGCCCTGGCTGTCGAGGAAACCGTCGCCATCGATGTCGCTGTCATTGCGCAGTCCGAAGTACTTGTCGGGCACATAGGCCGCCTCGAGTTTCAGCACCCCTTCACCAAGCGGTCGCACCGCCGTGGCTCCGTAGATGTTGATCCGGGTATAGGCGGGAAAGAACGTCGGTTCGAGCGCCGTTTCGATCATCGCCGAGCGGAACAGTACCGGGAAGTCGTCCCAGGTATAAAACCAGCTGAAGGACACATCCGTTTCCAGCAGACGCGTCGAATACCGCAGCCCGATCTCCGAATTGCGGAAATTGCGGCCCGGATAGCGTGTCACCTCATTGCCGTCAGGATCGGTGATGCGCTGCAGCAGCTCCCACTCCGAACCTGGCGGCGCCGGTTCATGAAAGCGCAGATCCGGTATCCACAGGAACTGCAGATCGCTGCCATTGTCAGTGTACCAGTCGAGCTTGACGGTCCATAAGGGGATCCGGTAATCGAGCAGATCCGGGAGGATCAGCTCGCGGAAATCCATCGGATTGATCTCGTCGGTAATGCGAACGCCTTCAAGCACGCCCCAGACGACGAACTGCCTGCCGACGCGCAGATCGAAGCGATCAAAGTACATATCGAGATACAGCTCACGGACCGCCATTACCGGCGAATCCTTTTCCTCGGCGAGGTTGTCGATGAATACCAGAGGCTGATCGGAATCACGCGCGAAGCGCGCGCTGATCGTCCGGTAGTCGAACAGTTCGTAGGCGAGATCGTGATAAGCCCAGGCGGAGAACCCGAGCCGCATCCCTGGCGTGAACCCCCAGGTTCCGTCCACGTTGATGATGTTGCGAATCTTGGTGATGGAACGCGGTTCGCTGAAACGGAACGCGGTCTCGTTCTTGAGGTAGCCGCCGATATCCAGCCCTTCGAGCCAGGAAAAGCGCGACTTCTCTGCCGCCGCTATCTCGGCAGAGAAGTCCGGACTATCGGAAGGAATCGTCGCGCGACCATCGGCAGCGATGGCCGGAGTCAGGAAAGCGGGGGCAATGGCCGTCAGTGCAAGGGCAGAAAATGAAAGCGGTCGAATCGCCGCGGAACGTATCAGACGGGCTCCTTGCATTTCGCGCACAGGATAACATGATCCTCTCCCGGTGCAGCGATTCCCAAGGTAGCAACCGCGCCCGCCGCCATACCATTCCCGCAGGACACACAGGTCATGTCGCGATTGAGCACGATCCGCTCCCAGGCAAGCACGCTGGAGAAGGCATCAGCCGACTTCCGCCCTGCGTCCGCGACCTGCCCGGATGAGCTGCGCGGCGCCTCATTCATGAACGCCTGCTCCAGCACGTTGCGGATCAGAATCGATACGGGGATACCGAGCTCATCGGCCCGGGCGATGACCTTGGCACGCAACTCGCGCGAGACCCGGGCTCCCAGGTAATCTTCCTTGCGCTTCATTGCTTCCCTGCGCGCCTTTTCACCCACCGATCTGGCCTGCTCCCGCATGCGCTTGGCGAAATCCTGCATCTTTGCCTCCACTGTGCAGCAATGTTTGTCAACGTATAACATGACAAACGAATGTTGTACAGATTGTACAGATGAGGGACGCGGGGAATGCGTAGATCAGCGCTCGGACTGATAGCGCTGGATGATGTCGGGACCGCGCTCCAGTGAACGGGCGCTGAAGAGCCCATCTTCCAGTCCGACATTGACGCGCATGTCACGCAGCTCGAATGAGGATGCCGTTCCGGATTGATGATTCCGTACCATGGAGGTCTTCCACATCCAGGCTCCATCCACCTGCTGCCAGGCGATGAACTGATCCTTCAGCAGCTGGCCGTTACCGTCGTAGTAATCGATCCGAACTGGCACACAGCCCTCCCAGTTTCCCGGATACAGGAACCAGAAGACCCGCTTGCTGTACAGGGGACGGCTCTCCCGCGGCACGCTTTCGACCACATGGACAGTCTGTCCGTCGGCGACGGTGGTTCCCCGGTAGCGATGCTCGTCCGCCTCCAGGGCGCGCGGACTCACATCGAAATAGGTGAGGTTGGAGTTGAGGAAGCTGTCTCCGGGATCCCGGATCGTGACCCGTCGGATTTTCTTGAGCAGTGGCAGATAGATCCACTGATCGACGGGGCGTCCGCTCTCGGGGGTATAGGCGACGCGCATGAATGAGGAGCCGCGCGCATCGGGAGGGAAGGTGGTGAACAGCAGCATCTTGTCCGCGACGCCGTCCTCGCCACGGTAGTCCTTCCAGAAACGGAGGTATTCGCTGCGCTTGCTGCGGCCGTCACGATCCATGAGCGTGACGGTAAAGATACCTTGCTGGTCAGCGCCCTGATACTTGACACCGCACTGGCGCATCAGCTCATCGCCGCTCAGGGATGGAAGCGGCGCTTCAGCGGCTGAAGCGGAGCTGCCTGCCCAGATCGCCAGGACACCGATGGCGAAGGATGCCAGCCGCAACGCCCCCCGGCGGCGCCCTCTCCTGCCTCCGGCTGCGATGCCGAAATCCTTTATGGCCTGATCCCCGTGATCAAATCAGGCTTCGGCCAGCAGCGACCGAAGCCCGTGAATCCCTGCCCGCATCAAGGCACAGGCAGGGCCGGCGTGGGAGCCGTCGGTCCGAAAGTCGCGTGCCAGTCGAAAGGAGGCTCGTAGCCAGCACCGTCCGGCTCTATGCCGGTGCTGCTGGTGGAAAACGTGGTTGCCTCAGTGTCCGTCGTGTTATTGACGATTCCCTGAAAACCGAACTGCGACAGACCTTCACTGCCCAGATCCAGCCGCTGGCCCAGCCAGCGCACCATGACGTCGTCTCCCGCCGCCCAGGTCACCGCTGCCGGATCCGGGCCGGTGGTCGCTCCCCCGAAGGAGGGCCCTAGATCGATGCTGCCGGCGCTGGTGAATGCACCCTGACGCCCTTCGAGGACGAAACGCTGCACATCCGTGGAGGCGGTAATCCCGTCGCCGAGGCCGACACGCTGATCGACCGTGATGGAGCGATCCGGCCCACCTGAACCGTCGATGAGCTCCATGACGAAGGTATTACTGAACTCATCGCCCGTCGCCGCACCGCCCGGCGAAACGAAGGCTTGGGATATGGTCATCGTCGGATTGTTGCCGTCCGGAGTGGGATTTGCCCATCCGATGGCGAGCTCGCTGCTGTTGGTGAAGGTTCCCTCGGCATCCGTGGTCGCGTGCCGCTGCTGGGCAAGGATGCCGTTGCTCGCTCCGAGCTGTACGAAGCTCTCGTCTACATAGGCGAGATCGTCCGGGTCCCCGTTCGCATTGGTGTCGGTGACAATGGTCTGGATATAGGTCGCCCCATTGATGCTGTCGATCCACTGCACCTGAATGAAGCCGTCACCGCTCGACAGAACGCTGCAGGTGAATCCCGCCGCGCACGGCGTATCTCCGCCGCCGGCTGCGCCGATCGTGCCGTTGGAGACACTCCAGTTGTCGAAAATGGGGCTGGCGGCATGAGCGGACAGCGGAAGCACCGCTGCGCATGCCAGCAGCGTTCCAGCGCTCAGCGAACGTACCTCTTTGATCATCTGCTCACTCTCCCGGAGCTGCCGGCTTCATGGGGCATTCGTACCCCCGGCGCCCACAATATAAGATTGGTGTCTGGTAGAAAATCCCGTCTTCGCGCGGGGCTGCCCTATTGACCCATATGCCCCGATTTTAGCCGCTCGCCAGGACGATGTCACGCACCGGAACGAGCCGAAAACAGCCTCAGGAATGACTGCCCCGGCCGCGCTCCCGCAGGTACAGATTCATGTAAATCAGGTTGTTTTGCTTACGCCCGTAGTCGATCCGACTGAGCGAGCCGTAGTCGACAGTGAGGCGCCGGTAGGCATCCAGCGGCATCGACAGCGCATCGGCCAGACACATTCTTATCGGCCCGACATGCGCCACCACCACCACCAGCTGACCGGGATGTTCGGCGATGACCTCGCGCACCGCTCCGGTGACCCGCTCCAGGTGGGCGCTTATCGGCTCCCCGCCCTCAGGCACGTAGTGGACCGGATCCCGCTTCCAGGCCTGAAATTCTTCCGGATAGTCCCTGGCGATATCGTCGAAGTAGAGTCCGTCCCATATCCCGAAGGGCCGCTCGCGCAATCCCGGATGCAGATGCAGGGAAGCACCGGTCGCTTCAACGATCGGTGCGGCGGTGCTGCGCGTGCGCTGCATCGGACTGGCGTAGACCGCAGCCACCGGTTGGCCGCGGAGCAGTTCCGCTGCGTGAGCTGCCTGCTCCACCCCTTCGGAAGTAAGCGCCGGATCCTCGCGATCGTCACAGTAAAGGCGATCGTGCGGAAAATCCGCTCTGCCGTGGCGCACGAAAATTACGCCGGTTGCCCGTTCCTTCTCTCTCATTGTAGCGCCCGAAAGGCCTCAGGTGAGGGGGCGGCTGTGAGTATGCGAGGGGCCATCGTGCGAATGGGCAACCTCACTCACATCGACCGGCACCATATTGAGCTTGCCATGCCGCACACCCCGCTCCGCCATCACCGCATTGGCGAACCGCCGCACCTTGCTCACCGGGCCGCGCATGAGCGCGATTTCCAGGCAGTTGTCGTGGTCCAGATGCACGTGCATGCTCGACAGGTTGAGCTCGTGATGATCATGGTGCACGCGGGTAATCCTGCTCGCCAGCTCGAGTTCGTGATGGTTGTACACATAGCTGAGCGTGGCCACACAGTGACCGTCATCGGACTTCTCGAGGCGATCCTTCTCGAGCTGCTGCCGGATGAGATCACGCATCGCTTCCGAACGGTTGGTATAGCCCTTTTCCGCGATGAAGGCATCGAACAAACCGGCGAGGGTCGAGTCGAGCGACATCGTTATACGTTCCATCATGGTGTTCCCTGGTTCGTCTTGCCTGAGTTAGGAAAACTGCCGGCGACGAAACCCCGTCGCCGGCGCCTCAGAGGATTTTCTGTGCTGGCGTCATAATACCTGAAAGGGTGAGCCGCTGTCCCGGCTGTGCCGCCGTGCTATGCTTAACCCCCCCCCCGGGGTAGGGAAGGGACAGGAAAAAACGAGGATAACCATGATGACAGTACGCCTGAAAATTGAAGGGATGACCTGCAATCATTGCGTAGAAGCGGTGCGGCGGGTTCTGGCGTCCGTGCCCGGGGTAACGCGGGTGATCGAGGTCGATCGCGAACATGGAATCGCATCGGTCGAAGGTGAGCCGCGCATGGCTGACCTGATCGCGGCGGTGGAGGAAGAAGGTTACACCGCCCAGGCCGGATAATGGACGACCGCGCGCACCATGACGGCCGGCTGTGCCTGGATGCCTCGGCACGCGCCGAGGCGATCCGGCGCCTGCGTTCGATCCGTGGCCACGTCGAAGGCATCCTGCGCATGCTCGAGGATGATTCGGTCTACTGCGTGGACGTGCTCCGGCAGATCAAGGCAGTGGACGGCGCCATGAAGAAGGTGGGCAATATCGTGCTGCGCAGCCATCTGCACGATCATGTGGTCACGGCGGCCGGCCGCGGAGACACCGGCGAGATCATCGATGAGCTCATGGAAATCCTCAAATACCGCTGAGCAGGCAACGGCGCGCGTCGACATCGATGTCGGCGGCATGACCTGTGCCGCCTGCGTGCGCCGCGTCGAACGCGCGCTCACCCGGCAACCCGGGGTCGTCTCCGCAAGCGTCAATCTGGCCACCAACCGGGCCAGCATCACCTATACCCCCGGCGAAATCAGCGAAACGGAAATGCGCAGCGCCATCACGGAGGCAGGCTACGAGCCCATCGCCCGGACCGAAGCGGAACCCGCGACCGACCGCTCGACCGTGCAGAGCCTGCGGCGAGATCTGGGTCTTGCGGTCGCGCTGACCGCCCCGCTGGTGGTGCTGGCGATGGCTCCGATGGCCGTTCCCGCCTTGATGGATGCCATGCACCAGGCAGCGCCCCCCATATTCTGGCGCATGGCGGAGTTCATCCTTGCCACACCGGTGCTGTTCATTGCCGGACGCCGTTTTCTGGTACATGGATGGTCCGAGCTGCGTCACCTGAATGCAGGCATGAACGCGCTGGTGATGATCGGCGCATCCGCCGCCTGGCTGTATTCGACGCTGGTCTTGGCCTTGCCAGGCATCTTCCCGGAGGGAACCCGCAACCTCTACTTTGAAGCGGCAGCGGTGATCGTGACGCTCATCCTGCTCGGCCGTCATCTCGAAGCCCGCGCCCGCGGCCGCGCATCCGCCGCCATTCAGCGTCTGCTCGGCCTGCAGAGCCGCACCGCCCGGGTGATCCGCGACGGACGGGAGCAGGACATCGCCATCGATGAGGTCCGGATCGGCGATGAGCTCATCGTGCGGCCCGGAGAGCGGATTCCGGTCGACGGAGAGGTCATCCGCGGCACCAGCTACGTCGATGAATCGATGATTACCGGAGAACCGCTGCCGGTAGCCAAGCGCGAGGGCGCGGAAGTCATCGGCGGCACGGTGAACGATACTGGCGTCCTGCATTGCCGGGCCACGCGTGTCGGCGCCGGCACCACCCTGGCACAGATCATCCGGATGGTAGAGGAAGCGCAGGCGGCCAAGCCGGCGATCCAGCAGATCGCCGACCGGATCGCTGGCATCTTCGTTCCGACGGTGCTCGCTCTTGCCCTGCTCACCTTCGCCGTATGGATGGCGCGGGGTCCGGATCCCGCCCTGAACTATGCCTTCATCGCGACCGTCAGCGTGCTTCTGATCGCCTGTCCCTGCGCCATGGGACTGGCCACCCCTACCGCCATCATGGTGGCCAGCGGCCGGGCTGCCGAGCTCGGCGTGCTGTTCCGCCGCGGCACGGCGCTGGAAACGCTGGCGCGCTGCGATACCATCGTGTTCGATAAAACAGGCACGCTGACCGAAGGCCGGCCGGAGCTGGTGGGCCTGCGCACCCGCCGCCGAGACGAGCAGACCTTCCTCGCGATGGTCGCTGGAGCCGAGGCACACAGCGAACATCCGATCGCGCGGGCGGTGATGCGAGCGGCGACTGACCGGGGCATCGCAATTGGCAGCGCGGAGGACTTTCGCGCAGTGCCCGGCATGGGGCTCAGCGCGCTCGTCGACGGCCACGAGGTACTGATCGGCTCGTCACGCTACCTGAATGAAGCCGGCGTCTCCCTGCCGGTGGAAGCGCTGGAGCAGGCCGAACAATGGGGCGCCAACGGAGCGAGCACCCTTTACGTCGCTATCGATGTCGAATATGAAGGCCTGTTTTCGGTAGCTGACCAGATCAAGCCCGGCAGCGCCGAGACCGTCGCGCGACTGAAGGAGCTCGGCATGCAGGTCGGCATGCTGAGCGGTGACAACCGTCGCACGGCAGCGGCAGTAGCTGCTGCGATCGGTATCGACATGGTAATGGCAGAGGTCCTACCGCAGCAGAAAGCGGATGAGATCAGCCGGCTGCGCGCAGCGGGAAAACGGGTTGCTTTCGTCGGCGATGGCATCAATGACGCACCGGCGCTCGCCATCGCTGACACCGGCATTGCCATGGGAACAGGCACCGATATCGCCATTGAATCCGGCGATGTCATCCTGATGCGCGGCGATCCGATGGCCCTGCTTGCGGCCTTCACCCTCGCCCGAAAAACGCTCAGCACCATTCGGACCAACTTCTTCTGGGCCTACGCCTACAACGTGGCGCTGATTCCAGTGGCTGCCGGAGCGCTGTTCCCGCTGACCGGCCTGTTGCTCAATCCGATGCTGGCGGCCGGCGCGATGAGCATATCCAGCCTGTTCGTGGTAGGAAACAGCCTGCGGCTGAGGCGCGCCGGCACCTGATCACCGCTCCGTTCGCCTCCCGGTCTAGTCGCGCTTCGGTTTCTCGCGCTGCACGCGGACTTCCTTGAAATGCTGGTCGTCCACTTCTTCGTGCAGATGATCGTGATCGACGTCGTGCGAATGGATGTGGAAATGATGGCCGTTTTCCGGTCCATGGGCATGGCGATGCGCATGCAGAAAATTGCGGATGATGACGCGCTCGCCTTCCTCCATGTCCTGGGCTGACAGGATGTCATGCAGCAGTTCATGGGTCATCAGGGCGAGGGGCAGCTCGAGCTTGTTGGCCTCGAGCAGCTCGCGATCGTAAAGAATGTCGCCGGCGGCGCCATCGGCTTCGATGCGACCATCGACCAGCAGCAGGCAGCGATCGCAGACCTCGAGCGCGATGTCCAGATCGTGGGTGCACAGCAGGATGGTGCGATCGGTATCGCGGAGCCAGTTGATGAGATTGCGCCGGTTGAGCGGATCCATATTGGTCGATGGCTCGTCGAACACCAGGATCTCCGGCTGGTAGGACAGGACCGTCGCCAGGGCCAGCCGCTTGCGCTCGCCGAACGAAAGGTGGAAAGAAGAACGTTCCTCGAAGCCCTGCAGGCCGACCACCTCCAGCGCCTCGCGCACCCGGGATTCGATCTGCTCGCGCGGCAGGCCGAGATTCAGCGGGCCGAAGGCCACGTCGTCGAACACGGTGGGGCAGAACAGCTGGTCATCGGGGTCCTGGAACACGATTCCGACCTTGCGGCGAACCTGCTTCAGGGTCTCCTTGCGAACCTCTACGCCGTCGATAACCACGCGCCCGGAAACCGGCAGCTGCACCCCGTTCAAGTGGCTCATGAACGTGGACTTGCCCGCCCCATTGGGCCCGATGAGAGCCACTTTCTCGCCTTCGTGAATGCGGCAACTCAGCCCCTTCAGCACCTGATGACCGTCAGGATAGTTGAAGTGGACATTGTCGACTTCGATGATTACTCGCCGGGACATTGCGTTCTCCCGCTTACGGCAGTTTGTCGGAGCATGCTCATGTCGCGATCAGTCAGAACCAGCCTCGCTCGGCGACCGCGAACGGTCCGGCGGCATCGGTGAGCAGCAGCCCCAGCGCGACCGTCAGCGCGATCGCTGCCTTCACGTAATCGCCGGGGATGGCGCGGAAAGTCACCATCGAATGCAGCTGACCCTGATATCCCTTGGACAGCATTGCCTTGTATACCCGCTCGGTGCGCTCGAAGCTGTGGACGAGCAGGGTTCCCACAAAATGTCCGAACACGCGCAGCGTCTTGCGATCGGCCTGGGCAACGAAGCCGCGCGATCGCATCGAGGTATACATCCGCCGCATCTCGTCGAGAAATACGAAGGTATAGCGGTAGGTAAACAGCAGCATCTGCACGACCAGAGGCGGGCATTTGAGGTGCTGCAAGGCCAGCATCGACACATCGAAGCGGCTGGAACCGAAAATGGCGAAGCTGATCAGCACCACGGACAGCGCCTTGATGAAAATCAGCGAGGCGATGCGGAGTCCCTCCCAGGCAAAGGGCAGGCCGATGATCGTGAACGCCGCCTCGCCCGGATAGGTAACTGGCATGACGACGAAAAACGGCAGCAGAAATACCACGATGAATGCCAGCCCATGCGAGACGAAATGCATCGGCAATGCCGCCGAAAACAGGATGATGGCGGCAATACCCAGAGCGAACAGCGCCACTGGCAGCGTCTTAAGCAGCGCAACGCATACGATGAGGAACAGGAGCGTCGCGATCTTGAACCGGGGATCCCAGCGCTGCAGCGGGGAAGCGACATGGGCAAAACGATCGATGTCGAGTGCCATTTCGATCTCTGGCCGTCAGACCGACGGCGCATTGCGCCCAGCAAGCATTTCCGGTTTGACGCGACCGAGGAACTCCGCGGCGGCGCCAACCACGGCCCCTTCGATCAACATGATTGGAAAGTGAGCCAGCAGCACGGCAACCGCCACTCCGGCAAATGCCTCGCCGGTGGTAAGCAGCGCCAATGCCAGCACCAAACCGGAACTGATGGTGGCCGTGGCCCCGGCTATGGCACCAAAGACGAAGTTGCGCCGGGCAAACGTGAACCGATGGCGCAGCTGCCATACCATGTACGCCACCAGCGCGCCGCCCCCCAGCATTACCGAGTTGACGCCGATCACCGTCACCCCGCCATGGCCGAATATGATGGCCTGCAGGATGATACCGAGCATGATTGCGGGGAACGCTCGCCACCCCAGCACCACAGCCACCAGGCCATTGAGGATGAGATGAACGCTGGTGGGACCGATCGGCACCTTGATCAGCGAAGCGACGAAGAAGACCGAAGTGATCACCGAAATCTTCGGGATCTCCTCCATGTCCAGCTTGCGCATGGTCGCGGCGGCAATCAGTGCGGTACCGGCAAAACCGGCAGCGAGCACGGGTCCCTGAAGAATGCCCTCGGAAATATGCATGGTGCGAAGTAACCCGTTGCCCTGGTTAGAGCTTATCGGTCGGTGTCGCTCAGCCTGAAGTACCCGGCCCAGCTCCGGCGGGGTTGCTGCTTTCCTTGCGAGCTTTCAGGTAGAAAAAGATACCGAGCAGTCCGACGATGAAGCCGATCCCCCCGACGATGTCGCTGAAGCTCTTCTGCTCCTTCAGCTCCGAAATGCCGCGCATGACCGGTGTCAGAGACTCGCCCACGGCCTGCTGAACGATCGCCCGGAGCTCCGCCTGATTCACCGCAGCGCTGGCGGCAGCCGGCGAAGACGCGGCTGCTTCCCCCGCACCACTGTCCGAAGCCGTTCCGGCACTCTGCAGATCCGCAGCGGGGATCGTATATTCGGTCCGATGCCCCATTCCCGCGTACAGTGAAATCCGGAGATCGGTGATCTGCGGGACATCGAAGGTGAAGATCCCTTCGGCGTCCGCCTTGCCCTGGACCAGTTTGGTGCCATCGGGCGCGAATACCTGGATGGTGGCCTCCTTGGCCTTCTTGCCGTCGGCGAAATACCCTTCGACCACGACCCGGTTGCCCTCGACATTGGCGAACATGTTCACCTTGTGGGCGTGGACGACACTGACAGCACACAGCAACGCAAGGAAGAATGCAACGGATGTCGGGGTGCGCATGATGAAGGACCGGAAGCTGGAAGAATCCCCGCGGATCGGGTCATCAATATTCGGTTTGTATATTACCACATATCCGCTGACCGACACCACAATCGGCAGCGGAGGGTTGGCATACCCGCGCTCAATTCTTTCTTGCTCCTGGGCGCAGGCATTTCCTGGTATCGGCAACACCGGACGAAAAAAAAGCGCCCATAAAGGGCGCTTTTTCGTACTGACCGGCAAACCCGGATCGTCATGCGGTTTTCAGCGCAACCCGCTTGGCCACACCCGGATCCTCCGAGTTCTTCTCGACCCAGTGCTTCTTGCCCTCACGGGTAAGTTCGCACTTCCAGAACGGCGCGCTTTCCTTGAGGTAGTTGATGATGTAGCGGCATGCATCGAAGGAATCCTTGCGATGCGCCGACCATACCGCGACCAGCACGATCGGGTCAGTGGGGACCATCTCGCCGACACGATGCACCACCAGGCAATCCATGACATCCCAGTTGTCCATCGCTTCCTGGCAGACGCGCTCGATGTGCCGCTCGGTCATGCCGGGATAGTAGTCCAGGTTCATCGCCTTGACGTTCTGGCCATCATTGAAGTCGCGCATGGTGCCGACGAAGCTGACCACACCACCGTGCTTGCCCGGAGGCAGCGCCTCGCGCTCGTACTTCACGACTTCCTGATACGGATCCAGCACATCCTTCGTAATGAAGACTTTCATCTCAACCTCCCGTCACCGGCGGGAAGAACGCCACCTCGTCGCCGGGCTTCAGTTCATGACTGGAATCGGTGTACTCCATGTTCACCGCGACCAGGATGGTGTCGGGAATAGGATCCTTGGAGATCTCCCGCCACAGGTCGGCGACCGTCAGCCGTTCCTTGTCGACGCTCACCTGCTGTTCGGAGCGTCCCATGCGATCCCTCAGACTCGCGAAAAAGCGTACCTTGATATCCATAGCCAAACCCCTGCTCGATGTCCCGATGAGTGCGCGTCAGGCCGTTGCCGATCTGCGCCAGTGTCCCGACTTGCCGCCCGATTTCTCCAGCAAGCCGACCTCGGAGATGACCATGCCGCGGTCCACCGCCTTGCACATGTCGTAAATGGTGAGCAGCGCGACCTGCACCGCCGTCAGTGTTTCCATCTCCACGCCGGTCTGGCCGTTGCAGCGAACCGTCGCCTTGCAATAGACCGCATTCTTTTCCGGCTCCGGCACCAGCTCGATATCGACCGAGGTGATCATGATCGGATGGCACAGCGGCACGAGGTCGGGGGTCTTCTTGGCGCCCATGATGCCCGCCACACGGGCGATGCCAAGCACATCTCCCTTCTTGTGCGAACCCTCCATGATCTTCTTCAGGGTCGCAGCCTCCATATAGATTCGTCCCTCGGCGACGCCTTCACGGGTGGTCGAATCCTTGGCGCCGACGTCGACCATGTAGGCCTCGCCGCTGGCGTTGAAATGGGTCAGTTCGTTGTAGCTCATCCGATTTGCCTCTCGTATGTCGGAACGCAGGGCCACTTCCCATGGCCCTTATTGCCTTTATCGCTTTGCCTCAACCGCCGATCTGCGTCATGCTCGCGCGCGCCCGGGCGATGTCCGAGACGTTGATTTTCGCGGCCACGCTGGCAGCTCTCTTGGCTTCGAAACCATCCTTGTGCTTTTCATCGAACGCCTTGCGGAACAGGGCGACCACATCGTCGTCGGTGCAACCGCGACGCAGCAGATCGCGCAGGAGATAGGGCTGCTCCGAGTAGAGGCAGTTCATGATGCTGCCATCAGCGGTCACACGGATGCGGGAACAGTTACCGCAGAGGCTGCGCGTGAATGCAGGAATGACTCCAAACTTACCGGCGTAGCCGGGCACCTGATAGATATGGTGCTCGGTGCGGGTGCCCTGCGCCGGCTCCAGCCCCATCGGCGCGTAATGCCGCTCGATCTGACCGCAGAGGTCCGCTGCGCTGGCAAAGTGCTGGCCATTCTCCCAGATCTGGTGCGCATCGAAAGGCATGAACTCGATGAAGCGCACCGTGATCGGCTTATCCTTGGTCAGTTCGCAGAAGTCGAGCAGCTCATCCTCATTGAAGCCGCGCATCAGCACGACGTTGACCTTGACGCGAGGGAAGCCCAGATCCACGGCGAGGTCGATGCTCTCGAGCACCTTGTCCACCCCGCTGCGGCGGGTGATGGTTTCGAACTTGTCGGCCTTCAGGGTATCGAGGCTGATGTTGACGCCAAACAGGCCGGCATTACGCAGCGCCTCGGCATATTTCGGGAACAACAGACCATTGGTGGTCATGTGCACCGCCTTGACCCCCGGTACCTTTACCGTACGCTCCACGATATCGACGATGTCGGGCCGCACGGTCGGCTCGCCGCCGGTGTAGCGGACCTTGCGCACACCCATGCGGGCCAGAACCTCCACTACGCGCAGAATCTCGTCGCTGCGCAGCACCATATCCTTTTCCTTGAACTGCACACCCTCTTCAGGCATGCAGTAGGTACAGCGCAGATTGCACTGCTCGATGACCGCGATACGGACGTAGTCGAAGGTGCGACCGTGGCGATCCTGAAGCGGGGGAAGCGGATGGGCGGGGAGATTCTCGTGCTGCGCTGAAACCGGCCTCTCGGCCTGGGTCCCGACGGACTGCTGATTCAGCGGGGTATTGAGCATATTCGTTCTCCTCAAGGGCTTTCTATACATGGAGTACTTCTGGCGGCCCTGCCTGGACTGCGTTGCGCCTGGAGATCGGCTGGCAACGGCCGGGGGGGTTCCGTCTCCCATCGGCCCGGCGCTGTCCGCGCACCGTAATCGCCATGAGAGGTTATCGCTGCCATCCATGAATACTTGAAGTCCGGACCAGGACCTCGGTATCGAACCGGCCGAGTCGTCCCTGAGTGACGCGCGATGGTATGCCGGGGCGCCCTGGAGAGCTCAAACCATCGTGGGCCTGCCTGCCCTGCGCGCAGGGAAATTCCACTAAGAAGCGCCCTGCGCGGCCGTCTCCTCGCCTGAGGATACTTGTGGCCGATACTAGCACAAGCGGCTTAAAAACTGAACCGAACACGAGGACTTGAAGCAGTCTCCTTCACATCTCTCTGCAATTGTTAATACAAGAGCGCATCCTTGCCGGAGTCCCCCAATCATCGGACAATGCCAGCCATCGGGAGAAATGCGCTCCCAACTAATCGTGTCATCATCCAAAGGGCGCAGAAATGAACAAGGTCACCGACATCCAGGCCGGAAGCTGGGCCGTCAAACCCGCGCTTCCCAGCGCACGATCCCACTGTCCTACCGCCACTTTCGGCGGTCGGGTCTATGGTCTGGGTGGCGGAGGACCCAACTTCAAGAGCCTGAACTCGGTCATCATTTACGATCCGCAGACCGATTCCTGGTCACGCGGCGCCGACATGCCGACGCTTCGATCAGGCGCCATCGCGCTTACCGTCGGCAATGCGATCTACGTCATCGGCGGTGGCTTCAAACAGGAAAACGGCACTTTCCGCTTTCTGCGCACCACGGAAATCTATTATCCGGAAGAGGACCGCTGGGAGAAAGGACCGGACATGCTCATGCCGCATGACTATCCTGCGGGCATTTATCTCGACAACTATATTTACATCATGGGCGGCCATCATCCGGACGCCACGCTATCCGGCCCCAAGACCGACCCGGGATTCGATTTCTGCGAAAGACTGAATCTCGACACAGGCGAGTGGGAACAAATCGCGCCGCTGCCTACGCCGCGTTTCGCACTGGATGCCGTGATCATGGATGGCCGCATCGTGACGCTCGGCGGCGTTGCCTTCACTCCGGAAGGCTTCAACAACTTCGACCACACGGAAGTGTACGATCCGCAGACCGGAACATGGACGCGCGGCGAGCTGACACTGCCCTGGACCGCCGCTGGCGCCGGAGCCTGCACTGCTGGCGGCCGTCCATATGTATTTGGCGGCTACAGCGGCGACGGCATCAGCGATCACTGTGCCGCCTATGATCCTGCCGCAGACAGATGGCACATTCTGCCGCCGATTCCCCAGCCCCTTGCCGCCATGGGGGTTGCCGTGCTCGGAGACTGGATCTATCTCCTGGGCGGGTGGGCTGACGATGGCCGCACCCCCCAGGACTGCTGTTACGCTTATCGGTTCCGCTGAGGAACAAATTTCCGATTCCCCGGCTCCATGGACCAGGAACAGCTGCAGCGCTACAGCCGTCATATCCTGCTGCCCGAGATCGACATCGAGGGGCAGGAGCGCCTGAGACAGGCCACCGTAATGCTGGTCGGCGCTGGCGGACTCGGATCGCCGGCTGCCATGTACCTGGCGGCCAGCGGCCTGGGACATCTGATCCTCTGCGACGATGACCGCGTCGACCTTGGCAATCTGCAGCGCCAGATCCTCCACGGCACCGCCGACATCGGCAGACTGAAGACCGACTCCGCGCGCGAGCACCTGCTGGCGCTGAACCCCGGAGTCCGGGTGACTGCGATCACGAAGCGGATGGAGCCCGAATCGATGCGGCGCGAAGCGGCGCGCGCCGACGTCGTCCTCGATGCCTGCGACAATTTCGCCACTCGCTACGCACTCAGCGAAGCCTGCATCGCAACGCAGCGGCCGCTGGTGATGGGAGCGGCGATCCGCTGGCAAGGACACGTCGCTCTGTTCGATCATCGCTCACCGGACAGCCCCTGTCTGGCCTGTCTCTATCCACCCACGGGCGAGGAAGAGGAAAACTGCGCTGCGCTGGGGGTGTTTTCCCCCCTCACCGGGGTCATCGGCAGCCTCATGGCGGCCATCACGCTCAAGCTGCTCCTGGGACTGGGCGATATGCTAGGCGGACGTCTGCAGCGCTTCGACGCCGCGGATCTGTCCTGGCGGGAATCGCGTCTGAGCAGGGATCCCGGCTGCCCCGTTTGCGCCGCCGCCCCGCCGAGGACAGCGCAATCCGGCTCGGGTATAATCTGAAACGCTCCGATGCACGCCCGGAGTCCCAGGAGTTGACCCCGCACGATGCGCAGGCCCGGCCCGCCGCCGGCAATCTCTTTTAAATCCAATACTGTTACAAATCCATACAGTTGGAGGTCACATGAAGGCGAAAGATCGTCGATTGGCGGAATTGCGCAGCTCGATTCCGGAAGTTGCTCCCAGCGAGGCGGTGCAGCTCACCGCCGCCGGCATTCCTCTGATCGATGTGCGCGACACCGACGAAGTCGCTCAGGGCAGCCCAAGCGGCGCCCATCGCCTGGGCCGCAGCTTCCTCGAGCTCCGGGTCGAGGATGCGATTCCCGATTTCGATCAGACCGTACTGGTGATGTGCGCCGGCGGCGTCCGCTCCCTTTTCGCCGCCGAGACGCTGCGCCAGATGGGCTACAAGGACGTGCGTTCGGTGGCGGGAGGCTTCAGCCGCTGGAAGAACGAAGGGCATCCGTTCGAGATTCCCGTGACACTCGACGCCGAAGCGCGCGAGCGCTATTCGCGCCACCTGCTGATGCCGGACGTCGGCGAGAAAGGTCAGATCCGTCTGCTCGAAAGCAAGGTGCTCCTGATCGGCGCCGGCGGCCTGGGCTCACCTTCCGCCTTTTATCTCGCCGCGGCAGGCGTAGGCACCATCGGCCTGGTCGATCACGATGTGGTCGATCGCAGCAATCTGCAGCGCCAGATCCTGCACTCCGAAGAGCGGGTCGGCATGCCCAAGGTCGAATCGGCCAAGATCGCGCTGCAGGCGATCAATCCAAAGATCAACATCAACACCTATCAGACGCATCTCGACAGCAGCAACGTCGAAGAGATCTTTGCCGATTACGATGTCATCGTGGACGGCTCCGATAATCTGGCCACGCGTTATCTGGTCAACGACGCCTGCGTCAAGATGGGCAAACCCAACGTGCATGCCGCCGTTTACCGCTTCGAAGGCCAGATCACGGTGTTCTGGCCTGCCTACGACAAGCAGCCGTGCGGCTGCTACCGGTGCATGTTCCCGGAACCGCCACCGCCGGAGTTCGCGCCTTCCTGTGCGGAGGCGGGAGTGCTGGGCGTAATGCCGGGCACGCTTGGCCTGTTGCAGGCGGTAGAGACGATCAAGATCCTGCTGGGACTGGGCGAACCGCTCGTCGGCCGCATGCTGCACTACGATGCGTTGAGCTCGCGCTTTACCGAACTGAAGGTGCGCAAGAACCCGAAGTGCCGCTATTGTGCCGAGGGCGCCGAGTTCCCGGGATACGAAGACTATGCCCAGGTCTGCGCCTCGACACCTCCGGCTGCGGAACCACGCAAGGCTGCGGGCTGAACGAGCCCATCTGGGAAGAAACGAAAAAGGGGGCCTCGGTGGCCCCCTTTTTCGTTCAAGGCAATCGGTAAACCGGCAACCGATGCTCAGGTGAAGCTGGCTGCCATCTGATCCAGTCCCTCGGCTCCCTCCATGACACGGCCCAGGATGGCGATCGCCTGGTATTCACCGATGCCCAGAGAATCCCATATGGTTGACGGCACCGTGGTATCGCGGACGTCTTCCCCCATTTCGTGTCGCTTCAGCAGACGATCGGCGAGGAACACCAGCTGCGGATACACCGCGTGGATCTCCTGGTAACCGGGGTTGTGATGCTCGCGGGTTGCGATGATGACCTCTTCCGGCAGGTTCCATGCCGCCATGAGCCAGGCACCGATAGTGGCATGGTCGGTCCCCAGAACGCGACGCTCGATCAGCTCCACCGGCCGATCCGGATACTTGAGAATGAACTTGTTCAGGATGAGGAACTCCTGCTTGAACAGGTGCCCGAGCAGCAGATGGCCGAAGTTGTGCAGCAGTCCAGCCAGATAGGCCATTCCGGCCGGCGGCCGCGACTCCATGGGTACCGCCCCGCTCAGCGCCTGAACCAGCGCAGCGCTGTAGATCGCATGACGCCAGAAAGACTCCAGCCCGAGCGGCACGTTGCGCGGAATTTTGAATGACCGGGCGGCAGTGGCACCCAGTGCCAGATTGAGAACGGTGTTGTAGCCAAGTACGCGGGTTACCGCAGTCTGCACGGAATCGATACGCCCCTGATAAGCGAAGTAAGGGGACGACGCATAGCGCATGACCTGCATCGCGAGACTGGGATCGAGCTCGACGATCTTCACCAGCTCCTTGACGTCCGCATGAGGATTCCCGCTCAGCTGAAGAATCCTGCTGGTCATCTCCGGCATCGGCGGCAGCCGGTCCAGCTTTCTCAGTCGAGTGCGAATGTCGAGCAGCGGCTGATTCGCGGCAGGCGTCGAGGCTTGCCTGGCGTCTGTCTTCGGCTCGGGACTGCTCATGGATGACCTCCGAATGGCGCGCGGTTTGGAAACACCGCGCCGATTGCCGGAAACGGCAGCATGACCGATTCCTCATTCGATATCGGCACCGCCCGATTGTCCGTGAAATCCCGCGGTCGAAACCGTGACCTCACGCACGCATTGAAGGACGCGGCGCGCGCGAGGAGCGCCGCGCGTCGTTTGACAGCCCCGGCACCGATCGGGAACAATAACGCGCTGATCCCAAAATAGAATTCTGAGGAACCCCGGTTGTCGTCCCAGCCCTCCCGCGCGTACGGACCACGGACCCGAAAGCGGCCCCCGCGCGTGAGACGACACCGCCCCCCGCGCGCCGCGCTGCTGGGCCTCCTGCTGCTCGCCGGTCCCTGCGCGCTTGCCGCCGGGACAGAATCGGACCTCTTCGCGCTATGCCGTCCCGAGCATGCCGTTCAGCCACCTCTTCCCCAAAGCGCCGGACCCGGCATGACCGTTCTGACCGCGAACGAAGCCTCCGCCGATGGCGATGGCGCGGTTACGCTGACCGGAGACGTGCGGGCGATCCAGGATGGACAGGCTCTCAATGCCGACTATGCCCGCTACGATCAGAACAGTGCCCGCATCGCGGTCGACGGCAATGTGGTTTACCTGCGCGAGGGTCTGGCGATCGATGGTGATCAGGGCGAGTTCAGTCTGGACTCTGACACCGGCGAGCTGGCATCGGCGCGGTTCCGCCTGTTCTCGCGTCATGCACGCGGCGAGGCCCAGACCGCCCGGATGCTCGATTCCAGCATCACGGAACTGAGCGCCGCAAGCTACACCACCTGCGATCCCGGCGATGAGGACTGGCTGTTACGCGCCTCGCGGGTACGCCTGGATCGCGCCTCGGGCATCGGCACCGCTCGCAATGCGCGTCTGTCGTTCATGGGTGTGCCGATCCTGTACACACCCTGGATCAGCTTTCCGATCGATGACCGGCGCCGCACCGGATTCCTTTATCCGAATGTTCGCGACTCTTCGAGCAACGGCCTCGAGTTTTCCATCCCCTATTACCTGAACCTGGCGCCAAACTACGACGCCACCCTGACGCCGCGCCACATGAAAAAACGCGGACTGATGCTGGAATCGGAATTCCGCTACCTCGGGGAACGGTATGAAGGCCTGGTGGATGTATCGTGGCTGCGCAACGATCAGGAGATCCAGCGCAAGCGCAGCCTGATCGGCTATCGCCACAACACCCTCCCCGGCACCGGGTTCAACCTCGACATCGATTACAACCGGGTATCGGATTCGGCTTACTTCGACGATTTCGGCAACGATCTCGGCATCGCCAGCATCACCCACCTGGAACAGCGCGCAGTGCTCGGCTACCAGGCCAGCAACTGGATGGCCTCCGCGCGCGTTCAGCGCTACCAGACGGTGGATGAGGCGATCGCGGCCAATCGGCGGCCCTATCGCCAAGAGCCGGCGCTCACCTTCCGGAGCCAGCTGCCGGAGTACAACTTCCGGCCCAACGCCCGCCTGATCGGCACCTATGTCGACTTCCGGCACGAGACTCGCCTGGAAGGCCAGCGCATCGAGCTCCAGCCGGCGCTGACGTTCCCGATGCACAGCCTCGCCGCCTATCTCCAGCCGACCATCACCCTGCGGCATACGGCCTACCACCTGGAGGAGGTACCGGGCGACAGTCGGCTCCAGCGCACGCTGCCGGTCGTGACGGTAGACAGCGGCATCTTTCTGGAGCGCAACCTGAACTGGGGTTCGCGAGGGCTGATCCAGACTCTGGAGCCGCGCCTTTACTACCTTTATGTGCCCTATCGGGACCAGGATCATCTGCCCGTCTTCGACGCAGGCGTTCCCGACTTCAACTTCAGTCAGCTCTTCCGGGACAACCGCTTCAATGGCTCCGATCGCGTCGGCGATGCGAACCATCTCGCCGCTGCGCTGGTCACCCGCTTCATCGATGCGCAGACCGGACGGGAATGGCTCAATGCCGGAATCGGCCGGATTCATTATTTTCGCGACCGCTTGGTCCGCCTCTCCGGCGACCCCCTGACTGCGCGCCGCTCCGACCTGGTGGGCGAAGTTACTGCCACCCTGGGGCAGGTCAGCGCCCGCCTGGACGCGCGCCGGAGCGAAGATACCGGCGAGGTGGATGTCGCCGGTATCTCCTTGCAGTACCGGCCCGGCCCCCGCCAGCTGATAGGGGCGAGCTACCGCTTCCGTGAGGAGACACTCGAACAGACCGACTTCACCGTGCTGTGGCCGCTCGGCCGCCGCTGGCATGCCGTCGCGCGCCACAATTACTCACTCCACGACAGGCGCACGCTGGAGACCATCGCCGGGTTCGAGTACCGGAGCTGCTGCTGGCGCGCGCGCCTGGTGAACCGGCGGCACCTGGAGAACGTCACCGGAGAAGACATCGAGTACAAGCGCAGCATCTACCTGCAGATCGAATTCATCGGTCTCGCCAGCCTGGGAGACGACCTCGAGAGCCTGCTGGAACGTGGTATCCTTGGCTACTAGCGCGTTCCCTCTGCTCTGCGCCGATCCGCGCCGGCCTCGGCCGCGCGACGCCCGACTCCGGACATCCGACATACAGTTTCTGGACATCATGAAAAAGATCCTCGCTTCTGGCCTGTTCTGGCTCTTTCTGATCGGCTCGGGCGCGCATGCTGCGACTACTCCCGTAGACAGCATCGTTGCCATCGTCAACGATGACGTCGTCACCCGGATCGAACTCGACGAGCAGCTGCGCACGGTCAAAGCTCAGCTGCGCCAGCAACGCATCGCCCTTCCCGAGGATGAGATTCTCAGGCGTCAGGTGCTCGAACGCATGGCACTCGAACGCATCCAGCTGCAGATCGCGCGCCAGGTAAACATAGTCGTCGACGACGATGCGCTTAACCAGGCTATCAATGGCATCGCCGCCCAGAACGGGTTGTCCCTGACCGAGTTTCGCGCGGTGCTGCAGGATGAGGGCTACGACTTCACCCTGTTCCGCGAGAACATCCGCAAGGAAATGACTCTGGTAAGACTGCGCCAGCAGAATGTCGACAGCCGCATCAATATCACCGATCAGGAGATCGAAAACTTCCTTGCCATACAGCGCCGACAGGGACGCAGCAATGACGAGTATCGCATCGGTCATATCCTCCTCGCCCTGCCCGACGGCGCGACGCCGGAACAGATCGCCGAAGTGCGCGCACGCGCCGAAGCGGTGCTGGAGCGCCTGCGCGCCGGAGAGGATTTCAGCGAGCTCGCCATCGCCATGTCCGATGGGCAGCAAGCCCTCGACGGCGGCGACCTGGGCTGGCGGCGGGCGAATGAGATCCCTACGCTGTTCGCCGACCTGGTGCCGCAGATGCGGGTAGGCGACATCAGCGATCCCATCCGCAGCAGCAGCGGGTTTCACATCATCCGCCTGTCGGATCACCGCACGGCGGAACGGCACATCATCGAACAGACGCGCGCCCGCCACATTCTGGTCAGGGCCGACGAACTGACCGACGATGCGCAGGCACGGCAGATGGCCGGTCAGTTGCGCGAGCGCATTCTCGCCGGGGCCGATTTCGCCGAGCTTGCCCGCGAGCATTCGGATGATCGCGCCAGCGGCGCGCGCGGCGGCGACCTCGGCTGGGTGGAGCCCGGCATGATGGTCCCTGCGTTCGAACAGGCGATGGATGCGCTCGAACCTGGCGAGATCAGCGAGCCGGTGCAGAGCGAGTTTGGCTGGCATCTGGTCCAGGTTCTGGAACGGCGCAGCCACGACGCGACGGAGGAATTCACCCGCGACATGGCCCGCGAATCCATTTTCCGCCGCAAAGCGGAAGAGGAATTCGCCGAATGGCTGCGTCGCCTGCGCGAGGAGGCCTATGTCGAGTTCCGTGACTGAGGGACCGCATGCTTCCAATGGCGTGATTGCGATCACCCCCGGCGAACCTGGCGGCATTGGTCCTGACATCTGCGTGCAGATCGCCGCGCTGCGTGCTCCGCGGGAATTCGATTACGATCTGGTCTTTGTCGCCGATCCCAAGCTGCTGCGCGAACGCGCGCTCCTGCTCGGCCTGGAGCTGGACTTCCGAGAGTACGACGGCCGCCCGTCGAGGAGTTGCGAGGCGGGCACTCTCACCTTCGTACCGGTTCCCTGTCCGGCGCCCGTTCATCCCGGCACAGCCGATCCGGCCACGGCAAGGTACGTGCTCGACACGCTGGACCGCGCCATCGCAGGATGCAGGAGCGGCGAGTTCGCTGCGCTCGTCACCGGCCCAGTTCACAAGGCGGCGATAAATCGCGGCGGCATCCCTTTTACCGGCCACACCGAGTATCTCGCCGCCGCCACCGGCTGCCAGCGGGTAGTAATGATGCTTGCGACCCACGATCTGCGCGTCGCCCTGGTCACCACCCACCTGCCACTGCGCGAGGTCTGTGATGCGATAACGCGAGAGAGTGTGGAAGACACGCTGCGCATTCTGATCCACGACCTGCGGACACGCTTTGGTATCACCGAGCCGCGCGTCCTGGTCTGTGGACTCAACCCTCATGCCGGCGAAGGCGGCGAGCTCGGCACCGAAGACGACGCGCACATCCGCCCGGCCATCGAGGCGCTGCGCGCCGAAGGCCGGCAGGTTCGCGGCCCCTGGCCAGCCGATTCCGCCTTTCTTCCCGATATTCTCCACGATACGGATGTCGTGCTGGCGATGTACCACGATCAGGGGTTGCCGGTCCTCAAACACCACGGATTCGGCGACGCGGTGAACATCACACTCGGCCTGCCGCTCATCCGGACCTCGGTCGACCACGGGACGGCGCTCGAACTCGCCGGCAGCGGCAGGGCCGACATCGGCAGCATGATTCAGGCTCTGCGCACCGCCCAGGCCATGATCGCGGCGGAAAGGAACGTTTCCTGAGCGCTCATCCGGCGGGGGCGAAGAAGCGGCTGGGACAGCATTTCCTGCATGCGCCCGGCATCATCGCCGCCATCATCGACGCGATCGCGCCGCGCCCCGGGGAACGGCTGCTGGAAATCGGGCCCGGTCGCGGCGCGATCACCGTGCCGCTGCTCGAGGCTGGAGCCAGCCTGGACGTCATCGAGTTCGACCGTGATCTGGTGCCTGCGCTCCTCGATCTGGCCGAGCGCATGGATGGGCGTCTGCGCGTGCACCAGGGCGACGCCCTCGAAGCCGACATCTGCGCCATCGCCGCCGGCGCGAGATTGCGCGTCGTCGGCAATCTGCCCTACAACATTTCCACCCCGCTGATCTTCCGCCTGCTCGAACAGCGCGACTGCATCGCCGATATGCATTTCATGCTGCAAAAGGAAGTGGTGGACCGCATGGTCTGCCCGCCCGGGAGCCGCGACTATGGGCGGTTGAGCGTGATGGTTCAGTACTACTGCGAGGCCAGGCGGCTGTTCACCATCGGCCCTGGCGCCTTCAATCCGCCGCCGAAAGTCGATTCTGCCTTCGTCCGCCTGGTACCGCATGCGCTGGAAGCAATGCCGCCCGGGGTGGACGACACCGTTTTCGCTGCAGTGGTCCGCGCCGCTTTCGCCCAGAGGCGAAAGACGCTGCGCAATGCGCTGCAGGGATTACTGGATGCCGAAGATTTTCAGACGGCGGGAATCGACAGCAGACTGCGCGCCGAACAGCTGGGCCTGGAGGAATTTGCCGCACTGTCAAGGCAACGGCAGGTAAGGACCGGATAAGCGCATAGCGCCACCGCCTTCGGACTATCGGCTCTGAGCCTGATCCCGTTCCAGCTCCCGCGTAACGGTTTCGATCCACACCTGCGCTTCGTCGCGGATCTGTTCCGCACTCTTGCCACGAGTCTCGATCGTCGGCCCCACCACCATGCGCACGGTACCGGGACGCTTCAGAAAACCACGCCGGGGCCAGAACTGACCCGCGTTGTGAGCAACCGGCACCACGGGATAGCCGGATTGCTCGGCCAGCGCCGGTCCGCCGATTCCGTAGCGACCCGTTTCTCCCGGCGCAACCCGGGTCCCCTCCGGGAATATGATCACCCAACGCCCGGCATCGAGATGGCGGCGGCCCTCCGCGACGAGATGATTGATGGCGCGGCGTCCGGCTTTGCGGTCGATGGCAATGGGATCGAGAAGCGCCAGCCCCCAGCCAAAAAATGGGATCCACAGCAGCTCCCGTTTCAGGAGCCATATCTGATGAGGGAAAACCTGCTGCAGTGCAAGCGTCTCCCAGGCCGACTGGTGCTTGCAGAATACGATCGCCGGGCCACGCGGGATGCGATCCGTGCCCTCGACGCTGTAACCGAGGCCGCAGATCCGCCGCAACAGCCACAGATTGATGCGGGCCCACTGGCTGATGAAGCGATAGCGTCGCTCCAGCGATAGCGGGAAGGTGAGCAGAGCAAGCGGAGCAAAGATCACGACCGTGATCCCCATTCCCATGGCGAACAACAGAGAGCGCAGAAAGATCATATCGGGTGTCGCGTTTCCCGGGCGAGAAGAGCCGCGACGGCTGCGCCGAGGTCGGGTTGAATCTCCACACCGACCAGTGTCTGCAGAACGGCATCACTCAGTGATGCCGCCAGCCCCGTGGTAACCAGCACGGGAAGCATGTTGAGCGCTTCCGCAGCCTGGATACCTTCCAGTGAATCGCTGATCATTGCCACACCGGTCAGATCCGTCTCCAGACGACGCTGCAGTTCGAGCAGCAGCCCAGGCGCCGGCAGATGACAACCGCAGCCTTCGTCGGCGCGATGGGGACAGTAGAGCATCGCATCGATACGCCCCCCGGCCATACTCACCTCGCGCGCCACATGCGCGTGAATGCGCACCAGCGCGCCCGGCTCCATGCGCCCCTCCCCGATCGCCGGCTCATTGTTGACCGCAACCACATGGAAATGGGCGTGATGCAGACGCGCGATAGCGGCCAGGGCGCCAGGCAGCGGCCGCCAGTCCCCGGTGTCCAGCACGCCATCGGCGCGCCGTTCATTGATCACGCCGTCGCGGCCGAGCACCACCAGGCGCATCATCGCCCCCGCGGATCGCCGGGGCCGGAGAGGCAGGAGAGATCTGCGACCTGGAGAAACAGACGCTGCAGTTCGCGCAACAGCACCAGACGATTGCCACGCGCCGCCGGGTCATCGCACATCACCAGCACGCTATCGAAGAAGCCATCGACTGCAGGGCGCAGGCCGGCCAGACGCCGCAGCACGGCGGTGTACTCACCCCGCTCGGTCAGTGGCGCGAGCTCGGTCCCCAGCGCCCGCACTTCCTCACCGAGCTTGCGCTCGGCGGGCTCATGGAGCAGCGCATCATCCAGACGATCGGGAAGCGCCTCATCGGTCTTGCGCAGAATGTTACCGATGCGCTTGTTCGCCGCCGCCAGGCTGGCAGACTCCGGCAGCTGTCTGAAATCCTGCACCGCGCGAATGCGGGCGTCGAAATCGAGCGGACGACCGGGACGGCGCGAAAATACAGCTTCGAACACATCGGCAGGAATACCCGTGTCCTGGTAATAGGCGCGCAGGCGATCCATCACAAACTCGTAGACCTGCTCGCCGAGCTCCCGCGCGGCAATATGCACCTGCTGCGCACGATACGTCGCACACGATTCGGCGATCAGCGCGGGCAGATCCAGATTCAGCTCGCCCTCGATCATGATGCGCACGAGCCCCAGCGCAGCGCGGCGCAATGCGAAGGGATCCCGATCGCCCGTGGGCGCCTGACCCAGGCTGAAAATGCCGACGATGGTATCGAGCTTGTCGGCGATGGCCAGCGCCTTGCCGGTTGCCGTCCACGGCAGGGCATCGCCGGCACCACGCGGCTGGTACTGCTCGGCAATCGCTTCGGCCACCTCCACCGGCTCGCCGTCATGGCGGGCGTAGTATCGGCCCATGATTCCCTGCAGTTCGGGAAACTCACCGACCATATCGCTGACCAGATCGCATTTGGACAGCCAGGCCGCGCGCTCGGCCCAGACCGGACTGCCACCGATTTCCCCGGCAATCCGGTGCGCCAGGCCGGCGAGGCGGACGCATTTGTCGTAGATCGTCCCCAGCCCGCGCTGGAATACGACCTGTTTCAGCGCCGGCATTCGATCAGCCAGCGGCTTGCGACGATCCTGATCCCAGAAGAACATGGCATCGCTGAGACGCGGCCGGATCACCCGTTCGTTACCGGCCCGCACCGCATCCGGATCACGGCTCTCGATATTGCTGACCGTGACGAACGCGGCCATCAGCCGGCCCTCGTCGTCGCGGAGGTGAAAGTACTTCTGATGACCTTTCATGACCGAGACCAGCACCTCTTCCGGCACTTCGAGAAAGCGCTCCTCGAAACTGCCGGTGATGGCGCACGGCCATTCGACCATGGCGGTAACCTCGTCGAGCAGCGCCGGATCGATTTCCGCGCGGGCGCCGAGACGCTGGGCCGCTTCGGTGACCTGGGCACGCACTGCCTCCCGGCGCTGGGCAAAATCGACCAGGACGCGCCCCTGAGTGGAAAGCAGCGGCGCATAGGCCGAAGCCGAGGCCAGCGTGAGCTCTTCCGGATGATGAAAGCGATGACCGCGACTTTCCCGACCGGATGCCTTGCCGAACAGAGTGGCAGGCACCACGTCCCCATCATATAGCATGACCACCCAGTGCACCGGCCGCACGAAGGCCTCTTCGAGCGCGCCCCAGCGCATGCGCCTGGCAATCGGCAAGGCAGCGAGCGCCGCGGCCACCACTCCCGGCAGCAGCTCCACGGCGGACTTGCCTTGCTGTTCGGCGCGATGCACGAGCCAGGCACCCTTGTCCGTCCGCAGCGTTTCGAGCGCACTCACTTCGGTCCCGCAGGATCGGGCGAATCCCAGCGCTGCCGGTGTGGGGACCCCCTGCGCATCGAATGCTGCGGCCAGCGCCGGGCCGCGGCGCTCCTCGACGGTATCGGGCTGCATCGCGGCCAGGCGCTCAACCACTACCGCCAGACGGCGGGGTGCCGCATAGACCTGATAGCGGTCGAACTCCAATCGCGCCTTCTCGAGCTCGCGCGCCAGTCCTTTACCCAGCGCTTCGGACAGGCTGCGCAGAGATTTCGGCGGCAGTTCCTCGGTGCCGAGCTCGAAGAGGAAATCATGGCGATCGATCATCGTTGGGCGCCTCTGTCGCCGAGCATGGGGAAGCCCAGCGATTCCCTGCGCTCGAGATAGCTGCGCGCGACCGCCTCGGACAGGGCGCGGATGCGGCCGATATAACGAGCGCGCTCGGTGACGCTGATAGCGTGGCGCGCATCCAGCAGATTAAAGGTATGCGAGCACTTGAGCATCATTTCGTACGCCGGCAGCGGCAGACCTGCATCGATCAGCCGGCTGCTTTCCCGCTCCAGGGACTCGAAGGAAGCAAACAGGGCATCGACATCTGCCTGCTCGAAATTGTATGCCGACATTTCGACTTCGTTCTGATGAAAAACGTCGCCATAGGTGATCTTCCCCGCCGGCCCCTCGCGCGTCCACACCAGATCGTACACACTCTCCACGCCCTGCAGGTACATCGCGATCCGCTCCAGCCCATAGGTGATCTCTCCGGTCACGGGGCGGCAGTCGAGACCGCCTACCTGCTGGAAATAGGTGAACTGGGTTACCTCCATCCCGTTCAGCCACACTTCCCAGCCCAGACCCCAGGCGCCAAGCGTAGGAGATTCCCAGTTGTCCTCGACAAAGCGGATGTCGTGCACCAGCGGATCGATGCCTAGCCGGTACAGGGAACCGAGATACAGCTCCTGGATATCCACTGGCGAAGGTTTGATCATCACCTGCAGCTGATAGTAATGCTGCAAACGGTTCGGATTGGCGCCGTAGCGGCCGTCGGTGGGACGGCGGGATGGCTGCACGTAGACCGCCGCCCAGGGCTCAGGTCCGATGGCGCGCAGGAAAGTCGCGGGATGAAAGGTGCCGGCGCCGACCTCCATATCGTACGGCTGCAGCATGATGCAGCCCTGCTCGATCCAGTACTGCTGCAGCGCGAGGATCAATCCCTGGAACGTGGAGACATCAGCTGCGGCTGCCTTGATGTTGGGACTGGACAGGATTCCTCCGCGACGATTCGGCTGGTTTATGAGACTCGGGATCATATCAACTGCATAAAACGCGCCGCAAGCTCACAGGGAAGCCGCGAAGCCCGACCGCCTCTCTTTGCTCCAGCGCGGGAGCCGGCCGATGCTGCGGCGACACACTAAGGGCGGGCGTCACCCTGCCGATGTAATCCGCATGACATTGCAGCTCACATCCGACCCTGCCTCCGAGATTCAGTGGCGCCTGTTGCTTGGCGAGGCCGAAGCCCTCACCGGGATCGTCCTCGACCGTGAAACCGGAGACTACCTGATCCAGTTGCTGATCCGCACCGCGACACAGCCGCGGCTGCTGGCCGGCCTGCTGACACTCGACCGGCTGACAGAGCAGGCTGCCGGGAGTTCCCGTCTCGCGCACCTCCGGGACATCGGCGACCAGTGCCTCCTGTTTGCCGGTCTGTTTCCGCAACAGGCAGCCGAGCGCAATGTCCGCGTGAGCCATTTCATCAGCCTCGGACGCACGGCTTACCGTCAGGCGGACGAACTGATCGAGGCCCCCTCGGTGTTTGCTCGCCTGTGCGATGGCTTTCCGGGGCTGCTCGAGCTGCTGCATGCGATGCGTGAGCTCAGCATCGGAGGCGTGGACCTGTCGCCCCTGCATGCCTTCGAGCTGTGGGACGACACCGGCAGCGACCGGGCGCTGCATCATATCCGCTCCTTCACCAGCGCCATTCCCGTGCGCTCACCCCACGGGGACAACCTCCTTCCCATGTAGGTAGCGCCGCTCGCCCGCATTCCGGCATCGGCGGCAATTTGCTATCATTCCTGATTTTCCCCAGACAGGAACGCCTTGACTATGGCGACCTCGCGCAAGGCCGTTGCCCTGATCTCGGGCGGACTGGATTCGATGCTGGCCGCCCGCGTGATTCAGGATCACGGCATACACGTCGAAGGCATCAATTTCTTCACCGGTTTCTGCGTGGAAGGGCATACCCATGCCATTCGCCGCAAGGACCTCGACCGCGCGCGCCCCAAGCGCAACAACGCGCTGTGGGTTGCTGAGCAGCTCGGCATCAAGCTGCACATCGTCGATGTGATCGAAGAATACAAGGACGTCGTGCTCAATCCGAAGCACGGCTACGGCTCCAACATGAACCCATGCCTCGACTGCAAGGGGTTCATGGTGCGCAAGGCGCGCGAGTGGATGGAAGAGAACGGCTTCGACTTCATCATCACCGGCGAAGTTCTCGGACAGCGACCGATGTCTCAGCGCCGCGATACCTTCCCGGTGGTTGCGCGCGAATCCGGGGCCAACGATCGGCTGCTGCGCCCCTTGTCGGCAAAGCTGCTGCCGCCCTCGCTCCCGGAGCGCGAAGGCTGGGTGGATCGCGAGCGTCTGTATGATTTCAACGGCCGCAATCGCAAGCCGCAGATGGCGCTGGCAGCCCAGTATGGGCTGCACGAATACGCCCAGCCCGCCGGCGGCTGCTGCTTCCTCACCAACGAGCAGTATTCGGCGAAGATCGCTGATCTGTGGCAGGCGCGCGGAGTCCGCGATTATGACTTCGACGACATCATGCTGCTCAAGGTCGGACGGCACCTGCGTCCTCGCGCGCACTTCAAGCTCATCGTGGGGCGCGAGGAAGGCGAGAACAAATTCCTCGAAGGTTACAAGCGGCGCCACTTCTCGCTGCGCGCGGTCAGCCACACCGGACCGCTGGCACTGGTGGATGGAACCCTGACCGACGAAGCGGACATGCGCCTGGCCGCCGAGCTCGTTGCCCGCTTCGGGAAAGGGCGCGACGCCGAAACAGTACAGGTGGAAATCCGCGCGCCCGAAGGCGAGACCACGCTGATGGACGTCCACCCCCTGCCGCAATCCTCCATCCCCGCCGAGTGGTACCTGGGATGAGCACCGAGATCCTCGATGTCCGCAACATGCTGTGCCCGATGCCGGTGATCCGCACCCAGTCCGCCGTGGCGCGGCTGAAGCACGGCGATCGCCTGCTGGCGCTGTGCACCGATCCGGGCGCGCTGAACGACATACCGGCCTGGTGCCGCATCCATGGGCACCGCCTCATACGGGCGGAACGCCGGGGCGACGAGATAGAAATCGAACTCGAAGTGTGCAAGGCCTGAGCAATTTGCACCGTAGCGGTGCACACCCGCACCATTACAGTGCGCGCGTGCGCTCACCAGGCCAAATGAGAAGCGCAAGCCACTGTTACATCAATAAGAAACCCATGGCACGCTTCCTGCTTCACGCCGATCAGGAGTTCCACGTCATGCCCATCCACCCAGAGGACAGCAAGCAATGAGTCAGAAGGTCATGAAGATGTTGAAGGACAACGAAGTGAAGTTCGTTGACCTCCGCTTTACCGATTTCCGCGGCAAGGAGCAGCACCTCTCGCTGCCGGTCGGCCAGGTCGATGCCTCCATGTTCAAGGAAGGCAAGATGTTCGACGGCTCGAGCATCGCTGGCTGGAAGGGCATTCAGGAGTCGGACATGGTGCTCATGCCCGACGCCGAGACGGCGGTTCTCGATCCTTTCACCGACGAGCCGACCCTGATCATGACCTGCGACATTCTCGAACCCAACACCATGCAGGGTTACGAGCGTTGCCCGCGCACCATCGCCAAGCGGGCCGAGACCTATCTGAAGTCCACCAAGATCGCCGATTCGGCGCTGTTCGGGCCGGAGCCGGAATTTTTCATCTTCGACGACGTCCGCTGGGGCGCGCACATGGGCGGCGCCTTCTACAAGATCGACTCCGATGAGGCATCGTGGAACTCCGAGCGAGTCTTCGAAGAAGGCAACATCGGCCATCGCCCCTCGGTCAAGGGCGGTTACTTCCCGGTGCCGCCGGTCGATTCGCTGCATGATCTGCGCGCAGCGATGTGTCTGGCGCTGCAGGAGATGGGGCTAGAGGTCGAAGTGCACCATCATGAAGTCGCGACCGCCGGCCAGTGCGAAATCGGCACCCGCTTCAACACGCTGACCAGGCGCGCGGACCAGAATCAGATCCTGAAGTACGTGGTCATGAACGTTGCCCATGCCTACGGCAAGACCGCCACCTTCATGCCCAAGCCGCTGGTCGGCGACAATGGCAGCGGCATGCACGTGCATCAGTCGCTCGGCAAGGGCGGGAAGAATCTGTTCACCGGCAACAAGTACGGCGGACTGTCCGAGCTGGCGCTGTACTACATCGGCGGCATCCTGAAGCATGCGCGCGCGCTCAACGCGTTCACCAATGCAAGCACGAACAGCTACAAGCGCCTGGTCCCCGGCTTCGAGGCACCGGTACTGCTGGCCTACTCCGCCCGCAATCGCTCGGCTTCGATCCGCATTCCCTATGTGGCGAACCCGAACGCGAGGCGCATCGAAGTCCGGTTCCCGGATTCCACCGGCAATCCGTATCTGTCCTTCGCCGCCATGCTCATGGCCGGTCTCGATGGCATCCGGAACAAGATCCATCCGGGCGATGCCATGGACAAGAACCTGTACGATCTGCCACCGGAAGAGCTCAAGGACATTCCGACGGTCTGCCACGCGCTGGACATGGCTCTCGACGCCCTCGACCAGGATCGCGAATTCCTCAAGGCCGGCGGCGTGTTCACGGACGATGTCATCGATGCCTACATCGAGCTGAAAATGGCCGATGTCACGCGCATCCGCATGACCACGCATCCGGTGGAATTCGATATGTACTACAGCCTGTAAAAAAACGCTGTCCAGGCTGGACGGACCCCGCATCCTGACGGATGCGGGTTTTTTTTTGCCTTTTGACCGCCCACGGATCGGCCGACAGCAAAATCCGCGCTCTGGGTCCGCTTTCAGGCGCGCCGTTTTGACATCCGCCGGCAAAGCCGGTAAATATGCCGCGTGACCCTGCCCGTAAAACATTTTCTGCCGCTGTGCCTCGCCGCCATCCTGTCGGCGCCCGCGCTGTCCGCGGCAGCGACGATCTACAAGCGCGAACTGCCTGATGGCACAGTGATTTATTCGGATCAGCCGCATCCGGGCGCCCATATTCTCAGCCCCTCGGCTCCGCAGACGGTCGACCCCTACAGACCGCCTCCGCAGACGCCCCGCACTTCCGGCCGCGCGCAATCGACACCGGCCGCCGTCACCTATCAGCGCGTCGCCATAACCTCTCCGGCCGATGACGAATCGGTATGGAATGACGATCGCCTGTTGCAGGTTTCCGTGGCGGTAGAGCCAGCATTGCAGCGAGAGCACCGGATCGCGGTGCTGCTCGATGGCGAGCGCGTTGCCGAGACCGACAGCCCGGGTATGCTGCGCCTGCAGAATGTCTATCGGGGCAGCCATTCGCTCGAAGCCGTGGTCGAAGACCGCTTCGGTCGGGTCATCGCCCGCAGCACCCCGATCACCTTCCACATGAAGCAGCATTCCCTCCTCAATCCGCTCCGCTGACAGGCACGCACCAGATTGGTGCATAATCACGAGCATCAGTGGGCACCGAAACAGCCCAAGCCGGGCCGACACCCTCTGAATGCACTCGAGCGCCACCCCAATAGATTGATTATTATCGTGTTATTCATGAATCTACCGGCGCGCGCAGCATCTGGTTCAAATCTTGCTCCAGCTGGAACATGCAGACCGCTGACATGAATGAGCGCAACCTCTATCGCCGGATCCTGGAAAACGTCAACACGGCAGTGTTGATGTTCGATCGGAAGCTGCGCATCAGCTATATCAATCCGGCGGGAGAGGTGCTGTTCGGGGTGAGCGCTCGCCATGTCGCCGGCCAACCCTTCGGCGATCTTCTGGAAGTCGAATCCGGCGTGGTTCAGTCGCTATCCCAGGCCCTGGGGACCGGGCATCCCTATACCGAACGCGAGGTCCTCCTGCGACTTGCAAACGGACGGGAGGTCACGGTGGATCTGACGGTTACCCTGCTGTATGAAAACTCGGAGGCGCTGCTCGAGCTCCTGCCCGTCGATCGCCACCTGCGCATAGCGCGCGAAGAGAGCCTCATTGCCCAGCATCACAACACCCGGCTGCTGATGCGCGGAATGGCTCACGAGATCAACAACCCCCTGGGTGGCATTCGCGGCGCCGCGCAGTTGCTGGATGGCGAATTGCCCGATGAATCGCTGCGCGAGTATACCCGCGTCATCATCGGCGAAGCCGACCGTCTGCAATCCCTGCTCTCGCGCATGCTGGGACCCACCGCACCGCCCGCACGGCGCACATTGAACATCCACGAAGTAGTCGAGCGGGTGCGAACGCTGATCCAGGCAGAGGCGCCCCGCAATGTTGCCATCGTGCGCGACTATGATCCGAGCATACCTCCGATCCACGCCGACCCGGACCAGCTGATTCAGGCGCTGCTCAACATCACCCGCAACGCGCTTCAGGCAATCGACGGCGCGGGAACGATCACCCTGCGCACACGGGTTCAGCGCCGCTTTACCATCGGCACCCGGCTTCACCGCCTCGTCGTGACCCTCTATGTCATCGATGACGGCCCGGGAGTGCCGCCTGACATGCGCGAGAACATTTTCTATCCGATGATCACCAGCCGGGCCGAAGGAACAGGCCTGGGCCTGCCCATAGCCCAGTCGATCGTGAACCAGCATGGCGGTCTGATCGAATGCAGCAGCCGGCCCGGAGAAACGATTTTCTCTATCACTCTCCCCCTCGAGGACGACCATGACCGAACGTAGCGAGCAAGTCTGGGTCATCGACGATGACCGCTCCATCCGCTGGGTCCTCGAAAAGGCGCTCAACCGCGCCAGCATAGAAGTGACCAGCCTTCAGAACGCCAGCGGCGTGCTGGATCGCCTGACGCGCGAACAACCGGATGCCATCATCGCCGACATCCGCATGCCCGGTATGGACGGCCTGATGCTGATGGAGCGCATCCACGCGATCAGCCCGCAGCTGCCAGTCATCATCATGACGGCGCACTCCGACCTCGACAGTGCACTGGCGGCATATGAGGGCGGCGCCTTCGAGTACCTGCCCAAGCCCTTCGATGTCGACGAGGCGACCGAACTGGTCAGGCGCGCCATCCGTCAGCGCAGGCGGCGTGGCGGGGCTCATGCCGACATCGATGCTGCGACGCCCGAAATCGTCGGCAGAGCTCCCGCCATGCAGGAGGTCTTCCGCGCCATCGGTCGTCTCGCCCGCTCGAACATGACAGTGCTGCTCACCGGCGAATCGGGCACCGGCAAGGAGCTGGTGGCCCGCGCGCTGCATCGTCACAGTCCCCGCGCCCAGGGCCCATTCATCGCTATCAACACCGCAGCCATACCCAGGGATCTGCTCGAATCCGATCTGTTCGGCCATGAGCGTGGCGCATTCACCGGCGCCCAGAATCTGCATCGCGGCCGTTTTGAGCAAGCCGACGGCGGCACCCTGTTCCTCGACGAGATCGGCGACATGCCAGTCGAACTGCAGACGCGCCTCCTGCGGGTGCTGGCCGATGGCGAATTCTATCGGGTCGGCGGCCACACCCCGATCCGCGTCGACGTACGCATCATCGCCGCGACCCACCAGAACCTGGCGGAACGAGCACGTCAGCATCTGTTCCGCGAGGATCTCTATCATCGCCTCAACGTGATTCGCATCCACATCCCCTCCTTGCGCGAGCGGCGCGAGGACATACCCGGTCTGGTGCGGCACTTCCTGACGCAGACGGCCAATGAACTGGCCGTCGAACCCAAGACCATGGATGCGGAAACCGAAGAATTTCTTTCCCGGCTCGACTGGCCGGGCAATGTCCGGCAACTGGAAAACACCTGTCGCTGGCTGACCGTGATGTCCCCAGGCCAGACCATCCATGTCGAGGATCTGCCGCCGGAGTTGCTCGGCACGGCAAACGAATCACCTGCTCCGGTCACCGCCTGGGAAGACGGCTTGAAGCATTGGGCGGAGGCCCGGCTGCGAGCGGGAGAAAATGGCCTGCTCGATCACGCGGTGCCCCGTTTCGAGCGGATCATGATAGAGACTACGCTGAGCCATACCGGCGGACGGCGCCAGGAAGCCGCACGCCTCCTTGGCTGGGGACGCAATACGCTCACCCGCAAGATCAAGGAACTGGGGATTGCGGGCGAGGATACCGACTCCGACGAAGACGAATAGGGCAAAGATCAGAGAGGGAAACGAGCGAAGAGCCAAGCTTCGAGCGAGCTCGAAGCGTCAGCACTTCCCCTTTCTATGAGGCTCATGCAGCTGCAGAGTTCCGGTGAGTTCGGAGACATTGCTCACGCCGTGACGACGCATGTACTCCACCAATCCGGCATTGATCTTCGGCAGGATGAGCGGGTCGTAGAACAGTCCTGTACCGACCCCAATCGCGGCCGCACCAGCGATCAGGAACTCCAGCGCATCTTCGGCGGTGATCACTCCGCCCTGGCCGATGATCGGTATGCCATGCGCCCGACATACCTGATAGACCTGATGAACCTTCAGCACCGCAATCGGCTTGATGGCGGGTCCGGACAAACCGCCCTGATTGTTGCCGATCACCGGCGTCCGGCGCTCGATATCGATCTGCATGCCGCTCAGCGTGTTGATGACCGCGAACGCATCGGTGCCGGCTTCGATGCAGCGCCGCGCATTTTCGGCAATATCGGTCTGATTGGGCGACAGCTTGGTGATCAGCGGCTTGCGGGTCGCCGCCCGGCAGGCGGCGACCACCCGGGCCGACATGTCGGGATCATTGCCGAACTGGACTCCGCCCTCCTTCACATTCGGACATGAGATGTTGATCTCGATGGCGTCTATCGGTGAGTCATCGAAGATCCGAGTGACCTCGGCGTACTCCTCGACGGTCGAGCCCGACACGTTGGCGATGAAACGGGTTTCGGAGAAATCCAGCGCCGGTAGAATGTGATCGACCACGTGACGCGCGCCTGGATTCTGCAGCCCGATCGCGTTGAGCATGCCTGAAGCGGTCTCGGCGAGACGGTGCGGTGGATTGCCGAGCCGTGGCTCGAGCGTGGTGCCTTTCAGACAGATGGCGCCCGCGTCGGCGTTGGAAAAGCCGGCAATACGGGTATACTCCTCACCGAACCCGACACACCCGGAGAGAAGGACGAGCGGAGTTTGCAGATGCAGCCCGCAGAAATCGACAGCGAGCATCTTTCGCTCTTCGGCAGAAAGCGAAGTCCCGCTCATCGCGCCGCTCCGCAAGTCGATGCCATTATGGCTCCGCGCCCATGTTTCACGTCATACTCCTGAATCCCGAAATACCGGCGAATACCGGCAACATTATACGCCTGTGCGCCAACACCGGCAGTGAGCTGCATCTGATCCGGCCGCTGGGCTTCGAAATGGACGATGCGAGACTGCGCCGGGCAGGACTCGACTATCATGAGTATGCGCGCGTGCGGGTCCATGACGATCTCGATTCCTGTCTGCGTGCCGCCGCGCCGCCGCGCCTGTTCGCATGCTCCACGCGCGGCACGTCGATCCACACCGCCGCATCCTGCCGCCCCGGCGATGCTTTTCTCTTCGGCCCGGAAACCAGGGGCCTGCCGCCGGAGATACTCGGCCGCATTCAGCCCGAACACATCCTGCGCATTCCCATGATGCCCGGCAACCGCAGCATCAATCTCTCCAACGCCGTAGCGGTAGTGATATACGAGGCCTGGCGTCAGCAGGAATTTGCCGGCAGCAGCGCCGCCGGTTGAATCTCAGGGAAGCAGCTGTTCGCCGCGCCAGAGCCCGGCGATGCTTTCACGCTCCCTTACCAGGTAGACTTCGGAATCATCCACCATGACTTCGGCGGCACGTGGACGTGAGTTGTAATTCGAGCTCATGACGAAGCCGTATGCCCCGGCCGAGAGCACCGCCAGGAGCTCATCCTCGCGCAGCGCCAGCTCTCGTTCCTTGCCGAGAAAGTCGCCGGTCTCACACACCGGACCCACCACATCCCAGCGCCTAAGCGGAGTCTCGCCGCATGGGCTGACAGCCACGATGTCATGCCATGCCTGGTAGAGCGCGGGGCGCAGCAAATCATTCATGCCGGCGTCGACAATGGCGAAGCTGCGATCCTCCCCCGGCTTCAGGTACTCGACGCGGGTCAGCAGGATGCCCGCGTTGGCGGCGATGGACCTTCCCGGCTCGAGCAGCAGCCGGCAGCTGCGCGTCCCCAGTCGCTCGCGCAGCGCGGCTGCGTACTCGGCCGGTTCCGGGGGCGTTTCATCCCGGTACCGCACACCGAGACCGCCGCCGATGTTCAGATGGGTGATCTCCACTCCGCTGGCCGCCAGGCGGTCGGCCAACACCAGAACCCGGTCGAGCGCATCGACAAACGGCTGCACCGAAACGAGCTGCGATCCGATATGGCAATCGAGCCCCAGCATCCGCACGTGCCCCATACCGGCCGCGCGCATGGCAAGGGCCTCGGCCTCGGCCACAGGAATACCGAACTTGTTTTCCTTCAGACCGGTCGAGATGTAGGGATGAGTACGTGCATCGACATCCGGGTTTACCCGCAATGAAACCGGCGCCCGGCATCCAACCTGCGCGGCCACGCGATCGATCCGCTCGAGTTCGGCCGCCGACTCGACGTTGAAACAGGCGATCCCGACTTCCAGTGCACGGCGAATCTCGTCGGCGCTCTTGCCCACACCCGAGAAGACGATACGCGCGGCATCTCCCCCCGCCGCCAGCACACGCTCCAGTTCGCCGCCCGATACGATATCGAACCCGGCGCCGAGCCGGGCCAGGACGTTCAGCACGGCAAGGTTGGAGTTTGCCTTGACCGCATAGCAGACCAGGTGATCCAGACCGGCAAAGGCGTCGTCGTAGGCGCGCCAGTGGCGCTCGAGAGCGCTGCGTGAATAGACGTAGCATGGTGTTCCGAAGCGGACCGCGATGTCGCGCAAATCGACATTCTCGGCATGCAAGGCATCACCCCGGAACGAGAATGGATTGCTCATCATCGACTCTCCTGCGAAACGGCGTCATCGGGCAGATACAGATCACCCTTCTGTCCGCAACCTGTGAGGGCAAAGCACACGAGAACCCCAAGCAGCAGGCTCGTAAAGAGTGAAGAAAGACGGTTCGGCATTCGGGAAGCGGGGCCCTGGCGCATGGAACGGGCCACAGTATAATCGACAGCAAGGAACGAAGTCATGCGCTCATGAACAACGGAACAAACGCTCGCCCACCTGGTGTGTTGCTCGAACCCCCGACGCCTGCCGCAGCAGCGGTAATCTGGCTGCATGGACTTGGCGCCGACGGACATGATTTCGAATCCCTGGTCCCTTTACTGGATCCTCACCCCGGCACGCGCTTCTTCTTCCCTCATGCGCCTCTACGCCCGATCACCATCAACGGGGGCGTAACCATGCGCGGCTGGTACGACATCAGGCATGACCGGACAGTGGAAGATGAGCCGGGAATCAGGGCGTCCGGCCAGGCCGTGCTCGACATGATCGCCCATGAAATGGCACTCGGCATACCAGCGGAGCGAATCGTTCTCGCCGGGTTTTCTCAGGGTGGCGCCATCGCGCTGCACGCCGGACTGCGCTTCCCCGGAAGGCTCGGAGGCATTCTCGCCCTGTCGACCTACCTGCCGCTGGCCTCGCGCCTGGCCGATGAGGCGCATGCTGCGAGTCGCGAAACGCCGATCCTCATGATTCACGGGCGCTTCGACGAGATCATTCCGATAACATCCGGACAGCGGTCGTTGCGGGCGCTCGAGGCCGCCGGCTACCGCCCCGAATGGCGCGAATTCCCCATGGGGCACACGGTTTCCGCCGAGGAGATATCGGCGATTGCCTCATGGCTGCAGCGGACGACCGCTCCCGGCCCCTCGAAATAAATCTGCAAATCAAGTTCTTGGAAAGCCTGCACTAACCCGGCCTTCAGTGCGGCCACTCGCGGCCGTTACATGATAAGGCACGAGCACGGCTCTTCGAGGTGCGCATTGGCTGCGACAAAATTCGCCATTGATCAGACGCAGTTCTCCACATTTTCCCCCCTGGACAGGCTCGCGCCGCAAGCGGTCATCGAGTTACTGAACCACTCCCGGATCGATCGTCTGCCGCCCGGGCGGCGGCTGTTCTCTCGCGGGGAGACGGACGGGGAAACGATATTTCTCCTCTCCGGACAACTGGTGCTCGTCGCCGAAGGTCCCGCCACCACGGTGAGGGCACAGACCGAGGACGCGCGCGCTCCGATCGGCGAGGGACAGCCACGTCCGCAGACCGCGATTGCGCATACAGCCGCAACCGTACTCCGCGTCGACTCGGAGATACTGCGCAAACTGCTGAGCAGCGAAGAATCAGACAGCCGGAACGCCGTCGCTGCAAGCGATGGAGCCGCAATCAACGGGCAAGGGATGCCCGCTTCGCCCCCGATGCATCCCGCGCCCGGACAGGAAGACCCTCTCCCGGCGCTCTTCGAGAGACTTCCGCCCGTGCATCGGCGCCTGCTGCGCCGCAGGATGACCAAAGTGGAACTCGCCGCAGGCGCCGAAGTGGCGCGCCAGGGCGATAAATGCCTGCATTTCGACCTGATCGAACAAGGCACCCTGCGGCTTCGTCGCCGCGGCCGCGGCGCTGAGCGCCGCCTGCTGCCAGGGGACGCCGTAGGCGCCGAAGTGCTGCTGGCGGGGGGCACTCGCCATGAGGCGACGGTTACCGCAGCGGATGATTGCGTGCTGCTCCGCGTCCCGCGTCAGGAATTCCTCGCCCTGGTCGCCAGACACTACTGTCGCCGCGTCAGTCCAGCCGATCTGCCCGCCTTCATCTCCAGCGGCGAGGTCACCGTGCTCGACCTGCGCTCCGCGGCGGCGTATCGCCGCTCGCATCTGCCGGACAGCATCAATTTCCCGCTGCCTCTGCTGCTCGGCGCATGCTCCACGCTGGATCCCAGGCGCCGCTATGTCCTGGTCGGTGACAACGTCCGCCACTGCGCTGGCGCCGCCTTCCGGCTTGCACAGCATGGCGCCAGCACGCTCATGCTGTACGATCCAATAAAGACGATCCTGCAATCTCGCCCGAAATGATCAACGATTACTATCTTGGCCGGCAGCCCATTTACGATACGACGCAGCAGGTCATAGGTTACGAACTGCTGTTCCGTCAGCGTGACGGATCATGGAGCAATCCGGTCGATGGCGATCAGGCGACCAGCCGCGTCATCATGCACAGCTTCTGGGAGCTCGGCCTCAGCAAGGTTGTGGGCGATTACAAGGCATTCATCAATGTCACCCGGGGTTTCCTCCTGGACCCCGAACTGTTGCCGCCGCCCGGACCTCAGCTCGTGCTCGAGATCCTCGAAGACATCGTCATCGACGATGAAGTAACCAGCGCGGTGCGTGAACTGAAGGCGCGCGGCTATACGATTGCTCTCGACGACTTCATCTACCACGAAGATCTGGAGCCGCTGATCGCGCTCGCCGACATCATCAAACTCGACGTGATGGAGTTGGGCGCCGAGCGGTTGGCCGAACACTCCCGAGTGTTGCGTCAGCACTCTCTGAAGCTGCTGGCGGAGAAGGTCGAAACTCCCGAGGTCTACGAATACTGCGTCGGACTGGGATTCGACTACTTTCAGGGATATTTCCTGTGCCGCCCTCGCGTCCTCAAGGGCAAGCGCATGCCGGCCAACCGTGTCAACGCGCTGCGTCTCATGGCCGGATTGCAGGCACGGGATCTCGACCTTGCCGCTCTCGAGAAAATCATCTCCCACGATCCCGCGCTCAGCTATCGCCTGCTGCGCTACATCAACTCGGCAGCGTTTTCGCCCCCCAACCCCATTCGCTCGATTCGCCATGCCATCGTGTATCTGGGCGAGAATGAAATCCGGCGCTGGGCCACGCTGCTCGCCCTCGCCGGCATCGACGACAAACCGGAAGCATTGATCGCCACCTCTCTGATTCGCGCACGCATGTGTGAGATGATCACGGCGCTCGAAGGCGAACGCGGCAAGGAATCCGCATTCATCGTCGGGCTATTCTCCACGCTCGATGCTCTCATGGACCTGCCCCTCGATGATGTCCTGTCGTCCCTGCCCCTGTCCTCCGATATCGTCGATGCTCTGCTGCATCGCACCGGGCCATATGCCCATGCGCTGGACATCACGCTGTCGCATGAACGGGGAGACTGGGACGTGCTGGAGGGCGAACACATCATCTCCGACGTCATATCGACCATCTATCTCGAAGCGCTCGAGTGGAGCGAGCAGATCACCAGGAGCGTGCGTCACAACGTCGGTAACTGAACTCGCGCTCGAAGACCCATTGTATTGGTGTACTATGGCCGTCTGCCCCGATGAAGGGAGTTTTTCAGGCGACCGACATGGAGCCGAAGGTTCACCAGCCATCGATCGATCTCGAATTACTGCTGGACAGCTTGCGCTCGATTCTGCCGCCGGATGCGATATTGCATGAAGCGGAGCAACTGGCCCCCTGGGAGTGCGATGGTCTCTCTGCCTACCGCCAGCGGCCACTGCTGGTCTGTCTGCCCGACACAGTGGATCAGCTCCAGGCGCTGCTCCGGCTGTGCCACGAGCGCCGGATTCCCGTAGTTGCCCGCGGCGCAGGCACCGGATTATCTGGCGGCGCCCTGCCCGATGCCGAAGGGATTCTGATCGGCCTTGCCAGGTTCAACCGCATACTGGAGATCGATCCAGCCAATCGCCTGGCGCGGGTCGAGCCCGGCGTACGCAACATCGCCGTGTCGGAAGCGGGCGCCGCTCACGGGCTTTACTACGCTCCGGATCCGTCCTCCCAGATTGCATGCACCATAGGCGGCAACATTGCCGAGAACGCGGGCGGCGTTCACTGCCTCAAGTACGGCTTGACCGTCCACAATGTGGTGGCAATGAAAGTGCTGACCATGGATGGCACGCTCCTCGAACTTGGCGACGGCGCGCCTGACACACCCGGATACGATCTGCTGGCACTGATGACCGGCTCGGAAGGTCTGCTCGGCATCGTGATAGAAGCGACATTACGCCTGTTACCGTTGCCGGCATCAACACGCGTCCTGCTCGCCGCTTTCGATGCAGTGGGTCCGGCAGCGAGCACGGTCGGTGACATCATCGGCGCCGGCATCATCCCGGCGGGACTCGAGCTGATGGACAGGCTCGCCATCCACGCCGCCGAAGATTACGCTGCGGCGGGCTATCCACGTGACGCTGCCGCTATCCTGCTGTGCGAGCTCGACGGCGATGCCGATGACCTCGATGCGCGAATGCGCCAGATTCAGACCCTCGCCACCGCTCGTGGCGCGACCCGCATCGACATCGCTACCGATGCGGCCGAACGGCGCCGGCTCTGGGCCGGCCGCAAGGCCGCTTTCCCCGCCATGGGCAGAATCGCTCCCGACTACTACTGCATGGACGGCACCATTCCACGGCGCTGCCTGCCGGAGGTCCTGGAACGTATCTCCGAATGGTCCTCGGAGTACGGATTAGCGGTCGCCAACGTGTTCCACGCGGGTGATGGCAACCTGCACCCGCTCATCCTCTACGACGCCAATCAGCCCGGGGAGCTCGAACGGGTCGAGGAATTCGGCAGCAGGATTCTCGAGCTGTGCGTGCAGGTCGGCGGCACGATCACCGGTGAACATGGCGTGGGGGTCGAAAAGATCGATCAGATGTGCGTGCAATTCAGCGACGCCGAGCTGCAACAGTTTCATCTGATCAAAGACGCCTTTGATCCACATCGGCTGCTCAATCGCGGCAAGGCGATTCCCAGTCTGCATCGCTGCGCCGAGCTCGGTCGCATGCACGTGCACGCGGGGAAGCTTCCACACCCGGAACTCGAACGGTTCTGACATGGACCGCAATCTCGAACAGCAACTGCGCCAGGCGGTGCAACGGGCCTGCGAGAAGCGCACACCGCTGTGCATCCAGGGCAACGGCAGCAAATCCTTCTACGGGCGGACCGCACGCGGTGAACCCTTGCGTGTCGCGGATCATCGCGGCATCGTCGCCTATGAACCCGGCGAGCTCACCATTACCGTTCGTTGCGGCACAAGGGTAAAGGATGTCGAATCAGTGCTCGCAAGTGAGAACCAAATGCTGGCGTTCGAACCGCCACGTCATACCGATGACGCAACCATGGGCGGCATCCTGGCATGCGGGTTTTCCGGCCCGCGCCGCATGCATGCGGGCAGCGTGCGCGATTCCCTGCTCGGGCTGAGCTGCATCAGCGGCGAAGGCCGGACGCTGCGGCTCGGCGGCGCGGTGATGAAGAATGTTGCCGGATTCGATGCCTTCCGCCTGATGGTCGGCGCCATGGGTACGCTCGCCGTCATGCTGGATGCGACATTCAAGGTTCTGCCGCGCAGCGAATGCCACGATACCCGGGTGTTCGAGTGTGACGCGGATCAGGCGATCGCCATGATGAATGCATGGGCATCACGCCCAATCCCCGTGAGCGCCACGGCGTGGCACGATGGGCGCCTCTATGCGCGCCTCGAAGGAACTGCGGAAGCGGTGGCTGGCGCGCAGCGGGAACTGGGCGGAGACGGACTGGACGACGCCAGCGGGTTCTGGCGCGCGCTGCGTGATCATCGGCACTCCTGGCTGTCACGTCCTGACATGCTGTGGCGCATCGCCCTGCCCCCGGCAACCCCGCAGCTGCCGATCGTCGGCGAATGGCTGATCGAATGGGGCGGCGCCCAGCGCTGGCTCAGAACCGCCATGGCGCCGAAATTCGTGCGCGAAATGTGCGTGCGATACCGTGGACATGCGACGGTCTATCGTGGCGGCGACCGGGATGGGAGCGTTTTTCATCCGCTTCCCGCACCGGTACTGCAAATGCATCGGCGACTCAAGGAAGCGTTCGATCCGCGCGGCATCCTCAATCCGCAACGCCTTTACCGGGAACTCTGAACCGTGCGGACACACATCGACCAAGACATCGCCGGACCTGATACACAGGATGCGGAATCCATTCTGCGCAGTTGCGTGCATTGTGGCTTCTGTAACGCGACCTGCCCCACCTATCGCCTCCTGGGTAATGAACTCGACGGGCCGCGGGGGCGCATCTATCTGATGATGCAGATGCTGGAGGGCGCGCCGGTAGGCGACGCCACCGTACGCCATCTGGATCGCTGCCTTACCTGCCGCTCGTGCGAGACTACTTGCCCTTCAGGAGTCGCATACAGCCACCTGCTCGATATCGGCCGCGCGCATGCAGAGCGACTGCACCGGCGGCCCTGGCGGGAGCGAACTCTGCGCCGCCTGCTGCGCGCTATCCTGCCCAGCACGAAGCGGGTACGGTTGACCCTGCGCCTCGCCCCCGTTCTGCGCGGCGTCATGCCGGCTGCGCTCTCCGCCGCGCTGCCCTCACGCACGCAAAGGGCGACAGGCGCCGAGTGGCCGCAACCACGTCACGCCCGCCGCATGATTATCCTGCAAGGCTGCGTGCAGACCGCGACCCACCCGGGCATCGACATCGCGGCGGCAAAAGTACTCGACCGGCGCGGCATCAGCCTGCTGCGGCTTCCTGACGGAAATTGCTGCGGGGCAGTCGAGCATCATCTTGCCGCGGGCGAGGAAGCGAGATCGCGCATGATCCGCAATCTGAACGCATGGCTGCCGGCAATCGAAGAAGGAGCCGAGGCGATCATCTCGACCTCGAGCGCATGCACCTCCATGCTGAAGGATTACGGCAGACTGCTCGGGCACGATCCGGAATACGGATCGCTGGCCCTGCGTGTTGCGGGCATGGTACGCGACATCAGCGAAGTGCTCGCGTCGCTGCCCGCGCCCGCCATCGACAACCCTGCTTCCGGCAAGGATTCTCCAGCTCGCCGCATCGCCTACCATGCCCCCTGTTCGCTCCAGCACGGACTGCGCAGCCAAGATGCAGTGGCCGCTGCGCTCGTCGCATGCGGATACGAACTCGAACCGGTGGCCGACGCCCATCTGTGCTGCGGCGCCGCGGGAACCTATTCGATTCTGCAGCCCGAGCTGTCCGGGGAATTGCGGCGAGAGAAGATCGCCGCGCTCCAGGCCGGGAGCCCGTCCGCGATTGCCACTGCGAATATCGGCTGCCTGATACACTTGGACCAGGCAGCCGCAGTCCCGGTCCGCCACTGGATAGAGCTGGTCGATGAAGCCGAGCAGAACGCACGGCGGTGAACGATACACAAACGACAGAGGGAGCAGTACTCATGACAATCGGTTCATTCAACCCGCCACAGCGAACACTCATGGGGCCGGGCCCTTCCGACGTCAGCCCGCGCGTGCTGGCGGCCATGGCGCGACCGACTCTCGGCCATCTGGATCCTGCTTTCGTCGCCATGATGGAAGAGGTCAAGAAGATGCTGCAGGATGCCTTTCTTACCTCCAACGCCCTTACCTTCCCGGTATCGGCACCCGGCTCTGCCGGCATGGAAACCTGCTTCGTGAATCTGGTGCAGCCCGGCGACAAGGTGATCGTATGCCAGAACGGCGTGTTCGGCGGCCGCATGAAGGAGAACGTGCTGCGCTGCGGCGGCGTACCGGTGATGGTGGAGGACACCTGGGGTCGCGCCATCGATCCGCAGAAACTCGAGGATGCGCTGCGCGCACACACCGACGCCAGGATCGTTGCTTTCGTGCATGCCGAAACCTCGACCGGCGCCTGCAGCGATGCCCGCCTGCTCACCGAGATCGCGCATCGGCACGATTGCCTGACCATCGTCGATGCGGTGACCTCACTCGGGGGCATACCGCTGCGAGTGGATGACTGGCAACTGGATGCGGTGTACTCGGGCACCCAAAAATGTCTGTCCTGTGTTCCGGGCCTGTCTCCCGTGACATTCAGTGATCGGGCCCGAGAGGCCATCAGCACGCGCAGCAAAGCGGTCCAGAGCTGGTTCCTCGATCTCTCCCTGGTGATGTCCTACTGGGGTAGCGATGGCAAGCGCAGCTATCACCATACCGCGCCGGTCAACACTCTCTATGCATTGCACGAAGCGCTGGTGATCCTGCATGAGGAAGGGCTGGAAAACTCCTGGAAGCGGCACTCGCGCGGTCACGAGGCTCTGCGCGCCGGCCTCGAAGCCATGGGTCTCGAATTCATCGTTCCAGCTGGAGAGCGTCTGCCCCAACTCAACGCCATTCGCATACCCGCTGGCATCGATGACGCCACCGTGCGCTCGCGCCTGCTGCGCGAATACCAGCTCGAGATCGGCGCTGGGCTGGGTGTGATGGCAGGCAAAGTATGGCGCATCGGTCTCATGGGCCACGCCTGCACGGAGCGCAATGTTCTATTGTGCCTGGGCGCTCTGGAAGATGTGCTCGGATCACTCGGAGCACCGGTCAACAGAGGAGCGGCGCTCGCCGCTGCACACGCAACCTTCGCTGCCTGAGCCGTCGATCAGTCCGCGGGAGCGCAGCGCTCCCGCGGATTCATTCTTCCCTCTGACGGACCAGCAGCAGCAACCCCCTGCCTTGCGCACCCGCCGCCTCGGTTTGTACCGCAAGCGCAATGAAGTCTCCGCTCGCGTCGGCAGCCCCCACCCCCACGATCTGCTCCCGGTCTCCGTCGGCACGTTCCAGCGTCAGCTCCAGACGGATGGCGCCGTTTTCGTCGACGAGATAAGTGCCGGGCATCACGGCGGTCTCCTCGGTGAGCTCGGCCCTGATCACGCGGGGTTCTACCGCCCCCAGGGTGAAGGTGCGGGAAAGCAGATCCGCTTCATCGATCAGCCCGTCTTCTGCGCTCATATGCAGCCGGCCATGGCGTGTGGAAACTGCGAGGGAATGGCTGCCGGTCTCCGGATCCTCGACGATGCGATTGGTGTACTCGACAACATGGTATCCGCCGGACACAGGAGGCGGACCATTTTCCGAGTGACGGATCGCCACCGCCAGGATGCGCTCCAGACGCTCTTCAACGACGGCCGACATTTCCATGACCGCCATACGGCCGTCGGCGCTGACGATGCCGGCGCCGATGCGCGATCCGGCGTCATCATTCGCGCGCAGCTCCATCAAGCCAGTGCCGGCAACGACCCGGAACAATCCGGAGGCGGGAACGATGGTAACGAAGCCCGAGTCGGAGGGATCACCGGCTTCGGCATCGAGAGTCAATGCACCTCGTCCGGGTCCCGACAGAAACCCGCCGTAGTCACCGGGTTCCTGCTCGCCGATGAACGCGCGCGATTGCGGCGCGCTGTCGAAAGTCATGTCGCCGCCACCGGCGCCGACAGCCACGCCGGCTTCAATGCCGGGCGCATAGGAATGAAACATCCGCACCAGATGGTACTGCGTGGCTTCCGCACCGAGGGGATCGAGCCGAGTGAGCGTCTCGGCCGCAAAGACAGGCTGCGGCCAGCGGCTCACGAAACGCAGGCCAGCGCCGGCGGCAACGAGTCCGCTGGCGCTATCGAAGGTCACCGCCAGGGGGTGCACCATGAGCGTTCCATCGGCGGTGATCGCGCCCGGCGTCACCGCAACCGCCGGGCGCGATGAATCGAGCAGCAAGGCCTGTCCGTCCGGGGAAACGGCATGCGCCTGTCCGCCGAGATCATTGCCGGGGATGAGATCCTCAGCGGCATCGGTCCGTACCGCCCGGTCCGGATCCGCGGCGAAGACATCGCGCACGAATACCGTGCGCGGAACGAAGGCGCGATCCGCGCGCCCACTGGCGTCGACAGTGAGCACGCCCACGCCGCTGGCCACATCGACACCGCCGCTGAACCCTTCTGCTGGCGCCAGCAAAGGGTCACGGAGTGTGGAGGTGAATTCGATGACACCATGATCACCCTCGCCGACCACCGTTTCATCGCTGCCGCTGAACATGGCGAGCATCCTGTCGAAGCGCCCTCCCGCTCGATCCTCCAGCCGCACAATGGTTTCATCGAACCCATCCGCCGCCTCCACCCGCAATCCCTCCAGATATCCGGAGAGCGCCGCCAGCTCGGTGCGCGAGTATCCGGACAATCGCTCTCCTTCCTGGATCCGGCTTTCGACCCGCCGTACGGCAAGTTCGGACGCAGGGGTCAGCTCCAGACGCTCTCCGGTGACGAATGCGCGGATTACTTCGGTGCGCAGCGAGGCGCGCAGCAAAAGCATGCCCTGAGGAGGAACACCATCGATGACGAAAGCGCCGTCGGCATCACTGGTGACGGTCGCCAGCGCCGAGCCCGATAGCGCCCCACTATCATCGACGCGCAACAGCTCCACCTGCGCGCCCGATACCGGGATCAGTCCTGGCGAGGCAGCCTGGGCATAGCCGCTGAGAAAGCGCAGAACGGCGGCGAACAGGCCCCTGCCGGAACCGACCACGAGCTGGTCCGAGGTAGATAGCACGCGGCCGACGACCCGGGGTGGATTGAGTTCGCCTTCTGCCGCGGATGGGGAGGCATCGTCGTCACTGCCACATCCTGCTGCCAGGATCACACATGCCGCCACCGCGCAGATGCGCAGCGAGCCAGGAAATCGAAAACGGGGGAGGACCGCCGGTTGGATATACATCCCTGTCTCTTGCCTCCATGCAGGACCGGATGGATACACTGTCACCGTCAGCGGCTACCGCAGACGCGACAGATCATGCGGTAAAAACATCGATCCCCGGCACTCCGTCCGTGAAGCCCCGGGGTTCGATGAGGGGGGGCGAGTCCGTCGACGAGAGAAATCCGTATCAGATCGTCGGCAGTCTCGTTTATTGAGACCGGACGACCGGCCGAAAGTTCAACCGCTGGGCGATTCTTTTTCGCCACCGCGACACCGTCTCTCCGAACGACAGAAAAATGATTCCACTCAATAGACTGGAGTAATCCCGGGACACCACGGCGGCGCCGCTGGCCGCCCGGCGCACCCCGGCGGGTGCCAGGGACGAGGGCCTGCAGCGGTGCTATGCTTGCCTCCTCTGGCTCTCACGGAGGTACAAGCCATGGGTACCGACAGGCCGGACAGAGACAAGACCGACAAGGCCGCTGACATGCCCGCAGTCCACTGCGGCGAATGCATGAAAGAGGTGCCCCGCTCGGAGGCGATCTCCCGCGAAGGTACCGACTATACGCTGTTTTTCTGCGGGCTCGATTGCTTCGAACGCTGGCGCAAGAGTCACCCCGAAGATGGCGCCCGCCGGCGCGCGCATGACGACTGACTGAGACACTCGGCTTACCGTATGCCGACGTCGCCTGGCCTCGGCCAGCGGCGCACGCCTGCTCCTCACAAAAACTGCCTATATAACTGGACCGCGTCTTAGACATCTTCTAAAATATAGGCAGTCCGGTCGCCCGAGTGGTGCGGCGCCCACGCAATGCCCCTGAATGAATTAAGGAGGAAGACGTGACTCATCTGCGCAATACCATTTCATCGCTGGCGCTGGCGCTCGCCGTGGTCGGTCCCGCTCTGGCCATGGAAGCCCTGCCGGAACAGCCGGCCGTTCCGGCCGATAACCCCCAGTCGGCCGCCAAGATCGAACTGGGTAAGCAGCTCTACTTCGATCCGCGTCTGTCCTCGAGCGGCACGGTTTCCTGCAACTCCTGCCACAATGTCATGGCTACCGGCACGGACAGCGTTCGCACCTCGGTGGGAGTGGAAGGCAAGGTCGGCGGACGCAATGCGCCCACCGTCTGGAATGCCGCCTATCTGAGCTCCCAGTTCTGGGATGGCCGCGCAGCCACTCTGGAAGATCAGGCCAAGGGTCCGATCCTGAACCCGATCGAAATGGCCATGCCTGATGAAGACACGGCGGTCGAGGTGATCCGTTCGATCCCCGCTTATGTCGAGAGCTTCAAGGCGGTCTTCGGCGGTGACAACCCCGTGACCTACGACAACATCGCCAAGGCGATCGCTTCCTACGAACGCACCCTGATCACTCCGAACAGCCCCTTCGACCGGTTCATGCGAGGCGATAAGAAGGCGCTGAGCGCCGAGGCCGAGCGCGGCATGAAGCTGGTCCAGGATGTCGGCTGCACCGCCTGTCACAGCGGCCCGATGTTCGCCGGCCCGGCCAGCCTGTCATTCGGCGAGCCGTTCCTGCAGCGATTCCCGATCTTCCTCGACAACGAGTATGTCTCCAAGTACCAGCTGGATGCGGACCCGGGTCGCTTCGAATCGACCGGAAACGAAGCCGACCGCCACATGTGGCGCGTGCCCACCTGGCGTAACGTTGCCCTCACTGCGCCGTACTTCCATAACGGCTCGGTGGATACCTTGGACGAGGCAGTTCGCGTCATGGGCAAGACCCAGCTCAATCTCGACCTGAGCGAGGATCAGGTGGCTGACATCGTCGCCTTCCTCGAGAGTCTGACCGGCGAGATTCCGCAGCAGACCATGCCGATTCTGCCGATGACCAGCGGAACCTGGATTCAGACCGGAAACTGATCCTTCGCTGCACTGATCAAGGGGCGCCTTCGGGCGCCCTTTTTTTTGCCTGTCTGCCGGGCTGCGGAGGGCGCCATGCTCGCGCGCTCTCAAACGGCCCCCGCCCCTCAGGGAGCCGTGCTCGGACCTGTTCTCTCGGCCAGACGAACGGCAAGCTATTGATGTCTATCAATTACATTTCATCCGCAAGGACGTAGCTTGGCATCCAAGAACCCGAGGTCTCAACCAAGGGGTGGTGTCGACGCGATCGACATGATCGCAGCTCGCAACAAATCGGACAGGAGGTGGACAATGGCGGCAGTAGTGATGGAGACGGAGAGCCGGAGCGAACGCCGGCCATATTTCTCCGCGATCCGGTGGACGGCCATTCTGGGTGGACTGGTGGGCGGCATGGGTTCATACATGCTTCTGGCCCTGCTCGGCGTCGCGACCGGACTTACGGCGATGGATCCCCAGGCAGCTGAACCGGTTGCTGGCGTGCCGCTCGGCATGGGGATCTGGACCGGCTTGATAACCCTTGTATCGGCTTTCATCGGTGGGTATATCGCGGCCAGAATGTCGGGATTGTCCCGCGCCAGCGATGGCATGCTGCATGGCTTCATCAACTGGGGCGCAACGATGGTGCTGTTCGCATTCCTGGCCACCAGCGCCGCGAGCATGGTCCTCGGCGGGACTTTCGCTCTACTCGGTCAGGGACTTCAGGGCGCAGGAAGCGTGGCGGGTCAACAAGGCGCAGGCGGCCTGACCGGCCAGCTCGAACGCATCATTACCGGCTCCGAAGGTGGCTCAATCAGCGCTGAGGACATGAGCGCCGTACAGAGTCGCCTGCAGGCCGGCGACCGTCAGGGCGCGGTCGACTATATGGTCAACCAGATGGGCTTCACCCAGGAGCGCGCCAATCAGGCAATCGACATGGCCGCGCCGCTGTTCAGCGGTGAACTCGGAGCAGAGGCTCAGCAGGCCGCCGCTACGACAGTAGACGCCCTGGCGGCGGCATCCTGGTGGCTTTTCGTCGCCCTCACGCTGTCGCTGGTCGCGGCGCTGGTCGGCGGCAGGATGGGAATCAAGGCTCAGGCCAGCCGTACCATCGGCGATCACTCCAGGGAACGCCGGCAGTATCGCGAATCGCGCCGTCCTGGGCCGGCACGGGCATGAAATGAGACCACGCAGCTGAAAGACCGGAGGAGATGTCTCCTCCGGTATTCGCTGGTAACGACAGTAGCAAATTGCAGATTGGTGGGCCCGCTCGGACTCGAACCGAGGACCAAGGGATTATGAGTCCCCTGCTCTAACCGACTGAGCTACAGGCCCAGAGTGAAGTATCTACCGAAAAAGGGCTCCCGGAGGAGCCCTTTTTTGCGCTCCGCTTTCGCTCTTAGTCCACGAAACTGCGCAGCGGCTCCGAGCGACTCGGATGACGCAGCTTGCGCAGCGCCTTGGCCTCGATCTGACGGATGCGCTCACGGGTGACGTCGAACTGCTTGCCGACTTCCTCCAGCGTATGGTCGGTATTCATGTCGATACCGAAGCGCATGCGCAGCACCTTCGCTTCGCGCGCGGTCAGGCTATCGAACACAGCCGTGGTCGCTTCGCGCAAGCCCGAAATGGTCGCGGCTTCGGGCGGCGACAGCACGTTGGTATCTTCGATGAAATC
>CAZOOF010000002.1:0-109747 GCA_964581365.1 uncultured Chromatiales bacterium
GCCTTCTTCTTCGGCGCCGTCTTCTCCGCCACGGGGCCTGAGCTGCCCGCCCCGGTTCCGCTCGCCTTGGCAGCGGCTGCCTTGCCCGTTACACCCTGGGCCGGTGAAGATGCGGCGCTGGCGCCCGCTGACGATTTGCGGCGCGAACGCAGTACGGCCGCGACCGCAGCCTGCTTTGCATCGCTTGAGCTCTTGCGGCCAGGTCCCGAGGCTGCGGCCCGCTGTTCACGCGCTTCGGCTTCCGCCTTTGCCCGTTCGGCCTGACGCCGGTTGGCCTCTTCCCGCGCCTCCTCGATCACCTGTTCGATGGCGGCAAAAATCTGCGGGATCTCACCTACGCCCTGCACCACTTTCAGCCGACCCTGGCCACGATAGTATTCGATGACCGGCGTCGTCTGGGCTTCGTAAACCCGCAAACGGTTCCCGATCGTCTCCTCGTTGTCGTCGGCGCGATGGCGCAGGTTGCCCCCGCACTTGTCGCAACGGTCTTCGATCTTGGCAGGTGAGGTATAGATGTTATAGGTCTGGCCGCAGGATTCGCAGGTGCGTCGGCCGGTCATCCGCTGCATCAGAATGTCGGGATCGACATCGATCAGCAATGCGAAATCGAGCGGCTGGTCCATGCGTTCGAGCATCGTGTCCAGCGCCTGCGCCTGCAGGTTGTTACGGGGAAAACCATCGAGAATGAACCCGTTGCGGGCGTCCTCCTGCGAGAGCCGCTCGCGGATCATGGCGAGGACCAGATCATCGGAAACGAGCCGGCCGGCATCCATCGCTGCCTTTGCCTGCAAGCCCAGAGGCGTGCCCGCGCGGACCGCGGCCCGCAGTAGATCACCGGTGGAAACCTGAGGCGCCCGATACTTCTCCGTGAGCAGCTTCGCCTGGGTCCCCTTGCCCGATCCCGGCGCTCCCAGCAATACGAGTCTCATGGCTTTCGCTCCATCATCTGGTTATTCTTGTCACAAGCCGCTGTTTTCAAACGCTTTACGCCTCGCACCCCCGGTACACCCGATATCACCCGCATGCGCTGCGAAGGAAAATTTGCGATGTTGTATGCTTATACAGATTTTTCGCATCCGTGCAAAGGGCTACGCCGAGAGGAAAAGCGATATCGCGCATCGGCTTATCGTTTCCGCCGCATTGGAGGACGAGCATGAACCGGAGAAAGCGCAACGCCTTTTACGCCCAGTCTGGCGGTGTCACCGCGGTCATCAACGCCACTGCCTGCGGACTGATCGAGGCTGCACGTGAGAATCGCGACCGCATCGGCAAGGTATACGCCGGTCGCAACGGTATCATCGGCGCGTTTACCGAGGATCTGATCGACACCAGCCGCGAATCCGCGAGCGCGATCGCGGCCCTGCGTCACACCCCCGCCGGCGCATTCGGATCCTGTCGTTATAAATTAAAGAGCATCGATCAGAACCGGCGCGAGTATGAGCGCCTGATCGAGGTATTCCAGGCCCACGATATCGGATATTTCTTCTACAACGGTGGCGGCGATTCCGCCGATACATGCCTGAAAGTATCCCAACTGGCCGAAACGCTAGGGTATCCGATACAGGCCATCCATATTCCGAAGACAATCGACAACGACCTGCCCATCACCGACAACTGCCCGGGCTTCGGTTCGGTCGCCAAGTACATCGCCATTTCCACCCTCGAAGCGAGCATGGATGTGGCATCCATGGCCAGGACATCCACCAATGTGTTCGTTCTCGAGGTCATGGGCCGGCATGCGGGGTGGATCGCTGCCGCCGGCGGATTGGCTTCCAACGATGAATTCGAGCTTCCGCTCACCATTCTCTTTCCGGAGATTCCGTTCGACCGCGCCAGCTTCCTGCGGCGCGTCTCCGCCATGGTGGAAAAACACGGATACTGCACCGTCGTGGTCTCCGAAGGAGTACGGGATGCGGACGGGCGCTTCCTTTCCGACCAGGGCATACGCGATGCCTTTGGTCACGCGCAGCTGGGCGGGGTCGCGCCAGTGGTCGCCAGAATGATCCGGGACGAACTGGGCTTGAAATATCACTGGGCGGTGGCTGATTACCTGCAACGTGCGGCACGCCATATCGCATCGAAAACCGACGTAGAACAGGCCTACGCCGTCGGGCGCGAGGCGCTGCGCCTGGCGCTGCGCGGCCACAACGCAATCATGCCGACGATCGAGCGCCGCTCGTCCCAGCCCTATCGGTGGAAAATCGGCACTGCGCCGCTGGACAAGGTCGCCAACGTGGAAAAGAAGATGCCGCGCAACTTCATCAGCCGCGACGGCTTCGGCATCACGGCGAAATGCCGCGAATACCTGGAGCCGCTGATCCGCGGCGAGGACTACCCGCCGTACCGGAGCGGCATGCCGCGCTATGTGCGACTGAAGAACATTGCCGTGCCGAAGAAGCTCGGGACCGGTTTCGAGCTCTCAAGCTGACTGAAGGGAGCCAATTTGAAAGCCTCATTCTGGCGGCTTCCTGTCTTGCCGCTTGCGCGAAATCCGCGCTTGATGCATAGAGCTTCGCTGAAGCACACGCACCGCGTTATGCTCTGCCACTCGAAAAGTTGAAACGTTTTCGGAACATACACCATGCGACTTCTGCACACCATGCTTCGCGTCGGCAACCTGCAACGCTCGATCGACTTCTACACGAACGTGATCGGAATGAACTTGCTGCGCACATCCGACAACCCTGAATACAAGTATTCATTGGCCTTCCTCGGTTTCGACAAGGGCAACCCCGATCAGACCGAAATCGAATTGACCTACAACTGGGGCGTGGAAAGCTACGAAATGGGCACGGCCTTCGGCCACATCGCGATCGGTGTTCCCGATGTCTATGCAGCCGTCGAAAAAATCAGGGCGGCAGGCGGCAATGTCACCCGCGAAGCCGGCCCCGTCAAAGGTGGCACGACCCTCATTGCATTCGTGCAAGACCCGGACGGCTATAAGATAGAACTCATACAGCGATGAGACCTCCCGGCGCGCATCGCCGGATACAGGCGGGACTGGACACCGCCTCGCCGGGGTGCTGACGCTGCGATGAATGCAATGAACGAACACCACCATCATCATGGGCATGGCCATGAACACGCTCACCATACCAGCGAACGCGCCCTCCTCTGGGGGCTGATCCTCACCCTGGGTTTTGCCGCCGTCGAAGCGGTCGGGGGCTGGATCTCCGGATCACTCGCCCTGCTCAGCGATGCCGCGCACATGCTTTCGGATGCGACCGCGCTCGGGCTCGCGGCGCTCGCGGCGCGGTTCGCGCGCCTGCCACCTTCGCCGCGGCATTCCTACGGCCTGGTTCGCGCCGAAGTCCTGTCCGCGCTGTTCAACGGTGTTTTCATGCTGCTGGTGATCGCCGGCATCGTCTGGCAGGCGATAGTACGACTGCGCGATCCAGCCCCCGTGGACGGCGGGCTGGTGATCGCAATCGCCGCGGTCGGCATGCTGGTCAATGTCCTGATCATCTGGATCCTGCACCGGGGAGAAGACAACCTCAATGTGCGCGGCGCGATGATCCATGTCATCGGCGACCTGCTCGGCTCCGTGGCTGCGCTGCTCGCCGGCCTGGTCATCCATGTCACCGGCTGGACACCGATCGATCCGCTGCTGTCCTTCCTGATCTGCGGCCTGATTCTCTTCTCCTGCCTGCGCCTGCTGCGGGATGTGGTGCACGTGATCATGGAAGGCGTGCCGGCACACCTTGAACTGCCCGAGGTCGGCAGAGCAATGGCGGGTATCCCCGGGGTCCGGGAGGTTCATGACCTCCATATCTGGACCCTTTCCAGCGGGCGCAATGTCTTGTCCGCCCATGTGGTAATCGAGGACATGCGACACTGGGAAACCACCCTGGAGGCGATGCGGAGCCTGCTGCATGACCGCTACGGACTGGAGCACGTCACGCTGCAACCCGAACCGGCAGTGCGCGTGAGCCGGATTCACCCGATGTGATACAGGGTGTCGGCCTCCCGATCTGCTAAAATCGCCGTTTCTTCCCGCTGTGCGCTCGCGGACCGAATCAATTACCCGTCTTCAACCAGCTTTTCAGGAGGATCCCATGTCCAAGCTCGTCAATCCGCACGGTAGTCCCGTACTCAAGCCACTGCTGTTGGAGGGCGACGCGCTGAAGGCGGAACGCGAGCGTGCCGCGAGCCTGCCCCGCGTCCCGATCAGCTCGCGCGAAGCCGGGGATCTGGTAATGCTCGGCATCGGCGGCTTCACGCCGCTCGATGGGTTCATGGGCTACGCCGACTGGAAGGGCGTGTGCGACGACTACAAGTTGGAGAACGGGGTTTTCTGGCCGATTCCCATCACCCTGTCAGCCGATGCGACCTTGGCCGACAGTATCAGCATCGGCAGTGACGTCGCGCTGGTCGGCCCGGACGGCGAGGTCATGGCGACGATGACGGTGCAGGAAAAGTACCGGATCGACAAGACGCACGAATGCAAATCCATCTTCCGCGCTGACGATCCGGCCCATCCGGGCGTCAAGATGGTGATGGAGCAGGGCGAGGTCAATCTGGCCGGCCCGGTCCGCGTGCTCTCCGAGGGCGACTTCGCCGAACGCTTCCCCGGAATCTATATGACTCCGGCGCAGACGCGCGCACTGTTCGAGGAAAAGGGATGGAGCACCGTCGCGGCCTTCCAGACCCGCAATCCCATGCATCGCTCCCACGAGTATCTGGTCAAGATCGCCATCGAGATCTGCGACGGCGTACTGATCCACTCCCTGCTCGGCAAGCTCAAGCCGGGCGATATTCCAGCGGAAGTGCGCGCGGATGCGATCGACGTGCTGGTGAAGAACTACTTCGTCGACAACACGGTGGTACAGGCCGGCTACCCCCTCGACATGCGCTATGCGGGTCCGCGCGAAGCCCTGTTGCATGCGCTGTTCCGGCAGAACTACGGCTGCTCCCACCTCATTGTCGGCCGCGACCACGCCGGCGTGGGGGACTACTACGGTCCGTTCGATGCCCAGCACATCTTCGACGAAATCCCGGAGGGGGCGCTGGAAACCAGGCCGCTCAAGATCGACTGGACGTTCTGGTGCTACCGCTGCAACGGCATGGCCTCGATGCGCACCTGTCCGCACGATGGCGGCAATGACCGGCTGCTGCTATCCGGCACCAAGCTGCGCAAGGCACTGTCGGAGAACGGCGAGGTCCCGCCCGAGTTCAGCCGTCCGGAAGTCCTGGATGTGTTGCGCCGATACTACGCCACCATCAAGGACGAGGACCGCGTCGAAGTGAAGCTCAGCGGGCACTCGGCGAAGTAAGACTGCCCCAACCGCGCCCGGTGCTCGAGGCCGGGCGCGGACTTCTTCATCACTGCAGCAGAATGAACAGCGCTGCCTCGCCGCGGCGGATGTTCAGCAACAGGCGGTTTCCGCCGGCACGGGCTGCCTTGGCCATCTCATCCACCGAGCTCACCGGTATTCGATTGACCGAGACGATGAGGTCGCCGGGTCGCAGGCCGCCGCGCTGCGCCGGACTCCCCTGCTCCAGGTCGAGCACCATGACGCCTTCCAGGCGTCCATAGTAAGGCGAGGTCTCATCGATCCGGCCGAAGACGGCGCCCGCGAGCCGCGGATGCACCCTGTCTCCGCCAAGTCTTTCCTGCGGCGCTTCGGCGATACGCGCGGTTACCGTCTGCTCGGCGCCGTCGCGGCGAAAGCGGATCCGCACCTCATCACCGACCCGCAGCAGGCCTACCGCAGTGCGCAGTTCGGTCGAATTGCGGATATCGCGTCCGTTGATCGCCAGGACGATATCGCCGCTCTTGAGACCAGCCGCAGCCGCCGGCGTACCCTCACCGACCTGTGTCACCACCACCCCAGGCCGGAACTGCTCCATACCGAAGGCCTGGGCCAGCTCGCGCGTCAGATCCTGGACCGCGATACCCAGCTGACCGCGCCGAACCTCGCCATGCTCGATCAGCTGCTCCATCACCAGCGCGGCCATATTGCTCGGGATGGCAAAACCGATGCCGACGTTACCACCCGCGGGACCGATGATGGCGGTATTGATACCCACCAATTCGCCGCGCAGATTGACCAGCGGACCGCCGGAGTTGCCGGGATTGATCGAGGCATCGGTCTGGATGAAATCTTCGTAACCCTCGATGCCGAGACCGCTGCGGCCGATCGCGCTGACGATGCCGGAAGTCACGGTGTGCCGCAGCCCGAACGGGTTGCCGATGGCCAGCACGAAGTCGCCTGCGCGCAAGGTGCTGGAATCAGCGATGGGAATCGCTGTCAGGTCGTCGGCAGGGATCCGGATCACCGCGATATCGACCTCCGGGTCGGTGCCTACCACGGCCGCGGTGAGCTGGCGCCCGTCTTCGAGCGTCACCGAGATCTCCGCTGCCCGATCGATGACATGGTGGTTGGTGAGCACATAGCCGCGCTCGGCATCGACGATCACTCCGGAGCCCAGGCTCTGGGTCTGGCGCTGCCGCGGCCGGTCGGGCAGATCGAAAAAGAAGCGGAAGAAGGGGTCGCGATACAGTGGGCTCTGCTGGGCGGGCAGTCGGCTGGTGGTCGAAATGTTCACTACGGCGGGACTGACACGATCCACCATCGGCGCCAGCGTGGGCAGCGCGGCTCCTTGGGAATCCGCGGGCGGCAGGGCGGAAGCGAGCGCGGCAAACGGTAAAAACAGAGCGAGGAGGAAAGCGGAAGGAGACAAGCGCTGTCGGTGCGTGATCGATCCGACTGTCCGGAAATCGTTTGCTTTCATCTTTGATCATTCCTCTTTGCTCTACCCACGGCTATGTATATGTCGAGACGGGCGATTTCAAGCCGGCGCCGAAACGGAAAAAAGTTATCCACAAGTTTTCCAGAAAGGACCCACAGGTCTTGCCAGGGTCTGTACACAGGAAACACTATATGTAGTGTAGACTCCATTCCACCGGATACCCGGATAGACATTGGTAACACAATGTTTCACAAACATATTTTAGATTGTTGACGGTTTCGTGAATTCACCCTAACCTGTCTCCTCCGCCACAACATCTTGTGTCCGGGAAAAACCGCCTCGGAACGTCGGTCAAAACAGAATAAAACGGAGAATACAGCACCATGGAACATGCACACCTGCGAGTCGTTTCAATCGATCAGCCCGCGATTCCGATGCAGGCGGCTTCCATGGACATCTGGGACAAGAAATACCGGCTCAAGACGAAGGATGGTCGGGTCCTCGACCAGAGCATCGACGATACGTACAAGCGCATTGCCCGCGCCCTCGCCGATGTGGAGGAAACCACGGAGAATCGCGAACGCTGGTACGAGGAGTTTCTGTGGGCGCTGCGCCATGGCGCGATTCCGGCCGGCCGCATCGTCTCCAACGCCGGGGCGCTGGACCACAAGCCGGCCACCTCGACCATCAACTGCACCGTTTCCGGCACCATCGAAGATTCGATGGACGGCATCCTGAAGCGTGTTCATGAGGCCGGACTGACCCTCAAGGCAGGCTGCGGCATCGGCTACGAATTCTCCACCCTGCGGCCGCGCGGCGGTTACGTCACCGGGGCCGGCGCCTATACGTCGGGTCCGCTGTCGTTCATGGATATCTATGACCGCATGTGCTTTACCGTCTCTTCGGCGGGCGGCCGGCGAGGCGCTCAGATGGGCACCTTCGACGTTGGCCACCCGGATGTGCTCGATTTCATTCGCGCCAAGCGCGAGGACGGGCGGCTGCGGCAATTCAATCTGTCCCTGCTGATCACCCAGGAGTTCATGGACGCGGTAAAGAATGACCGCCAATGGCGACTGGCCTTCCCGATCACCAAGGGCATGCTGGAAAGCGGCAACATCGATCTGGACGATCCGGACACCGTGGTGTGGCGGGAGTGGCCCGCCCGCGAAGGATATGTGTGCAATGCCGAAGGCCTGGTGGCCTGCCGGATCGAGCGCACCATCAAGGCACGCCGGCTGTGGGACCTGATCATGAGCTCGACTTACGATTATGCCGAGCCCGGGTTCATCCTCATCGACAAGGTCAATGAGATGAACAACAACTGGTTCTGCGAAAACATTCGCGCCACCAATCCCTGCGGCGAACAGCCTCTGCCGCCCTATGGTTCCTGCCTGCTCGGCTCGGTGAATCTGTGCATGTTCGTGCGGCATCCATTCACCGAACACGCGAGCTTCGACTGGGCCACGTACCGCCGCGTCGTCTCCATCTTTACCCGCATGCTGGATAACGTCGTCGAGATCAACGGCCTGCCGCTCCCGGAGCAGCGCGACGAGATCCTGCGCAAGCGCCGTCACGGCATGGGCTACCTGGGACTCGGCTCGACGCTGGCGATGCTGCGCATGAAGTATGGAAGCGAGGAGTCGCTCGAATTCACCGAGCGCGTGACCCGCGAAATGGCGCTCACCGGCTGGGAAACGGCACTCGATCTGGCGCAGGAGAAGGGTCCGGCGCCGATCATGGATGAGAATTTCACCGTGACCCCCGAGATGCTGCGCAAGCGCCCGGAGATGGTGAAGGATGGCTACAAGGTCGGGGACAAGGTGAAGGGGAAAGTCCTGCATGCGCGCTACAGCCGCTATATGCAGCGCATCGCCGAGACTGCTCCCGAGCTGGTGGACCTCCTCGCCGAAGTGGGCGCACGCTTCACGCACCACACCTCGATAGCGCCGACCGGCACGATCTCCCTGTCGCTGGCCAATAACGCCAGCAACGGCATCGAACCGAGTTTCGCCCATCGCTATTTCCGCAACGTGATCCGCGATGGCAGGAAGACCAAGGAGAAGGTCGATGTGTGGTCGTTCGAGCTGCTCGCCTACCGCCATCTGATCAATCCAGCAGCCACTCCCGACGCCGAACGCCCGGAGGACGCACTGCCGGACTACTTCATATCCGCCGACGACATCTCGCCGCGTGAGCACGTCGACGTTCAGGCTGCAGCGCAGAAGTGGGTCGATTCCTCGATATCGAAAACGGCAAACGTGCCAAGCGACTACGCCTACGAGGATTTCAAGGACATCTATCTCTACGCCTACGAGCAGGGCCTGAAAGGCTGCACCACCTTCCGGTTCAACCCGGAAGCCTTCCAGGGCGTGCTGGTAAAGGAGAAGGATCTGGAGAGTACCGTCTATCGCTTCCAGCTCGAGGACGGATCGACGATCGAGGTCAAGGGCAACGATGAGGTGGAATACGATGGCGAGACCCACACCGCCGCCAACCTCTATGACGCGCTGAAAGAAGGCTATTACGGAAAGTACTGAGCCGCGCGCGGATCGCAACGAGAATCAGGGATCACGACATGACCATCAAAATCGAAAGCAAGATCGTCAGTTACGAAGTGGCGAAGGAAGACGCGGCAGTGCGCGAGCCCGCCAGCGAGGCACCAGCCTCCACCTCAAACATCATCCACATGCATGAGAAGGTGGAACGACCGGAGATGCTGCTGGGGTCCACGTACAAGGTAAAGACCCCTCTCACCGAACATGCGCTATACGTTACCATCAACGACATCGTGCTCAATCCGGGCACCGAGCACGAGCTGCGCCGCCCCTTCGAGATCTTCATCAACTCGAAGAACATGGATCATTTCCAGTGGATCGTCGCTCTCACGCGCATCATTTCGGCGGTGTTCCGCAAGGGTGGCGACGTGACCTTCCTGGTGGAAGAGCTGCACTCGGTGTTCGATCCACGCGGCGGATATTTCAAGAAGGGCGGCAAATTCATGCCCTCTCTGGTGGCAGAGATCGGCGATGTCATCGAGCATCACCTCCGCTACATCGGCCTGATCAAGGACACCAAGCTCGACGATCACCAGCAGGCTTTTCTCGACAGCAAGCGGCGCGAATTCGAGCAGGCCGCGGCGGCAAGCCAGGCTCAGGACGATAGCGGCGACGATGCTTTCCCCGAAGGCTCGCAGCTCTGCACCAAGTGCCAGACCAAGGCGATGATCCGCATGGACAACTGCCTGACCTGTCTGAATTGCGGCGAATCCAAGTGCGGCTGACCCGGCAGCAGCGGGAGGCTCGGATCACCGCACGCAATTCATTGAAATTGGTCGAGCTTTCCGCCGCTATCAGAACATTTTCTTTGCGCCGCGAGCCGCTGCTATAATCGGTTCAGTCTCAATCTCGAGAGAGAGGGGCAATATATGGCAGTCAAGCAGAAGCCGGTAGTTGGTAACTGGTACATGAACGTGGCTGGCCAGTTGATCAAAGTCTGGGCACTCGGATATTCCTCGGGCCTACTGTCCCACGTAGTCCTCGAACACCTCAACGGCAAGCGCAAGATCATCAGTTCCGCCGATTGGTGGTCCCTGGATCTCGAAGCACACCTCTATCGGGCCGCGCGCCGGCGCCGGGACGGTGAGGGCGTTCATCGCTGAGTCGCCTTTCCGGGGCATGATGCCCCGGAAGCGCGCCAGCGCAAACTGCTCGGCAGACACCCGCGCTCAGGATGGGCCTGTTTCATCGCCTGACCGGCCTCTTCTGCAGCTTCCGCTGCAGGGTGCGACGATGCATACCCAGACGCTGCGCCGTCTGTGAAATATTGCCCCCGCATTCCATCAGCACCTTCTGAATGTGTTCCCATTCGAGCCGGTTCACGGACATCGGCTGAGGCTCGGTGCTGACACCGGGATCCCCTTCTTTACGATCGAAGGCCGCAATGATGTCGTCGGTCTGCACCGGCTTGGTGAGATAATAGGTTGCTCCCAGCTTCACCGCCTCCACCGCGGTGGCGATACTGGCGTACCCCGTCAGCACCACGATGCGGGCCTGCGGGCGGGCCGCTGCCAGACGTGACACGAGGGTGAGACCGGACGGTCCAGGCAGACAGAGATCGATGACGGCGAAATCAGGCGGATCTTCGCTGACGAGGGTCCACGCGCTTTCCACGTCTTCCGCCGTCTGAACCTGATAGCCTCTGCGCGTCAATGCCTTGGCGAGCACATCGCGGAACACGGCATCATCATCGACCAGCAGCAGTTTCGCTTCCATCTCCACCTCCCTCGGGAGCATCCTTGTCCTCGTGCACCAGCAGTTGCGTCAAGGGAAGCGTCAACCAGGTGCATGCCCCTCCTTCTTCGCGATTGAACAACAGCATCTCCCCACCCAGGCGATCGACCACCGAATAGGCGAGATACAGGCCCAGCCCCAGGCCTTCGCCCGGAGGCTTGGTAGAGAAAACCCGCTTGCCCGCCGCAGACAGCGCAGCCGGCGCCAGGCCGGTTCCGTGGTCACAGACCTCAAGCGTCAGGCGCTCCCAGTCCCAGCGTGCCTTGAACTCGATGCGCTCAGGGGAAGCATCCGCGGCATTGTTGAGGATGCTGATGATCGCTTGGCTCAGGGTCTGTTCAGCCACGATCACCGGTGCAGGCCGGTCTCCCGCGAGATCGACCCGCACCTTGGTCGCTGGCCGCAGAGTGCGCCAACGCTCGATGACATCCCTGAGATAATCGTCGACGGAAAGGCGGTGACCCGATGCCGCCTGACTCTGGCCGGCAGACAGGGAAAGCATGGCGAGAGTGTGCTTGCAACGACTGACCTGTTCGCGCAGCACGCGGAGACGCTCCTGGAGAACCTGGTCGTCCTCATGATCCAGACCGAGCTCCTCGGCGATCAGTGCGATAGTCCCCAGCGGAGTTCCCAGCTCATGGGCGGCGCCGGCCGCAAGTGCGCCCAGGGCTACGATGCGCTCATCTCGCAGCGCCCGCTGCTTGGTTTCCGACAGCAGGCGATCGCGCTCGCGCAGGGTACTGCCCATCTTCGCCACGAAGGCTACTATCATGCCTGCGCTCAAGACGAACCCCAGCCACATTCCCGTGACATGGAGCTCGAAGTCATGGACGCCATGGTCATGCGCCGGAATCGGCAGTGGCACATAGCGAAACAGCAGGAGGGTGTAACAGGCGATGATCGCAACCGCGATCACCCAGCTGTAGATACCGGGAAGCAGCGCCGCGGACACGATAAGCGGCAGAAGCAGCAGCAGCGTCAGAGGATTGGTGGATCCGCCGCTGAGATAGAGCAGCAGCCCAAGCATCGCCACATCGAGCAGCAACTGGAGAACGAAGACGCGGTCTCCGATGTCCTCCCGATCGCGCAGCCAGGCCCAAGAAACCAGGCTGAAAAGGCACCAGAAGGCAAGCAGCGCCGACATGGTGACGAACGGCAGCTCGATACCCAGCCGCCAGCCGACGAACAACAAAGCCAGCACCCAGCCGGTCACCGCACCGGCCCTCAGCAACAGCAGCCGCTGCAGATTCAAGGCAGACAGTGAGCCAAGGGCGGACGCCGGGCGATCACTGACACGATGTGGAAACAAACTTTTTCCCCGATGCGGCGAATTCATTAATGATAATTATTTACATTCAGGGGCCGCGATGGCTATACTTTGATCATCACGCGTCCCCCTCCCTCCTCAACGCGTGTATCTTGGAGCGCAGCTGCGCTCCTTTTTTTTTTATCTTTTTGCGAGTTACTTTGCGAGCCGGCAGCAGATGCCCGATCAGACTTCGATCATCTCGAAGTCATCGCGCGAAGCACCGCACTCCGGACAGCGCCAGGTCAGCGGCACATCTTCCCAACGGGTACCGGGGGCAATACCGTGCTCAGGCAAACCCGCTGCTTCGTCATAGATGAAGCCGCAGATCACGCACATGTACTTCCTCATAGATCCTGTTTCGTCCATAACTGGATGGCGAGGCAGATGCAATGTAACACAGCAACGATGCTAGAATGAACCGCAATCGGGCGCATTCGCGTCCACTGCAAGCACTGATCTCCAAGCCGACGACGCCTTGAAACAGCAACGCCAACCCCGCGACTGCCGACCGAATGGCGGCGAATCACCAAACGCGGTTCCCACCGTCATGGCGATATCCGGACTCGATCCGAGCGGCGGCGCCGGCATTCAGGCCGATATCGAGGCGCTGGCCAGCATGGGCTGTCACACGGCCCCGCTGGTTACCGCACTGACCGTACAGAACACACGTCAGGCGAGCGGCTATGTCGCCACCGACGCCGCGCTGCTCGAGCGCCAGATGCGCGCAGTCTGCGCCGACATGACGGTGGCCGCGTGCAAGATCGGCATGATCGGCAGCGCCGCGGTCGCGACGGCGGCGGCACGCGTGCTGACCGAACACACCGACATACCGGTGGTGCTCGATCCGGTTCTGGCAGCAGGCGGCGGAGGTTCGCTCGCGGACGAAACGACGAGTCGCGCGATATTACGCGAACTGCTGCCGCTGGCCACGGTGGTGACACCGAATACGGTCGAAGCGCGACAGCTTGCCCCTGCGGCCACCACTCTCGAAGACTGCGCGCTGGCGCTGCTCGATGGCGGAGCCGAGTACGTGCTCCTCACCGGCAGCCATGAAGAAACCGAACAGGTGGTCAACTCCTTATATGGAGATGGCCGGCTGCTCGAATCCTGGTCCTGGGAACGGCTGCCCGGCGGCTATCACGGATCCGGCTGCACGCTGGCTGCGGCAATTGCCGGACTTCTCGCCAGCGGATCGCTCCCAGAGGAAGCGATCAGGCAGGCCCAGGAATACACCTGGGAAAGCCTGCGCCAGGCCTATTCCATCGGCTCCGGTCAGCGGATCCCCAACCGTTTCTTCTGGGCGCACGAGCGGGAAGGACGCCGATGAACCGGTATGCTATCCGCGGACTTTATGTCATCGCCGATACCGGGGTGATTCCCGACGGCAGACTCACCGAGCATGTGCGCCTGGCCGTCCGCGGCGGAGCTCAGATCGTTCAGTATCGCAACAAGCGCGCGCGCAGCGATAAGCTGATGCGCGAGCTGCAGGAGCTGCGGGAACTGTGCCGTGCCTGCCAGGTTCCGTTGCTGATCAACGATGATGTGGCGCTTGCTCTGACCATCGATGCCGATGGCGTCCATCTCGGCCGCGATGATGGCAGCGTGGCAGCCGCCCGCTCGCTGCTGGGGAAAACCAGGCTGATCGGCGCCTCCTGTTATAATGACCTCGCTCTGGCCAACCAGGCGCGTGCAGAAGGGGCGGATTATGTCGCCTTCGGCAGTTTCAATGCCTCACCGACCAAACCGGACGCCGTGAAGGCGAGTCCCATGCTGCTGGTCCGGGCGCGCAGGGAGCTCGATCTGCCGATCGTCGCCATCGGCGGCATCACTCCCGAGAATGGCACCCTGCTGATCGAAGCCGGCGCCGATGCGCTAGCGGTGATCAGCGGTGTTTTTGCTCAACCCGACATCGCGACCGCCGCCGCGCGCTACAGCCGCCTGTTCGAACCCGCCGCCGATGAGGCGGAACCACTTCAGGAAGATCTGACATGACGCAATCGCACTCCATGTTCAAGAACGCCCAACGGGTCATCCCCGGCGGAGTCAACTCACCGGTACGCGCCTTCCACGGCGTCGGCGGTGAGCCGGTATTCATCCGCCGCGGCGCCGGCGCGCAGCTGTTCGATGTCGACGACAAGGCTTACGTCGATTACGTCGGATCCTGGGGCGCAGCCGTCCTCGGGCATGCGCATCCGGCCGTAGTGGCGGCAGTAAAGCGCGCGGTGGAGGACGGACTCGGCTTCGGCGCGCCGACGGAGATCGAGACCCGCATGGCCGAAACCCTGTGCCGCCTGGTGCCCTCACTGGAGATGGTGCGCATGGTGAATTCGGGCACTGAAGCCACCATGAGCGCGATCCGCCTCGCGCGCGCGCATACCGGACGCGACAAAATCCTTAAGTTCGAGGGTTGCTATCACGGTCATGGGGATTCGCTGCTGGTCAAGGCCGGATCCGGTGCTCTGACCCTGGGCGTGCCGAGTTCACCGGGGGTGCCACTCGCGCTCGCGGAGCACACCATCACCGTTCCGTACAATGATCTGGAAAGAGTGGAAGAGGTGTTCGCGCGCATCGGAGGGCAGATCGCGTGCATCATCGTGGAACCGGTCGCGGGCAACATGAACTGCATCCTGCCCAAGGAAGGCTTCCTCGCCGGCCTGCGCCGGCTGTGCGATCAGTACGAGTCGGTACTGATCTTCGACGAGGTGATGACCGGCTTTCGTGTCGCACTGGGTGGCGCACAGCAGCGCTTCGGCATCCGCCCTGACCTGACCACGCTCGGCAAGGTAATCGGCGGTGGCATGCCGGTGGGCGCCTTCGGCGGCAAGCGGGAAATCATGGAAAAACTGGCGCCGCTCGGCGGCGTGTATCAGGCCGGCACGCTCTCCGGCAACCCGGTGGCGATGGCTGCCGGACTGGCCACGCTGCAGGAAGTGGAGAAGGGAGACTTCTATCAGGAGCTGGCGGCAACCACCAAGCGCATCGCCGACGGCCTGGTAACGCGCGCGAAGGCGTTCAATGTACCGCTGGTCGTCAACCACGTGGGCGGCATGTTCGGGCTGTTCTTCACCGAGCAACAGACCGTGGACAGCTTCAACGCGGTCACCCGTTGTGACCTCGATCGCTTCCGTCTGTTTTTCCACGGCATGCTGACGCAGGGCGTGTATCTTGCGCCGTCCGCGTATGAAGCCTGCTTCGTCTCTGCGGCGCACGGCCAGGCCGAGATCAAGCAGACCCTGATCGCGGCAGAGCAGGTCTTCTCGCAGTTGTGATCGCGCCGTAACACAGATCCCGCGCAGGCAGGCAATCGGGAGTTTGGTAATGAAGTACAGCCAGCTCGGAACCACCGGCGTCCAGGTAAGCCGTATCTGCCTGGGCACGATGACCTTCGGCGAACAGAATACCGAAGCGGAGGCCCATGCCCAGTTCGATGCCGCGTTCGATGCAGGCATCAACTTCATCGACACGGCGGAAATGTATCCGGTTCCGCCGAAGGCGGAGACCTACGGTGACACCGAGCGCTATATCGGCAGCTGGCTGCGCCGCAGCGGACGCCGGGATCGCGTGATCCTCGCCACCAAGGTGATGGGGCCTTCCGAAGATCTGCGTTACGTGCGTGACGGATCGACCCGGCTCGACCGCCGCAACATCGAAGCCGCGATCGATGCCAGCCTGGAGCGCCTTGGCACCGACTACATCGACCTCTATCAGCTTCACTGGCCGGACCGCCGCAGCAACTTCTTCGGCAAGCTGGGTTACGTGCACGATCCGCAGGACGACCCGATCCCGCTGGAGGAAACGCTGGCTGCGCTGGGACGCCTGGTGGAAGCGGGCAAGGTGCGTTTCATCGGCGTTTCCAATGAAACACCCTGGGGCGTAATGCGCTACCTGCAACTCGCCGCCGAGCGCGGTCTACCGCGCATCGTCAGCATCCAGAACCCGTACAATCTGCTCAATCGCAGCTTCGAAGTCGGCCTGGCCGAGATCGCGCACCGCGAATCGGTCGGCCTGCTGGCGTATTCCCCGCTCGGCTTCGGCGTGCTCAGCGGCAAGTACCTCGATGGCCAGCGTCCCGAGGGCGCGCGCCTGAGCCGCTTCCAGCGTTTCCAACGCTATACCAAGGAAGCCGCGCAGGATTCGATCCGCGCCTACGTGGAAGCCGCGCGCAAGCATGGCCTCGATCCCGCGCAAATGGCGCTGGCCTACGTGAATACTCGCTCATTCCTTACCAGCACTATCATCGGCGCAACTGATCTGCAGCAGCTCGCCGCCAACATCGCCAGCATCGATGTGGAATTGCCGGAGGAAGTGCTGGCTGAGATCGAAGCCGTTCATCTGCGCCACCCCAATCCGTGCCCCTGAACACAGTCATCGCCCGCCGTCGCTGGCTGGCATGCGGGCTGGCGGCGGCGATCACCGGCGCGACCCAGGCCGCCACCCTGCCTGAGGGGCGGGGCGGCACCGTCCAACTGCCGGTCACGACGGACCTTGTCGATCCTTGGCTGCGACCGGCGAGTCCGCGCCTGCTGTTTTCGCACGAGCTCGAAGCAGCGGGACACGATCTGGCCCAGGCAGACAGCGCGCTTCTGATCGCAACAGAAGACAGCGTGCTGATACTGGATAGCAGCACTGTCCCGCCCCGAGTCATAGATCGCCTGACTCTCCCGGAATCCGTGCTCGAGATCGCGGCGGAAGGCAACACCGCCTGGCTGCTGACCCGGTCTCGCCTGTACACCCTGGATATCCGCGATCCCACCCGCGCGCTGTTGCGCAGCAGCCTGGCGCTGAACGCACCGGCGCGCAGCTTCACGGTCGCCAATGGCCGCGGCTACCTGCTTTCCCCCCGCAGCCTGCATGTACTCGAACTGACACCGTCCGGGCCTGCCCGGTTTATTCTCGAGCACGCGTTCGATTTCGAGCCCGGCGCCATCGCAAGGGATGGCCGGGCAACCTATGTCGCCGCCGGCGAGCGCGGTCTGCTGGTCATCGATGACAGTGGCCAGGTGGAAGGCTTCTCCGGCACCGGCCCGGTGCTCGACGTCGCTATCGGTGATGACGGCCGCATCTATCTGGCGCAGGGTGAGCATGGGCTGACCGTGCTTGATCGCGGCGATCAGGATGAGCTGCGCTGGCGGGGCAGCCTGCGCGGCACGGGCGCGGTGGACGCGATCAGCCTCACCGGCTCCCGTGCGGTGATCCGCGATGGGGATGCACTCTATCTGCTCGAGGCGGAGAATCCGGCGGCAACCGAACGCAGCGCTCTGCTGTGGCGTGCCGACGATTGTTGCGCTGCCTGGATGGCGCGGGAGAATCGTATTCTGACTGTCGCCGGCGATCGCTTCATCGGTATCGATCCACGCCGGGTGCCTCGGACCGGTAACGAAGGACTGGCGTTCGGTCAGGGCGTTAACTTCGGCGGCCAGCGCCGCATTTTTATCGAAGGCGATACGGCCTACGTCGCCGACTGGTTCGCCGGCATGCACATATACGATCTGAGCGAACCGCGGCGCCCCGCATTGCTCGCCAGTGTACGCAGTGATGGTTCGCCCAAAGGCGTGGTCGTTCGCGACGGTATCGCTTTCGTCGCCGATGATGATCATGGTCTGCTGGTGGTGGATGTCGTCGACCCGAGCAAACCGAGGGCGCTCGGCCGGCTGCCGCTGCCGGGTCTCGCCTACACTCCGGTACTGGACGGCGACCTGCTCTACCTGGCAGCCCATCACGGCGGCGTGATGATCATCGACGTCAGTAATCCACGTCTGCCATCCCTGCTGACTCATCTCGACACACCCGGCAAGGCCTGGTCGTTGCGTGTGCGCGACGGCATTGCCTGGGTCGCGGACGATGACGCCGGCCTCGCGATCATCGACGTGAGCAATCCGCGCGCACCACAGGAGATCACCCGCTATCGTCCCGGCGGGCGCGTGGAAGAGGTCCTGCTCGATGGCGACGTCGCTTATCTCGCGCTCTATGACGATGGCGTGCATGTGCTGGATATCGCGGATCCTGCCTCGCCTCGACTCCTGACGCGAATACCGACTCCCGGCAACGCGCGCGGGCTGGCGCTGCGCGATCGGCTGCTGCATGTGGCCGACTGGATGGCGGGGATCCAGGTATTCGATGTCTCGGATCCGGCGCGGCCGCGTCATCTCGGTTCGCGTGACACCGACGGCGCGGCCTGGGGACTGGCCTTGCGCGAAGACACGGTGGTGGTCGCCGACTGGTGGGGCGGCTTACTGCTGCTCGAAACCGGAACCTCGGCCCAGACCCTCGCCGTCTATCCGCGGCGCGAACGCATCCGGTCGATAGCGATCCGCGGCAGTTTCGCCTTCGTTTCTCAGGGCGATGCTGGCCTGCAGGTGTTCGATATCCGCAATCCGCTCAATCCGACCTGGGTGACCGGCATCGACCTGGCGGACGCGGATGCAGTCGCGCTCGAACAGCATCGAGCCTGGGTGCTGCACTCAGGAGGCAGACGGGTCGCTGCCGTCGATATCAGTGAACCTTTCCAGGCGCGCGTTGAGAAGCACCTCGAAGCGCCGCTGCAGGCAAGCATGCTGCGCGCCCTGGACGGCGCCATTCTGCTTGCGGGAGACGGAGACGTTGCGCTGATCGATACGCATTCGGGCGCGGTGAGGCAGGTATCGCCCCGGATTACCGACGCCACATCGGCGGCCGGTATCGCGCTGATCGCCGATACCGATGGGAACATCTGCGAACTGCATGACGATGTGAGTGAAGGTCGGGTGCTGGCATCGATCGACAGCCCCATCGTCCGCCTGCTCGCAAATGATGAGCGGGTGATCGCCCAGACCACCGATGAGAAGCTGCATGTATTCGCCTGGCACACGGGCGGAGCACTGCGCAAATTGGCAGAAATCCCGGTGCCAGGCGGAATCAACGCGCTTGCGATCGACGGCACCCGCATCCACCTCGCCCGCGGGCGCAGTGTGCAGACAATCGAATCAGGCGTCGATCGCTGGCGCCTCGCCGCAGCCTACGAAACGATGGCGCCGGTCACTTATCTCGCTCCCGGAGAGGAAGCCATCTATCTCGCCGGCACCCAGGTGCTGCGGGCGCTGTCACGTCTGCCGGAAGCCCGGGCCGAAAGCAGGGGCCCGGACGGGCTGCTGCTCCATGTCCCTGCCGGCCTGCCTCCCGGCGCCTATGATCTGCTACCCGGCCAGCCTCTGGGCGCCGCCGCGCTGATCGAGGACGCGATCCACATCGAGCCGCTCCGCTTCGGCCGCGGCCCGCGGAATCAGTAGAGCGAGAAGGACAGTCCGAGCGAGAAGAAGTCGACGTCGAATTCTCCGCTGAAACTGTCGAGTATATTTTTGTAGCGCTCCCACTCCAGATGCACGGAGGTGAGATAGTTGATCTGGTAGGAGACGCCCGCGCCGAAAGCAAGTTCGGTATCGGATTCGCTGTCCCGGAACGTACCGCAGGAATCGCTCTCGCGCGCATCCCAGTCCCAGGCGAAGATGCCGAACTTGCCGTAGATGTTGAAGTCACGACCGACCGGCACATTGCCGATCAGAGACGCACCAAAGCCGTCGACCTCGACCTCGCTTGATACCGGGCCTTCGCACCAGTGATCGACCTGCGCGCCGGCATCGCCGCGAAACGAGCTGTCCCCAAGATTCGCGTAATAGAATTCCGCGCCAATGTTGGGCGTGATGCGATAGCCACCAAACAGCTTGTAGCCGGTATCCGAATCATCGACGGAGTTGGAATTGCCGATCAGGTTGCCGTCGTTGTAGTCGGAGACACTCAGATCGTAGCTGGTGCCGCCGAACGCGAAGCCCAGATAGGGGCCCGGTTCCCAGGCATGGGCCGCCCCCGCCATGGCCGCGCACACAACGATGCCGCCACTTAGAATTCGTTTCATGGCTTCGTCCTCCTGATGCCTCACCACACCATATTACGCAGAGGAAGGCGCAAGATACAGAAGAAAAGCGAGCGTCGTTCCCAGTCCAAGCCAAGCTGCGTCACATCAGCAACTGCACCGCCACCACCGCCAGAAGCAGAGCAAACAGCTGCTTCAGCAGCGCGACCGGCAGTACGTGAGTGAGACGCGCACCGATCGGTGCAGTAATGATGCTGCCCGCGCCGATGGCGAACATGGCCGGCCAGTACACATAGCCGCTGGCCGCATCCGGAAGCGCGTGGCCGCCCGCGCCGCCCATGAAGATATAGCCGATGCTGCCGGCAACAGCGATCGGCAGCCCGCAGGCCGCTGAGGTAGCGATGGCGTTGCGAATGGCGATGCCGCGCGCGAGCAGAAACGGGGTGGTCAGGGAGCCGCCACCGATGCCGACCAGGGCCGACACCAGACCGATCACGGTACCGGCGCAGGCAGCCAGACCCCGCCCTACATGACCGGCGCCGTGAGCAACTCGCGGCATCAGCCCGAAGGCGATCTGCAGCGACATCACCAGCATGAAGATCGCAAACACGTAGCGCAGCGTTGTGGTATCGAGCTGCGCCGCGCACCAGGCGCCGCCCAGCGTCCCGAGCACGATACTGGGACCGAGTTGCCGCCAGACTGGCCACAGAATGGCGCCGCGACGCTGATGTCCCCACATCGAGGCGATCGACGTCGGCACGATGGACGCAAGCGATGTACCGATGGCGACATGCATGAGCGCCTCCGCCGGAATCGACGGCTGCGCCGCGGTCCAGATGCAGACCAGCGCGGGAACGATGATCAAGCCACCGCCGACGCCGAACAGCCCGGCGAGCAGGCCGGTGGCCGCGCCGAGCGACAGATAATGAATCCATTCCTGCATGCGAGCCGGCTACGGCGCCCGCTTAACGGACCCAGACCGAGGTGAAGTTGACGAACTCGTGGATGCCGTGGTGGGAAAGCTCCCGCCCGTAACCGGAATGACCCACACCGCCGAAAGGCAGGCGGGGATCGCTTTTTACCATACCGTTGACGAATGCGCAGCCACAGCGCAGGCGCAGCGCCAGGCGCTCACCGACGGTGACGTTGCGGGTCCACACGCTGCCACCAAGCCCGTAACGGGAATGGTTGGCAAGCTCCACCGCCTCATCGGCGCTGCCGGCGCGAGTGATGCTCGCGACCGGACCGAAAGTTTCCTCATCGAAAACCGGCATGCCCGGTTTGACGTGATCGAGAATCGAAGCCGCGTAGTAGGCGCCTGGCCCATCGAGTGGGCGACACCCGGTGACGGGCACAGCGCCTTGCGTGATGCTCTGCTCAACCAGGCGGTGAAGCGAGTCGCGCAAATCGGCACGTGCCAGCGGCGCCAGCGTCGTGTCGGGCGCCGAAGGATCACCTGGACGCAGCGCCTCCACGCGGTCTTTCAGGCGCGCGACGAATTCATCGACGATCCCGCCGACCACGATGAACCTCTTGGCGGCGATGCAGCTCTGCCCGGCGTTGCCATAGCGCGAACTCATGGCCCCGTCGACAGCCTGCTCGAGATCGGCGTCGGGAAGCACGATGAACGGATCCGCCCCCCCCAGTTCGAGCACGGTCTTCTTCAGCGCCGCCCCCGCGATCGCCGCTACTTGCCTGCCTGCCTCTTCGCTGCCGGTCAGGGTGACCGCATGCACGCGCGGGTCGCGTATCACCGCTTCGACCCCCGAGGCGGGAATCATGAGGGTAATGAATACGCCTTCGGGAAGACCCGCTTCGCGCAGCACTTCCTCCACCGCCAGCGCACACTGGGGCACGTTCGAGGCGTGCTTGAGCAGCACGGTATTGCCTGCCGCCAGCGCCGGTGCCGCGAAACGGAACACCTGCCAGAAAGGGAAGTTCCACGGCATGATCGCCAGCACCGTGCCCAGAGGCCGGCAAGCGACATAACTGCGCCTGGCCTCGGTGGCGACGTATTCATCGGCGAGAAAGGCAGCGGCATGCTCGGCATAGTATTCGCAGCCAAGCGCGCACTTTTCTATCTCGGCCTGAGCTTCGCCGGTCAGCTTGCCCATTTCCATGGTAGCCAGGCGCGCCAGGCTGTCGCGGCGCGACAGCAGCACTGCGGCCGCGCGCCGCAGGATCTCGCAGCGCTCGGCAAGCGGGGTGTCGCGCCACCTCGCGGATGCGCGCGCGGCCTGCGCCAGCATCGTTTCGATATGCTCGGCGTCCCAGGGTTCGAACGTGGCCAGCAGACGGCCATCGGCGGGATTGACGGACTTCATGATGGCGTTCAGCTTACCATGACGCTGCCGGGATGCCAGCCGTCGATTCGGGACACCGCGGCTCCCGCTTGGGTACAATCTTGAATCGCGACCCGAATTCGCGTCCCCGGGCGCAAAGCGGGCCGGCGAAACGGCACGCCGATCAGGGACACACGAACGTAATGGAAGAAGCGATGGAAGTCACAATCGAACCGGCGATCAAACCCAAGGTCTGCATCCTGGGTGGCACGGGCTTTGTCGGCGAGCACCTGGCCGCCGAGCTGGTGGAACACGGTTTCACGGTGCGCATTCCGACGCGCCGCCCCGTCCGCAGCCGCAGTCTGACCGTGCTGCCGGGCGCCGAGCTGGTAAACGCCAGCATTCACCAACCGGGCGTGCTCGAGAATGTGCTACGCGGATGCGATGCCGTGGTCAATCTGGTCGGGATCCTGAATGAGGAACGGCGGGGAGATTTCCAGCGGGTGCACGTCGACCTGGTGGACCGGCTGATCGCGGCCTGTCGCGCCACGGGGGTGCGCCGACTGCTGCACATGAGCGCGCTGAACGCCGCGCCGCAGGCGAAAAGCGCCTACCTGCGCAGCAAGGGCGAGGGCGAAGAGCACGCCCATGCCGCCGGCGATCTGCAGGTCACCAGCTTCCGTCCCTCCGTCATCTTCGGGCCGGACGATCACCTGTTCAATCGCTTCGCGTGCCTGCTGCGCTGCGCTCCGTTGATGCTTCCGCTCGCCTGCCCCAACGCCCGGATGTCGCCGGTGTTCATAGGCGATGTCGTGCACGCGATGCGCATCGCTCTGATCGATCCCGACACCACGGGTCAGCGCTACGATCTGTGCGGCCCACGCGCAATGACGCTGGAAGAGATCGTGCGCTACACCGCTGAGACCCTGAATATCGACAAGCGCATCGTGCCGCTCGGCGACGGGCTCTCCAGGCTGCAGGCACGCATTCTCGGACTGCTGCCTGGCCAGCTTTTCACCATGGACAATTATTTGTCCCTGAGCGTCGACGCCGTCTGTCGCGACCGGTTCCCGACCATTTTCGGCATCGACCCCCAGGATGTGGAAGCCGTGATCCCGATCTATCTCGGCGCCGCCAATCAGCGCGCCCGGCTCGATGAGGCCAGGCGCGCGGCCAGGCGATCGCCGAACTGAGCTCCGGGGCGATGCATCGGGGCCGCTCGTGAAAAGCTATATCGTCGGCGGCGCGGTGCGTGATCGCCTGCTCGGAATACCAGTAAAGGATCGCGACTGGGTGGTGGTCGGCGCAACTCCCGAGCAGATGCTGTCGCGGGGCTTCCGTCAGGTCGGGCGGGACTTTCCGGTGTTTCTACATCCGCGCACCCACGAAGAGTACGCGCTCGCCCGTACCGAGCGCAAAGTGGCTGCAGGCTATCACGGCTTCACGGTGCATGCGGCGCCGGAGGTGACACTGGAGGAGGACCTGGCGCGTCGCGATCTCACCATCAACGCCATGGCAGAGACGGAAACCGGCGAGCTGGTGGATCCCTACGGCGGCGCGGACGATCTGAAGCGCCGTGTTCTGCGTCACGTGTCGCCCGCTTTTGCCGAGGACCCGGTGCGCATCCTGCGTCTTGCGCGTTTTGCCGCGCGCTTTTCGTCGCTCGGGTTCACGGTCGCGCCGGAAACCATGGAGCTGATGCGGAACATGGTGACTGCCGGGGAAGTCGCCGCCCTGGTGCCCGAACGCGTGTGGCAGGAGCTCGATCGCGCGCTCGGTGAGGAGCGGCCTTCCGCCTTTTTCGAGGTACTGCGTGAATGCGGCGCTCTCGCCGTGCTGATTCCCGAGCTCGATCGCCTGTGGGGTGTGCCGCAACCGGAGAAATGGCATCCCGAGATCGACACCGGCATCCATACGATGATGGTGCTGGAAGCCGCGGCCCGCCTCACCAGCGACCGGAGCGTACGCTTTGCCGCCCTTACCCATGACCTCGGCAAGGGAACGACACCGCCCGAGCAGTGGCCCCGTCACATCGCACACGAACGCCGCAGCGCGCGTCTAGTCCTGGAGGTTTGCGCCCGGCTTCGCTGCCCGGGCGAGTACCGCGACCTGGCGCTCGTCACCGCGCGTTTTCATGGCCAGTGTCACTCTGCCCTCGAACTGCGGCCGCGTACCGTGCTGCGGCTGCTCAATGCGCTCGACGCCTTCCGCAGACCGCAGCGCCTGGAGCGGTTCCTGCTGGCCTGCGAAGCGGATTTCCGCGGACGCCCGGGCTATGACATCAAAGACTATCCACAGGCCGATCGGTTGCGGCGTGCCCATGCCGCAGCCGCGGCGATCAGTGGCGGCGCGCTGCGAGACGAGGGATTCGAAGGCCGGGCGCTCGGCGCGGAACTCAACCGGCGTCGAATAGCGGCAATCGCCGCGCTGGGAGATACAAAGGCACAGTAACCCGGGTGGCTCAGGACAGCGGGCGCTTCGGCAAAAGCTTGTCCGCTACTCCTCCCCCCAGCGCGGCACCAGTTCGTGCGGAACGTCCAGATGGTCCAGAATCCGGGCGACGACGAAATCGACCAGACCCGCGACATCCGTCGGCCGGTGATAGAAGCCCGGACAGGCCGGCATGATCACCACGCCGAGGCGCGCCAGCTTCAGCATGTGTTCCAGGTGAATGGCTGACAGCGGCATCTCGCGCGGCACCAGGATCAGCTTGCGCTGCTCCTTCAGCGCCACATCGGCGGCCCGTTCGAGCAGGTTGTCGCTGCTGCCATTGGCGATGGCCGCCAGCGTGCCGCTGGTGCAGGGACACACCACCATGGCGCGCGGCGCCCCTGAGCCGCTTGCCACCGGCGCGGTCCACTGATCCCTGCCGTAGACCTTGAGCTGCTCGTCGCGGGCGCCGAAACGGGAGGCAAAGAAGGCGGCCATGTCACGCGGCGCCGATGGAACACGCAGATCGGTTTCCATGGACAGCACCACTTGCGCCGGCTGTGACACCATCAGCGCCACCTGCTCGCCGGCCGCGAGCAGGCATTCGAGCAGCCGCAGACCATAGGGCATGCCCGAAGCGCCGGTCCAGGCGAGAGCGATTGCTCTAGAGCTCGCCATGACCGGCCAGCGCCGCAAGCAGACGATCGTGGATGCCTTCGAATCCGCCGTTGCTCATGATGAGGATATGGTCACCCGGCGATGCCTGGGCGGCAATACGGGTCACGATGTCGGCGACGGTATCGAGCACCGCGCAGCGCGGTCCGATGGCCTCCGCTACCTCTTCCAGCGGCCAGCCGAGCCCTGGAGAGCGCAACAGGATGACCTCGTCGGCACCGGCGAGCGCGGGCGCCAGCGTCTCGCGGTGCACGCCCATTTTCATGGTGTTCGATCGCATCTCCAGCACCGCCACGATGCGATTGCGTCCGATCCGCCGCCGCAGGGCATCGACCGTGCTCGCGATCGCGGTCGGATGGTGAGCAAAATCGTCGTAGACGCGAACGCCGTGAACCTCGCCGCGCAGCTCCAGCCGGCGCCGCACACCGCGAAACTCCGCCAGCGCGGCAAGCCCGGCAGCGAGCGGGACGCCGGCGTGGCGAGCGGCGAGCAAAGCGGCCAGGGCATTATCGACATTGTGCACGCCGGGAATATTCCAGCACACCTCGCCCCGGACCTCATCGCCTTCATAGAGCGTGAAGCCGCGCTCATTCAGACGCGCCCCCCATTCTCCTGCCCGCGGCTGTCGGCCGCCGCGCCGGAAGCGCTGCAGGGGCGTCCAGCACCCGCTCTCGATCACCTCCATCAGGGCTTCGTCGTCGGAGGGCATGACGATCATGCCATTGCCGGGCACGGTTCTCACCAGATGATGAAATTGCCGCTTGATGGCATCGAGATCGGGAAAGATATCGGCGTGGTCATACTCGAGATTGTTCAGGATCAGGGTGCGCGGACGGTAATGCACGAACTTCGACCGTTTGTCGAAGAAGGCGGAATCGTATTCATCGGCCTCGACGACGAAGAACGGCGTATCACCGAGACGCGCCGGGGCAGCGAAGTTGGCGGGCGCGCCCCCGATCAGATAGCCCGGACGCAGCCCGGCATGCTCCAGAATCCAGGCCAGCATGCTGGAGGTGGTGGTCTTGCCATGAGTGCCGGCAACGCCAAGCACCCAGCGTCCCTGCAGCACATGGCGCGCAAGGAACTCCGGACCGGACATATAAGGAATATCACGCTCCAGCGCGTACTCCACCAGCGGATTGCCGCGCGAGAACGCATTGCCGATGACCAGCACATCGGGCGCCGGATTGAGCGTTGCCGGATCGTATCCCTCGCTCATCGGGATACCGCTGGCACGCAGGAGCTCACTCATCGGCGGATAGGCTCCGAGATCCGAACCACTGACCTCATGGCCGAGTTCACGGGCGAGCAGCGCCAATCCGCCCATGAAGGTACCGCAGATTCCAAGCACGTGAACGCGCATGTCAGCCTCCGGGAAAGAAGATGGTGCGTGTCACGCTGAAGGACACGAACAGATAGAGCAGTGCGAGCAGCGTTCCCAGCGGCAGAATGGTGTTTACCGCATGACGCAGGACATGCCCGACGACCAGCAGATGCCACAACAGCCAGATCCAGAGCAGCAGCGCGGCCATGCCTTGCGCGGGCGCCGCCACGCCCGCAGTTTGCCAGAGAACGATAGGGAGCGCGATCAGCTGCATGACCGTACCGGAGCCATACAGCGCGATCAGCGTCTGGGGAAAGCGATTCAGCAGATCGCGTATCCACAGCAGGATCCACAGCAGGCCGGCGACCAGTCCGGCATCGAACAGGGCGAGGAGGAACGCGGGCAGAATCGGCAGGCTGAGCACCGCCGCACCGAAGGCCAGGGTGGCGTACATGATGAAGCTCAAGCCGAGCAGAAAGCTGGAACCCGGCAGATCCTGCGGCGCCAGGCGCAGCAGACAGATGTCCAGAAATCTCAGCAGCAGCCTGATCATGGATCCGCCATCGGGCGTGCCTTCAGGCGCTGAAGTATTTCGCTTGGGGATGATGCACGACGATGGCGCTGGTGCTCTCCTCCGGCCAGAGCTGAAATTCGTCTCCGAGCACGACGCCGATGCGGGAGGCATCCAGCAGGTTCAGGATCTTGTCCTGATCGGCGAGCTCGGGACAGGCGGGGTAACCGAAGGAATAACGAGAACCCCTGTAGCCCTGTTTGAGCATGTCGGCGATGGTGCGCGCATCTTCGCGGGCAAAGCCGAGTTCGGCCCGGATCCGTTTGTGCACGAATTCGGCCAGCGCCTCGGTGGTTTCCACATTGAGGCCATGGAGGTAGAGGTATTCCTGATACTGGTCGGCGGCAAACAGCGCGCGCGCGACGTCGGACGCATGCTGCCCTACGGTGACCACCTGGAATGCCACGACATCCTTCATGCCCGATTCGACGGAACGGAAGAAATCCGCGATGCACAGCCCGCGCCCCTTTTTCTGCCGCGGGAACTGAAAACGGCAAATCTCCCGGTTATGGTCTTCCGCATCGTAAACGATCAGATCATCGCCGTCCGATTGACACGGAAAATAGCCGTAGACGGCCTGCGGTCGGATGATGTCTTCGCGTTCGGCGCGTTCGACGATGCGATTGAAGATCGGATCGACCTCGGTCCGCGCCCAGGCCTGGTACTCGGCCTCACCGCGGCCCGCGGCCTTGAAACCCCACTGGAATCGATAAAGCGTCCGGCGGTTGATATAGGGCAGAACCGCGCGCAATGGCACACGTTCCAGACAGCGGCCGCCGTAAAATGGCGGCACAGGCACCGGATTGTCGGTCACCGGCCAGCGCGCGCCCGCGATGGCTTCCCTGTCATCATCCTGATTTTCCGGAGTCGTCTCGCTCATCGGGACATGATAACGTGACCCGCGCAAGGAAACGAGGCCACAGCGAAACCATGCCGAAAGACGATATCTGGGCCACGATTTCGCGGCACGTGGAAACCGTGAGCGGCAAGCGCTTCGCCATCTCGCAGCGCGCTTCCGCGAGCGGTGGCTGCATCAATACCGCTCATGTCATTCATGGCCAGGATGGCTCGCGCTATTTCATCAAGCTGAACGATGCTGCGCATGCGGATATGTTCGCCGCCGAGCATGATGGACTGTTGGAGATTCAGCGCTCCGGCGCCATTCGCGTGCCGGAACCTCTGTGCCATGGCATGGCAGGAAGCCATGCCTATCTGGTGCTCGAATATCTGGAACTTGGCCGCGGCACCGCGACCTGCGCCGCCCGGCTGGGCAGAGATCTGGCAGCCATGCACCGCCACACCCGGAACGCGTACGGATGGCGCCGGGACAACACCATCGGCACGACGCCTCAGCCAAACGGGATACTCGAGGACTGGCCGACCTTCTGGAGACAGCGCCGCCTCGGCTTCCAGCTGGACCTGGCGGACCGCGCCGGATACTCACGTCTCGCGCGCGCAGGCGAACGGTTGCTCGATGCCCTGCCCGCGCTGTTCCAGGATCACCGGCCGGCCGCCTCCCTGCTGCATGGCGACCTGTGGTCGGGGAATCAGGCCTGCCTGAGAGATGGCACTCCGGTAGTCTATGACGTCGCCGTCTACTACGGCGATCGGGAAACCGATATCGCCATGACCGAACTCTTCGGCCGCTTCCCGGATGCGTTCTATGCCGCATACCAGGAAGCATGGCCCCTGCCGCCCGGTTACGCGCTGCGCCGCGAGGTCTACAATCTCTACCATGTGCTCAACCATCTCAATCTGTTCGGCGGGGGCTATCTGGCCCAGGCCGAACAGATCATCCGGCATCTCCTGGCGAGCGCGGGCTGAGCCGGTTGGCCACGGCGATGGGCCCGGATACAATAGCCGCGATGAACGCCAAGCGCCTCTACCGTATCGCGTTTCTCAATGGCGGCAAGCTTTACGAGATCTACGCCCGCTCTGTTTCACAGAGTGAGCTGTACGGATTCGTCGCGATCGAGGAGATCGTTTTCGGCGAAAAATCGGCCCTGGTGGTCGATCCCGCCGAGGAACGGCTGAAGAGCGAATTCGCCGGAGTCCGTCGCAGCTACGTCCCGCTGCATGCCGTGGTCCGCATCGACGAGGTCGACAAGCAGGGGACGGCGAAAATCAGCGCCACCGGCGAGGGCAAGATCACGCCGTTCCCAGGCACCTTCTATGGCGCGGGCAAGCCGCCGGAATCGGGTGACGCCTGATCGCCGTCGCGCGCGCAGCGGAAACCCAGATCGAGAAACCGCGCCGCAGGATGCAGCGGATAGCGATAGGCCGCGCGGTAAAAGTGGCTGATGACGTAGTGACCGAGCCCGCCCCAGCCGCCGCCACGGGCGACCTTGAGCCTTTCACCCTCAGGTAGTTCGAACTCAGAGCCTTCGTACGGTGCATACCAGTCGTCCACCCACTCCATGACGTTTCCGGCCATATCGTAGGCGCCGTAATATGATTTTCCGGCTTCGATTGAACCGACCGGACGCAGGCCCGCTTCCTGACCGGCGATCACCCGCTCCCGGCTCCAGGTATCTCCCCAGGGAAACTCACGCCCGTCGGGCCCCCGGGCCGCTTTCTCCCACTCCTTTTCGGTCGGCAACCGCTTTCCGGCCCACTCGCAATACAGGCGCGCGTCCTGCCAACCGACTCCGGCGACGGGCAGCGAATCCTGTTCCCGGCGCTTGCGCTCGATGAGGTCAAGCACGGCGCCCCGATCCAGGTCTGCGAGTTCGCCTTCAATGCCGAACATGTCGAGCGCCAGCCCCCGCAATTCCTCCACACCGAGATCGGCGGCTTCGAGAATCTCACGCGTCAGCAGATAACCGCTGCTTTGCCAGCCGTCCGGCACCCAATGATCGGTCTCGATCACGAAACGGCTGTATTCGAGATTCGTCACCTCATGACGATCGATGAAGAAGGTATCGAGATGGAGACGGCGCTGAGGCGTCTCGTCGAGGTATGGCGCCTTGTTGAGCCCGAATTCCGCGAGATCAGGGCCGCCCGCGGCGCTCGCCGGGGTTCCAAACAGAAACCCGCCGGCCGGCACCGGAACCATGTCGCCGGCGCTTGCCCCGGTCGCCGCCATGAGGAGCCCCGCCGCAACGATCAGGGCTCGAGCACCGGTATGATCGGCGGTGTTCGGGGTCACCACTTCCTCCTCTAGCGCCATCGGGCGGGCCGCGCGAAGCACAGTCCGGGAATCAGATGGATCAGATTACCTGTCACGCCTGCATGGTGAAAGAAGAATCAGACACCCGGAGCCATCCGGCAGCGCAGAGATCACGGTCCAAGTCAGGCGGATGAGCAAAACACTCCTGCGTGGCGCCTGCACTGGTCGTCTCAGTCCTGCGCGTCGCTGGCGCAACGGAAACCGAAGGTATCGTTTCGGACCCGTGCACTGAAGAAGCCGCGGTTGTAGACCGGGGCAGAAATACCACATTTGTAGAAGGAGCAATCCCACCAGGAACCGCCCTTGAGCACCCGATAGATTTCGCCGTAGTTCTCGGACGGGCGGTCATTTCCCGGATACGGCTTATACCAAGAAGCGGTCCACTCCCAGACGTTACCGGTCACATCGTGCAGCCCATAGGGACTGGCGCCCTGCGGAAACGCGCCGACCGGCGTCGTATCTCCCCTGCGCTCGAGCGCCGACCAGCGCACAGGCGTATTGGCGCGGACGATATCGAAGTACTCACCCCAGGGGAACGGCCGCCCATCGGTGCCGCGCGCAGCCTTCTCCCATTCGGTTTCGGTGGGCAGGCGCTTGCCTGCCCATGCACAGTAATCTCTGGCATCGAACCAGGAGACCTGCACCACCGGATGATCCGCCTTCCCCGGCGGATGGCCGCGCCCCTCGAAATGTGCCGGCGCTCGCCGGTGGGTGGCCTCGATGAACTGCTGGTACTGAAGATTGGTCACCGGATAGCGATCGATGAGGTAATCGCCCAGGTAGACGACATGCTGCGGACCTTCGTCGGAAAAGCGCTCGTCGGTGCCCATGATGAATTCACCGGCGGGAATGCGGATCATCGGGCCCGGATCGGCGCCGAAGCGGGAGCCTTCGTAATATTGAGGTCCTTGCAGACCCATGGCGTCATCAGCTCCACCCCCGCCGGCGGCGACACCCTCCGCAACCGGCAGCGAAGACGCAGGGATGCCATCGGTGTGGCAAGCCAGGCAACCGCGGCTCTTCAGTTCTGGCGCAAACACGCTGGCGGTATGACACTGCTCGCAGCGGGAAGCCTCTCCGCCGTGGTGTTCGATATCGTGGCCACGGGAGCCGGCCGGCGTCGTATCGGCGGCGAGCACCGCCACCCCCGGCCCAACCGCCAGAGCGCAAGCAATGTACAGATGAAGGGTCAGCAGAGTTCGAGTCATCGCCAGCCAGATGCACGAGGCCTCGCGAACGGCCCGGCAAGCCGCAATGATATCATGCGCTCCGCCGGGCATCGGTCAGCGGCGGGAGGCAAGGCGATGTGCGGCGCGCGTCGTTTCCGGCAACCGGTACCGGCTGACGCAGCGCAGCACGAAGCCGATCGCGCTTGCGAGCGTGATGCGATGGCCAGCCGACACGAAAACCGGGCTGACACCGGCCCTGGTTCGCAGCACCGCACCGATGCACTCGCCCCGGTCGAGCAGCGGACACCAGCCCCCCTTTTCCTGCGGCACCTCACCGTGCGTTCCGATCAGCCGGCTCTTGGCGACACCGATCGTCGGCAGATCCAGCCACAGGCCGAGATGCGCGGCAATGCCCAAACGACGGGGATGAGCGACGCCGTGACCATCGCAGAGCACCAGGTCCGGCATTTCGCTGACGCGCCCGAAGGCCTCCAGCACCGCAGGAAGCTCGCGAAACGAGAGCAGACCGGGCACGTAGGGAAAGGAAGTGGGGCGACGTGAAACGATGCTTTCGAGCGGCTGCAAGTCCGGAAACGACAGCACGGCGAGTGCCGCGCGGGTGATCGCCCCCTGCTCCTCGAAGCCGACATCGACTCCGGCGACGCGCCGCACGGAACCGAAATCATCGACATTGGTCCGAACGCTCCCTGCAAGTTCGCGCTGCAGGGCAATCGCCGCCTTCGGCGTCAGATCCCAGCCATGAAGCGGTTCGCGCCGCTTACTCACGCGCCCCAACGCTGCGCAGGTAGAGCACCACCTCGTTATTGCTCGCCAGCGTCGCCAGATGCATCGGCGTGGAGCCGTCAGCATTGCGCAGGGTGTGATCGGCGCCGCCTGCGAGCAGCGCCCGGACGACCTCCAGATGCCCGCGCTGCGCCGCCCAGTGCAGAGCAGTGGTGCCGGTCTTCTCGGTCTGGTTCGGTTCGGCGCCACGCGACAGCAGCAGCTTCACCGTCTCGACCTGACCACGATGCGCAGCCCGCATCAACGCTGTCCAGCCGTCATCGTCGGCGGCATTGACATCGGCCCCGTTGTCGATCAGTAAGGAGACAATGTCGTCGTTGCCCAGGCGTGCCGCGTGCATCAGCGCAGTCCAGCCAAAATTGTTGCGCTCGTCGACCGCGGTGCCGGCTTCCAGCGCACTCCTCACCTCATCGGCGCGATCATGCATCGCCGACTTCATCAGCTCGGTGTTGCCGTCACAGCCGGCGAGCAGCAGCGCAAAGGCAAGGAGCGCCGGGATACAAAGCAGCCGTGTGCGACAGTTCTTCATCGCGCCCGATTCTATCATGAAGCGCCTGCCCGCCCGCGCCCAGCGACGCGCGCCGGCCAGCTCGTGGCCACGCCCGCTATGAATTACCGGCGCCATGCGGCTATCATCTTCCGGAGCTGTCCGCCCGACACCGCTGTTCCCGCAGATCCCGATACCGGCGCCCATTCGGTTACCGGCAGCGATGAAGCGATCGACAGCAGCGAACTGAACCGCTCTCCGGATGCCATCAATGAAGCTTTTCCCTTGTCCCAAGTGTCGCCAGAATGCCATTCCCCTCAAGGACAAGTATCTGGCGGCCATCTGGATGAGCGTGCACTGCCCGCGCTGCGGCACGCGCCTGTGCGCGCATCCGCTACTGATGACGCTTCTTTATTTCATCTACTTCTGGATTGCCGCTGCCTGCATTTTCCTTGCAGTGGCATGGAGCAGCTGGGTACCGCTGCTGGCGATGCTGGCGCTGTGGCTGCTGGTGGATCTGGCCAGCATCGCGTGGATGCCGCTGCGCGCCATGCGTCCGCGGATGGGCTGACAAGCTCCCATGGCATCCATCCTGGGCATCGGCGTCGCGGTTCTGGACGTCATTCTCAGCGTAGAAAGCTATCCCGCCGAGGATGCCAAGCTGCGGGCGACTGCGCGCCGCAGCTCTTGTGGCGGCAATGCGGCGAACACCCTGAGTGTGCTGACGACGCTGGGACATCGCTGCGGCCTCGCCGGCGCCCTTGCCGCCGACGCCGATGGTCAGCGCCTCGCGGAAGAGTTGCGCAAACGCAACATCGACCTGTCGCCGGCCCGCGTCCACGCCGCGGGAAGCACGCCCGTGTCCTACATACTGCACAGCCTGGCGAACGGTTCACGCACCATCGTGCATCACCGGACCCTGCCCGAGTTCACGCTGGAAGACTTCCTGCGCATAGACCTCGACGGCTGGGACTGGCTGCATTTCGAAGGGCGCGAAGTCGAGGCGACCGCCAGGATGATGGAGCACGCCCTGGCGCAGGGGAAAACGATTTCGCTGGAAGTCGAGAAGCCGCGTCCGGATATCGAGCGCCTGTTTCCCTTGGCGTCAGTGCTGATCTTCAGCCGCGAATATGCGGAATCCACCGGCACAGGAGCGAGCAGGTTTCTCACCCTGATGCATGGACGTCTGCCCGGCCGCAGGCTGTTCTGCGCCTGGGGCGCGGAGGGCGCCTGGACCGTCGACGCCGGCGGAACACCGGTCCACACCCCACCCTGGACTCCGCCACGCATCGTTGACACGCTTGGGGCAGGCGATACTTTCAACGCAGGCATCATCGACGGACTGGTGCGCGGTCTCGGACCGGCCGAGACGCTGGCCGCAGCCTGCCGCCTCGCCGGCGAGAAGTGCGGCGCCGTCGGACTGCCGCCCGCACGCACGGAGACAATGAACCGATGATCAGAATCTATGATCGCAAAGGATTCGACGAACTGCTGTGTGTTGCTCTGCCCACACTGCACTCTGCTGATCTGTCGACTGCACAGCTGCCGCAAGCCTCCCTGGTGGAAATGGATCTGCGCTGCGCCGACCTGTCGAGGGCGAACCTCGAGCACGCGGACCTGCGCCTGGCGCGGCTGGAAGGCGCGAACCTGTCCCAGGCCAATCTCACCGGCGCGGATCTCTCCGGCAGCGATCTGCGCAATGCGGATCTCTCCGGCGCGCGACTGGAGGGCGCCCGTCTCGACGGCGCGCTGCTCGACGGCGCGCGCCTCCCCGCGGGGGGGTTGAAAGGTATCGGAATCCGGGTGGAAACCCGCGAATAACCCGGATCCGCCGCCGGAGCGAGACCGGAACTGTTACAATCCGGTGATCCCCGTATCCGCCACTATCGGTTTCTCCCATGGATGTGAACCAGCTTCTGGAATCTCTCAACGACGCTCAGCGTGAAGCGGTGGCCATGCCGCCCGGCCACGCGCTGATACTGGCCGGCGCCGGCAGCGGAAAAACCCGCGTGCTGGTGCACCGTATCGCCTGGCTGGTCCGCGCCCACGGCGTGTCACCGTTTGCGATTCTGGCCGTCACCTTTACCAACAAAGCGGCCGCTGAAATGCGCGGCCGTATCGAGCAGATGCTGGGAATGCCCGCCAGCGGCATGTGGGTCGGCACTTTCCATGGCCTGGCTCATCGCCTGCTGCGCACTCATTACCGCGAAGTCGGACTGCCGCAGACTTTCCAGATTCTGGACTCCGAAGATCAGTATCGCCTGATCCGCCGCCTGCTCAAGGGGATGGAGCTCGATGAGGCCCAGTGGCCACCCAAGCAGGTCCAATGGTTCATCAATGGCCGCAAGGATGAAGGCCAGCGTGCCCGTCATATCGACGATCGCGGCGATCCGTACATGCGCCAGATGCTGCGCATCTATCAGGCGTATGAAGAGGCATGCCAGCGCGCCGGCGTGGTCGACTTCGCGGAGCTGCTGCTGCGCGCCCACGAACTGTGGCGCGATCATCCCGAGGTTCTCGCGCACTATCAGGGGCGCTTCAGACACGTGCTGGTCGATGAGTTCCAGGACACCAACGCGATCCAGTATGCATGGCTGCGCCTGCTGACGGGCGGTGAAAACCATCTGTTCGTCGTCGGCGATGACGATCAGTCGATCTATGGCTGGCGCGGCGCCCGAATCGAGAACATCCAGCGCTTCAGCCAGGATTATCCCGGCACGCGCACCATCCGGCTGGAACAGAATTACCGTTCGACCGGCAATATTCTGCGCGCTGCCAACGCGCTCATCGACCACAATCAGGGTCGCCTGGGCAAAAAGCTGTGGACTGATGGCCGGGACGGCGAACCGATCCGCCTTTACGCCGCCTTCAATGATCTGGATGAGGCGCGATTCGTGGTGGATCGCCTGCGGCGCTGGATCGCCGACGGGAATCGGCGCGATGAGGCTGCCGTACTCTATCGCTCCAACGCCCAGTCGCGCGTGATCGAAGAAGCGCTCATTGCCGCCAGCATACCGTATCGGGTCTACGGCGGCTTCCGCTTCTTCGAGCGGGCCGAGATCAAGGATGCGCTCGCTTATCTGCGCCTGGTAGCCAACCGCAATGATGATCCATCGTTCGAGCGCGTGGTGAACATGCCGACCCGCGGCATAGGCGATCGCACACTCGATCAGCTGCGCGAGCACGCACGCGCTACTGGCAGCTCCCTGTGGCGCGCGGCGGAAGCGCTCTGCGAATCAGACGATCTGGCGGCACGGGCGGCATCGGCGCTGCGCGGCTTTCTCGGCCTGATCGAGCGGCTGGAACACGACGCGGCCGAGTTGCCGTTGTTCGAACAGGTCGATCTGGCGATTCGCCTGAGCGGGCTGATTTCCCATTACTCCAAGGAAAAGGGTGAACGCGGACAGGCCCGGGTCGAGAACCTGGAGGAACTGGTATCTGCAGCCCGCGGCTTCGAATACTCGGCGGAAGAAACCGATATGTCGCCGCTCGCCGCCTTTCTTGCTCACGCAGCGCTGGAGGCCGGCGAGGGCCAGGCGGATGAACACTCCGATTGCGTACAGCTGATGACGCTGCATTCGGCCAAAGGTCTGGAGTTTCCGCTGGTGTTCATGGTCGGCATGGAAGAAGGCCTGTTCCCCAACGGCCGCTCGGTGGAAGAACCCGGACGCCTCGAGGAAGAGCGCCGCCTGTGCTACGTCGGCATCACGCGGGCACGGCGGCTGCTTTATGTCAGCCACGCCGAGGTGCGCCGACTGCACGGCTCGGAAATGATGCAATCGCCTTCGCGCTTCATCGGCGAGCTTCCCGCCGAGGTGATCGAGGAGGTACGCAGCCGGAGCCCGCGCGTGATCCCATCCGGCCACCGCTCGGGCGAGCGCCCCATGTATCCACAGCGCACCGCCCCCGCGTATCCGGCACCACATACGCCGCCCCGGCGCCCGACGGTCTCCGGGCAGCCCGGACTGCCCGGCGGCCTGCGTCTCGGCCAGCGGGTAACCCATCCCAAGTTTGGGGAGGGTGTGATCATGGACCACGAAGGCGAGGGCGCGCAGGCCCGCGTCCACGTGAACTTCCGCAATGCCGGCAGCAAATGGCTGGTGATGGCCTACGCCCGTCTGGAAGCCCTCTGAGCACGAGAGCGCTCCTCTCCTCAGCTCGGACAGAACGGCGTGACTAGCGGAGACAAGCCGATGGAACGCCCGCGCTGCGGCTGGTGCGGAAGTGATCCGCTCTACATCGCCTACCACGACCATGAGTGGGGCGTACCCTTGCACGACGAGCGCAGGCTGTTCGAAATGCTGCTGCTGGAAGGCGCTCAGGCGGGCCTGGCCTGGATCACGGTACTGCGAAAGCGGGAGAATTATCGCCGCGCCTTCGAGGGCTTCGATCCGCAACGCATCGCAGCCTGGTCGGACGCCGATGTAGAGCGCCTGATGAACGATCCCGGGATCATCCGCAATCGCCGCAAAATCGAAGCTGCCATTCGAAACGCGCGGGGCACGCTCGAGATCATCGAGCGCCATGGATCCCTGGGAGACTGGCTATGGCGCTATGTGGACCACGAACCCGTCCAGAATGCCTGGCGCCACCTGAGCGACATCCCCGCCAGTACTCCCACCTCGAACGCCATGAGCCGCGATCTTCGCCGGCTGGGCTTCAATTTCGTCGGACCGACGATCTGCTATGCCTTCATGCAGGCGACAGGAATGGTGAATGATCACCTCGTCGACTGCTACCGGCATGACGAGCTGAAAGGCTGATCCCTATCCTCACGTTCGCAGCAGGCCTTCCTGCTCGAGAATCGCCCGCACCGGCTCTGCCCAGCCGCGGTTCGCGACGGGGCTTGCCGGACTGGGGTGAGGAATACAGATGATGCGAAGCCCGCCGTCCGCCAGCGTGTCCTGCAGGCGCCTGGCTGCGAAGCCGCCGATACCCACAGCGGCCTCCGGCTGCAGAATGTCCACGACATCGCGCAGGTGGGCATCGCATGCCGCCTGCAGCGCTGTCCGCTCCGTCTTCGGCAGTTTATCGGGAGTCAGATTGCGCCCTCCCTCGTCCATGAATACCAGCGGACAGTAGTTGACGACGAAGTGCTCGGCGAAGAATCTCTCCGCCGTGCCGAATTCATCGCGGAAGAACCCCCACAGCCTGCGGCCGCTGACCTCGCTGCGCGGGCAGTCGAAGCCAGTGACCGGTCTTTTCGGATGCTCCCTCGGCGGTTTGCCCACCGGCGCGTCGATACCCAGCCAGTCCCGCACGGCTGCCACCTCTCCGAACGGCACGCCGGTCTGCGCCATGCCAAACGGGCCCGGATTCATGCCCATGAAAATCACCCGCTTGCGCCCCGCACCATAACGCCGCAGATAAAGCTCGTGCGGCGCCCAGGCATATCGCAGCGGATTGTAGACATACGCCACCGGCGGCGCGAAGCTGAGCGATTCGACCCGATCGCGCAGTGCGGCGGCTGCCTGCACCAGTTCTGCGGCCGTATCAGTGCGGATATCGAGAGACACGGGTAATTCCCCCCAAAAAATAAAATGCGCCACGCGGGTGAGACGCTTTCCCGGCAAACTGCGACGTATTAATCTCACACGATCGAAGATTCTGGCCGGAACCGTCATGCGCGTCCACATCCTGCAGCACGTCGATTTCGAAGGCCCCGGCGCCATCACCGCCTGGCTCACCGCGCAGGGCGCGCGGGTGGGCTATACCCGATTCTTCGAGCCTGACCCGGAAATCCCGGATCCTCACGCACTCGACCTCATCATTGCCCTCGGCGGCCCGATGAGCGTCAACGATGAACAGGTCTACCCCTGGCTGAGCGAAGAGAAACGCCTGCTGGGGGAGGCCATCCAGAGCGGCACCCCGGTGCTCGGCATCTGCCTGGGAGCCCAGCTCATCGCCGCCGCTTGCGGCGCGCAGGTGAAAACCGCCCGGACGAAGGAAATCGGCTGGTACCCGATCACTGCAGTGGCCGGCGATGACCCGGACCGGTTCGCCTTCCCGCAGCAGATCACAGTCCTTCATTGGCACGGAGAAACCTTCGACCTGCCGGCCAACGCCGTCCAGCTGGCGCGCAGCGCCGGGTGTGAAAACCAGGCATTTCAGCTCGGCCGCTCGGTCGTCGGACTGCAGTTCCATCTGGAAGCGACCCCCGACAGCGTCGACCAGCTCATCCGCAACTGCGGCCACGAGCTGGCCGATGATGGCCCCTGGGTCCAGACTGAAACCGAGATCCGGGGTGAACCGCCTTCAACCTACCAAACCATCAATGCCCTGCTGGGAGACCTGCTCTACTATCTGTTGGCTCGATCCTGAGCCATCAATGAGGCTGGTGCCATGAGCACTCGCGCGTTTGCTGCCATGCTACCCCTCCTCGCACCGTCGCTGGCGGTCGCGGAGCTTGAGCTGCCGCCGGAAAACGCTCGCCCGCTGTCGGAAATCGTGGAAGCAGTAGAGAGCCAGGGCTTCGTTCCTTTCGAGCTGGAGTTCGAAGACGGTCGCTGGGAAATCACGGCATTTCGGGAAGGCAAGCCGGTGAGGTTGTACGCTGATCCGCGCAGCGGCGGCATTTCCGAGCGGGACAGCCGCCGCTGAGCTCCTGTCAGGAGGCGCGTAGCTGACGTTCGAATTCGTCCGGCGTCAGCGCCGGACTGCGCAGGAAGCCCTGATAACGGTCGCAGCCGAGGGCTGCGAGGAAGGCAAGCTGACGCTCGTTCTCGACCCCTTCGGCGAGAATCCTGAGGTTCAGCGCCTGACCCATAGCGACGATGGCGCGCACCAGTTCGCAGTCACTGGGATCATCTGGAATTCCTTCGATGAAGCGCCGGTCGATTTTCAGCACATCCAGCGGGAAACGCTTGAGATGGGCAAGGGAAGAGTAACCGGTGCCGAAATCGTCGATCGCCAGCCGGATACCGAGATCACGCAAACGGCCCAGTATGATTTCGGCCTCCTCGGCATGGGTCATGATCGCGGTTTCGGTGAGCTCGAACTCCAGATGCCGGGGTGGGAAACCGGTATCCTTCAGGAGGCGATCCACCTGCTCATGAACATCCGAGTGCAGTAACTGGCGCGGAGACAGATTGACTGCCAGCGTCAGCGGCGGCAGGCCCTCATCCAGCCAGCGCCTTCCTTGCCGGCATACTTCACGCAAGGCCCAGCTGCCAATCTGCGCGATCATCCCCGTTTCTTCGGCGAGCGCGATCCATTCCGCGGTCGGCATCAGCCCGCGCTCGGGATCGTACCAGCGCAGCAGCGCTTCGGCGCCTATTATCCGCCCGCTGGCAACCTCCACCTGAGGCTGATAGCAGACCTGCAATTGGCCCGCCCCGAGGGCGCGGTGCAACTGTGACTGCATCTCCACCCGCATTCGGGACGCTTCGGTCATTTCGTCGGAGTAGAACCGGACCTGCCCCTGTCCTTCGCCCTTGGCCCGATAAAGCGCGGCGTCAGCCTGTTGCAGCAGCAGCTCGGCGGTACGGCCATGCTCCGGGCACAGACTGACGCCGACACTGACATTGATCCGCACCTCCGAACCGTTGGACAGGTGCAGGGGTTCCGCAAGCTGGCGAATGATCTTGGAGGCGATGCCGCTCACCTCACTGACCCCGCTGATGTCCTCCAGCAGGATGCAGAACTCGTCGCCGCTGAATCGCGCGACGGTATCGGCTGAACGCACGCAACGGCGCAGGCGCTCCGCCGACAGCCGCAGCAACTCATCGCCGGCCAGATGACCGAAGCTGTCGTTGATTTCCCCAAAGCCGTCCAGATCGAGCATGAGCACTGCCAGTCCGCCACCCCGCCTGATACGGACTTCTATCGAATGTTCCAGCCGGGTACGCATCAGCAGGCGATTGGGAAGGCCGGTGAGGGCATCGTGATGCGCCTGATGAGCAAGCTTGGCTTCAGATGCCTTGAGCCGCGAGATATCGGTGAACACCCCGACGTATCCGCTGATGCGTCCGCCCTGATCGCGCAGGACGCTGATGCTGAGCAGGGAAGGAAAGATCTCTCCGCTCTTGCGCCGATCCCATACCTCGCTGCGCCAGTGACCGGTCTCGCGCAACCCACTCCACAGCTCGCGGTAGAAATCGAGGCCATGCCGACCGGAGCGGAACATCTCCGGGGTATTCCCCAGGATCTCCGCTTCCTCGTAACCCATCATGCGGCAGAGGGCTGGATTGACCATGGTGATCCGACGATCGGCATCAGTGACCAGAATACCGTCACCACTCCTTTCGAAGACCATCGCCGCCTGACGCAATCGTTCTTCGTTGCGCCTCCGCTCGGTGATATCCTGTGCCGTTCCGATGCCTTTCAACAGGGCACCGTGCTCATCGAAAGTCAGGTTCGCGCGCTCGCGTATCCATTTCTCCTCGCCGTTTACGACGATCCGGTGCTCCAGATCGTACTCCTCACCCCGGAGTGCCCGTTTCCAGGCCTCGTCCACCATGCGCTGGTCGTCGACGTGCACGCAGCCGAGAAAGCGCTCATAGGTAAGCGTCTCACCAACCGGGATGCCGAAGATGCGATAGCATTCGGGTGACCAGATCAGAACGTTCCGGCGGATATCCAGCGACCAGCTTCCGATGCGGGCGACTCTCTGCGCGCGATTGAGATCTGCCTCGCGCTCCCGTAGCGTTTCCTCATAGGCCCGGCGTTCGCTCACATCCTGGATGCTCGCAATCAGATACTCGGGGACGCCGGCCTCGTCGACCAGACACTGCACATGAATAGACGCGTAAACAGGGGTTCCGTCGCGATGCAGCAGCCGCAGCTCTGCCTGTGAGCCCGCGACATCACCCGCCAGGACACGGCGCAGGCGAAGCGGATCACCCCGGCGATCAGCAGGGTGCAGAAGGGTTCTCCAGTCGCATTGCAGCAGCTCCTTCTCCGAGCGGCCGAGCATCTGGCACAGACAGGCATTGACGTTGACCGGCCTTCCCGTACGCGTGGAGAACATCGCGATGCCGGTGAAAGGCATATCGTGAAACGCCTGCACCAGACGATTCTTTTCCGCCTGCGCTGCCATGAGCGCGTCCTGGGTGCGCCGGCGATAGCGGCGCTGCACGTAGAAGACCGCGCTGACCAGCGGAAACATCGCTGCCAGGGCCGCCAGCGTTACCCACATGACGAAGCGGCGCAGCGGCGCCATGATTGCGCCCTGGTCGATCAGCGTCATCACCAGCCAGTCGGTCGTCCCCACCGGATGATATGCTGCAAGGATCGCAGCGCCATTGCCATTGCGACCTGAAACCAGCCCCGGTCTGCCGGGATGCGCCTCCGCAAGCAGTCCTGGCGCAGAAAAACGCCTCGATTCGCCCAGTATCCTGATTCCGCCTTCACCCTGACGATAGACGATCGCGGTGCGATCGGAGCCCGCCGGGAAAGCCTGCTCCAGCAACTGGCGAAGGCGATGCGCGTCACTCCGCATCACCAGCGTGGCCACCGGTACGCCGGGACGCGCACTGTCACTCAACGGCACTATCCAGTCGAGGTACGGCACGTTCGCTTCGCTGTAATGCAGGAACGGTCCAACACCGGCACCGCCACGCACCAGATTCATCAGCTGGGGTGGAACGCCTACGTAAGCTCCGCGCAGCAGGACTGCATTCCCGTCCGGATTGAACAGCAGCATCGCCCGATAGCGGTCGCCTCGCAGCATCGAATCGAGACGATCGACCACCGGCTCGAATCTGGCGCGGGTACCGTCATAGAAGAAGTCCGCGATCTGGCGCGCGAAGCCAGAACTTCCCATCAGCATCTCAGCGTCAGCGCTCCGTTCGTCGAGCCAGTTCTCCATTTCGCTGGCTATGCGCGCGGCATCGGCCGCCAGCGTACGCTGCGCCTCCCACTCGAGCTGCTCGGAGTGCTTGCGTGCCATACCGATATCGGTCACCGGCACGATCATGGCAAGACCGATCAGAATTGCGGTGAGGTGCCTGGGAGAGGCCCAGATCGGACCATCGCTGGAGGAGTGGCGCGTCCAGCGATGAAGGAGGTAGAGCACGCCGGCAGTTACGGAAACGAAGATGAGGGCCTTCGCCACTCCGATGCGCGGCAGCGCGCTTTGGTTGCCTACGACGACGGTGGTAAGCCAATCGGCACTGGCTGCCCAGAGGGCGACGAAACAGGCATACAACACCACGACGGCTGCGGGGCCGTAGACGCGGACTTGTGTGCCTGAAGAGGAGTGCATGGGTCTCCTATCGGCACTTACGAGCGAGGATATGAATGACGTGATGCGAGTAAACCAGCGTAACCCTTTGCTTGCATCGGTCGATATCTTGGGCAACCCACCGGATTCATGACATGCCTTCGCTTATTCTTATAGTTATTCTGCTGGCGCTGTCTTCTCTTGCTTCAGCCGGAGATCGCGCTCCGGAGTACGTCGGAGACCGCGAATGCAGCTATTGCCACAAGCTGGAAGCGCGTCAGCACGCGAACAGCGATCACGGCCGCCTGGTCAGCGGACGCGTCGGCGAAGCTCGCAGTTGTGAAGCTTGCCACGGCCCGGGCAGCCGCCATATCACCGTAGTGGGTGACCCCTTGTACCGCGGACCGCTGCATATCCGCACCGGCGCGGACCTGAAACGCGATCCGGAAGCCACATGCCTGGCCTGCCACGAGAACGGCTCGCGACTGCACTGGCATGTCAGCGCCCATGCGGCATCCGATCTCGGCTGCACGAGCTGCCACAGCATACATGATTCCGGCAAGACCACCGACTGCGGCGCCTGCCACCGTCGCGAGAGTACCCGATTGCAGCGCTCCGCACACATGCCGGTGCGGGAAGGATCCATGCAGTGTGCCGACTGCCACGACCCTCACGGCGGCGACGGACCAGCGGCGCTGCGTGCGGGATCGGTCAACGAGATCTGTCATCGCTGTCATGCTGACAAGCGTGGCCCCATGCTGTTTGAACATCTTCCGGTACGGGAGGACTGCACGCTGTGCCATGACCCCCATGGATCCAGCCATCGCAGCATGCTGGTCCGGAAACCGCCGACGCTGTGTCAGCAGTGCCATATGCTCGGCGGACATCCGAGCTGGCTTTACGATAGCGCCGAGCTCGCCAACGCCGATATCAGCCAGTACGGCGCGCGGAACTGTCTGAACTGTCATTCACGAATCCACGGCTCCAATCATCCCTCGGGATCACGGTTTCAGCGCTGATGCAGCCCGGGTTTCCACCACTCATCCTTCATCCCTTCCGGCGCCGGCGGCTTCGCCTGGCGATCGGCGCCATGCTTCTGTGCGCTGACGCGGCTGCGGCCGTACAGCTGAGCGGCCTGATCGAAATCGGCGGACTGTATCTCACCGACGAACGCTCCGGCGCGCAGGGCTCATACGGTCCGGCGATTCATCAGGGAATACATCCGCTCGGCAGCCTCGATCTGAGTGTCGATGGCGAGGGCAGTCGGACCCGCATCCAGGGATCCATGACCAGCCCGGACTTTGGAGACTTCGGCGTCACGCTGCTCGCGAAGGATGGCGATAGCGTCCGCCTCGACTACCAGCGAATGGCTCGCCGGGGAGACGACGGACTTTCATTATTGCAGAGCGGCGCAGACATTCTGACCCTGCCCCCAGGCTTCGTGCCCGCGAACACGACTCAGGATTTCGATCTGAGTGTCCTGCAACCGGTGGAGCTCGGTACCAACCGGGAGCGCTATGGGATTGCGGCGCGTCTGTTTGCGGGAAACGACTGGAGAACGGATGTCTCGGTACGCGAGGAACGGCGCCGCGGGGTGCAGGAAATCGGTGCAATGGTTGGCGTCGATCCGCTCGAGGCGCGCTCCATCATTCTTCCCGCACCCGTGGATCAGCAGTTGCGTGAGCTGGATGCCGCCCTGTCCTGGGAGCGGGACGGCCGTCAGTTGCGCATTGCGTATCGCGGATCTCTGTTCACCAACCAGCACCAGGCGCATCGCTGGGAGGTACCCTTCCTGGCTGCAGGCGACGATCCGCTTCCCGATACCGGTCGGCTCGGCACATCGCCGGACAATCATCATCACAGCATTTCCATCGATGCGGGCACCCGTCTCGGCAAGACGTCCCGTCTTAGTGCGAGCGCCAGCCTGTCGCGCATGCAGCAGGATGAGGACCTCCTCCCATACTCGACCGGCGCATCGCTCACGGCGCTGCCGCGCAACTCGGCCGAGGCCCGTGTCGATGTGCTTCGCCTGGCGCTGAACGCAAGTGCCCGCCCCCTGGATCGGCTGACACTGAGCGCCCGCCACCGCTACTACCGCAGCGACGACCGTATACCGCGGACCCGCTTCGAGCCCGTGCTTGCCGATACCATAGCGGGTCGCGCCACCATCAGCCGGCCCTACGACCACTTTCAGGCCAAAACACTTGTGCGGGCAGTGTATCGGGCAGCGACCGGATCGCGGATCCTGACGGAATGGACCCATGACATCGTCGGCCGCGATCTCCCTGGCAATGGGGGACACACCCGTGAAAACGGTCTGAAACTTGGTCTGCAACAGACGATCACGAGCCGGGCTCGTGCCCGCCTGTCCTTGCTGCATGCCGATCGCAACCGGCACGGACACGACGCCGTAATCATCGACCCCACTGCTGCGGCCTCCTGTCCTGAAATAGTACTGGTGGATCCGGATCCCGATGGCGGAGCGCCGCGGGAGATCGATCGTTGCATCGGACAGCATCCGGATATGAGGCGGTTCATGCTGGGCGACCGCATCCGCCAGCGGCTCCAGACCGCAATCGACTGGTGGCCAACGGACGATGTGGATTTCGAACTGGGCTGGAGCATCAGCCGGGATCGGTACCGCGATCAAGCGGTATTCGACGATACTGTCTTCGGTCTGAGGGACAGCCGGGAAAGGATGCTGTACACCAACCTCAATTGGTCAGCACATGAATCATGGTCGATCAGCATTGCTTATTCCCGCGAGTATCTCGATGCGGCGCAGACCGGGCGGGACATGGCGCATGACCAGCCGTCAGCGCCGATCGACTCCAGCACCAACTGGCGGGCCCGCTCACATGACCGCGCCGATACCATCAGCGCGGGCCTTCGTCTCGACCTCCCCGACGGACGCACCCGCCTGGCGCTGGATCTGGCTCACATTCGCGAACGCAATCGAATCCGGCTCGAAAGCCGCCTGCCTGCAGCCCAGCTTCCCGATGATGGCGCCAGGCGGCAGTACGCAGAGCTTCATGGAGAGCACGAGCCCGATGACCGGATCCTGCTGAAGGCGGGAGTGCGCTGGGAAGCGGTCATGGCGACCGACCGCAGCGACAGTGGCATCGAAGTCGGAGAGATGCCCGGATTGAACGGAGTGCTGGCCTTGCGCAGTGGTGACACCGACTACGATGTCCTGCTGATCTGGAGTTCGATCACATACCTTTGGTAGCCCGTACCGCAGACCTCCGGTCGCCTGCGCTGGCCGAGGCCATGACTACCCGGTTGCGTCCATCGCTCTTGGCCATGTAGAGCGCCATGTCGGCGGCCCGGATCAGTTCCTCACCGGCGCCGGCGTGACGCGGCAGCTCGGCCACGCCGATGCTGACGGTCAGATGCAAGGTATCACCCGCGCGATCATCCAGAGGACGAGCCGAGATCGCCATCCGCAGCCGCTCAGCGATCGCCAGAGCGGTTTCGGCGCGGGTGTCGGGAAGCGCAATGATGATCTCCTCGCCACCATACCGCGCCACCAGATCCTGCTGACGGGCTTTCTCGCGAACGACCGCACTGACCATGCGCAGTGCGTCGTCGCCGACCTGGTGCCCGAACGAATCATTGATGTTCTTGAAGTGATCGACATCCATCATCAGCACCGATAGCGGCCGATCCGGCCCATGTGCGGCAATCAGACGATCGAATTCCGAATTGAAACTGGTGCGATTGAGCAGGCCGGTGAGTCCGTCATGATTTGCCAGGCGTTCCAGCTTGCTCTGGTCCTCCTGCAGTTTGTTCGCCATGTCATTGAACCCGATGACGAGGTCATCGATCTCGTCGCCGCTCAGGCGGCGCCGGGGCAGTTCGAAGCGCGCGCCCAGGTCGCCGGCCGACAGACGCTCCATGGCACCGCGCAGCTTGTTGATGTTGCGGAACACCAGGCGATCGAATACGACGAAGATCAACACCAGGCTTGCCAGGCTTGCCAGGATCTTCAGCACCAGCTGTGACAACAGGGTGCCGTGGATGTCACGGTTGACCTCGGCGATGGAAAACTTCAGCTCGACCGCTCCAAGCACCTCGCCTTCACGCGCATCGAAGTGGCAACCGGTGGCCTCGGAGCAACCGCTCCTGCGCACCTGATAGGGCGCAACCATGCGCATGAGATCGCCATCTATGGTGAACTCCGTCTGCGCCGTTTCCAGCACTCTTCGTTCGAGTTCATCATGCGGTCGCGAACGGGGATCCACCTCGAGCGGCTGATTATAGCTGCGGACCAGGTCCCGGGAACGCGCGATCTCGAAGCTCAGCTCGTTCATCGCGACGATCATGTCGGCTCGCTCGTCGGGATCTCTCACCTCCACCAACTCGCGCTCCAGGCGAGCCAACTCAGCTTCACTATCATGTATATAGTTGAGTTCTCTCGGGAGATCGATTTCCCGGCGAACCCGCTCGAAGATCTCGTTGACCCGGGGTCCGCGGATGACACGTATGGACTCAACCTCCGAGAGTTCGCGCGAAAGATCCTCGAAGTAGGAAAACCGGGCGCTCATCTTGCCCTCACGCATCAGCGCATTGAGGGCGACGCGGACACCCTCGCCGGCGGCCCCCCCCCAGCGCTGCACCTCCTGCATCACCAGCTGACGTGCCTGCTGCACCTCCAGCCATACCGCCGTCACCACGAATGGCAGCCAGATCAGCCCGATCGTCAGGATCAGCTTGGTGCTCAGGCGGCTTGAGATCGGTCTTTTCACGCGAGCATCACCGGTAGCTGCGATGGTAGCTGCGGGTCTTTGTTAGGCGCTCCTCGAAATCGAATTCGTATTTCCCGTCGAGCGCGGGCTGGAACGGGGTGTCTTCGTGCTCATGACAGGCGGTACATACCGACGGATCATCCGACCCATAGCGCTGCCCGGCGCTTATCAGCTCATCGCGATCGAGACTGCCACGGCGGGTTTTGTGGATCTCCCGATATTTCTCCCCAGCGCCGTGGCACATCTCACAACCGATGCCGGCGCGATTGGGCGTTTCGCGCGCGCTCACATAGCCACCAGGCAAGCGAAAGCCCGTCGTATGACAGCGCAGGCAATCCTCTTCGGTCGTGTAGTCGCGCGACGGATCGAGATCTGCTTTTTTCTTCGGAGCACGACGCTGCCCCGGCTTGAGCAGCTCGAAGGCGCGTGCATGCGAACTCCGGCGCCAGTCTTCGTATTGGGCCTTGTGACACATGGCACAGCTCTCATGACCGACATACTCTGGACCCGGACCCGAAGCGGCGTTCAGACCGGAATGAGCAGCCGCAGTCCCGGCAACCACCAAAGCCAGGACCACCCAGCGGGCCATGGCCACCGAGGCCTTTACGCTTCCCGCGACGATATGCGTTATCTTCCCTTGAATGTGTATAGCCACAGGATGTTATCGTTATACCTGTGCTGGGACTTGAATAGGCCCAATGGGTGAGGAGCCGCCATGGAGTGCATGTGCCTGATCGGCGCGATGGACGAGGCAGGGCCATGGACACCACGGCGCGACTGAGACGTCTGACTCCGGCGGGCGTCGAGGTCGCGCTGCACGGGTGCTTCCTGAGTCACCGGCTGCATGAGCGCGGGGCATGCGGAAGACCGTTCGTCTACACCAATTTCATCGCCAGTCTGGATGGACGCATTTCATGGAAGAACCCCGCGGGCTTTCGTGAGGTACCGCCGGCGTGCAGCAATGACCATGACCAGCGCCTCTACCATGAGCTGGCGGCCCAAGCAGATATCCTGATTACCAGCTCACGCCACCTGCGCGCAGTCGCTGCCGGGCGCGGGGCTGGAATGTTGACACTTGGAGAGCATGCGGCGGAGCTGGCGAACTGGCGCCGCGCCAGCGGTCTGACGGAGCGCCCTCGCGTGGCGGTCGTGAGCGCGAAGCTGGATCTCCCGCCCAGGGAGCAGCTGCCGGATATCGCCGGCGAAATCACAGTACTTACCTGGGGCCACGCCGAACCGCGCCGGCTCGCCGAGGCTCGCGCTCGGGGCTACGAGGTTCAGGTGTGCGGCGGTGGTCCGCACATCGATGGTCTGCAGCTGCTGGCCGCATTGAACCAGTGTCAGGCGATCTATTCAGTGGCGGGTCCGCAACTGCACACGGCCCTGCTCCGGGCCGGACGGATGGATCGGATCTATCTGACCCTGGTGCCGCTGCTCCTCGGCGGAGACGACTATGACACCCTGACCGCGGGTACTCCGCTATCTCCCCCGCCTTGCTACGAGCTTAGCGAACTGTGGCAAGACGAATCGGAGCCGAAGGGTTGTGGTCAGCTGTTCGCGGTTTTCGACTACCGCACCAGCGCCCGGGATCAGAAATAGAGGCGAGCGCCAATCGCCAGATTGATGTCCAGATCCGTATCCGGAGCAACATCGAGAATCGGCACGAACTCGCCAAAGAGTTCGACCGGCTGCCGGGGGAAGTGGTAGGTGATGCCGAGGGGAATGCGTATTCCAAACAGCGTGTCGTCCTTGTTCCGGCCGCGACCATCGTCGTCTTCGAACTTGATCCTGCCGCCGAGCCCGTAGAACAGGGATACCCGGCCTTCAAAGTCCGCGGGGCGGAGCATGTTGAAGTCGTGAATCAGATAATCGGCATGGAACTGAAACGAGTCGTTCTCGGAGAACGACCACGCCGCGCCGGCGTCAACCGCATGGGTATTATTGAGCCAGCTCTTGACGGTCAGACCGGTAGGTTCGCCGATGATGATGCCGGCACCGAAAGTCCCCTGCGCCTGTGCGCTGCCCCAGCCCAGACCGAACGCCAGCGCAACGATGATTCCCGTCCTGTTCTTCATTGGTTGCTTCTCCCCGCGAAGCGCAAGAATACCGGAGGGCGGAAACAAGGGAAAGGGCAGAGGGATGTGAGCAAGCCCGCGTGATGCGTCCTCATCCCCGCCAATCAGTCGGTCCTCTTCCCTTTCTCGCCTTCGCGCCGCGGCGGCTGATTGATCAACAGCCAGTACATGCCGAGCTTTTGCACGGCCGCCGAGAAGCGCTCGAAATTCACGGGCTTGACGATGTAGCTGTTGACTCCCAGCTCATACGAGCCGACCACGTCCTGCAGCTCCATCGATGAAGTCAGGATGACCGTGGGGATCATGCGCGTGCGGTCGTCGCTCTTGATCCGCCGCAAGACGTCCAGCCCGTCGACCTTCGGCAGCTTCAGATCCAGCAGGATCACCTTGGGCGTGTCATTGATGCTGCGCCCGGCGTAGCTGCCCTCGCAGAAGATGTAATCCAGCGCCTCCTGGCCATCGCGCGCAACGATGATCTCATTGCTCAGACCAGCCCTCCTCAGCGCACGCAAGGTAAGCTCGATGTCGTCAGGATTATCCTCGACCAGCAGAATCTCGATGGCCGGATTGAGCTTTGCATTATTCATGGTGCCGGATCCTCAGTGCGGGTCACGCCGCGCCCCGGTCAGTCCGGGACGCTGCAAGCATGACGGCAACGTTTCGCCCACGCGTCGCCCTCAGGAAAGCACTGCCCGTTCCTTGGGGCAGCGACCGGTTGCTGGATCCTGCGGGTTGGTTTCCTTGCGTCATCTTGCAGCTGGACGGCCGCAGGCGCATTGCGGATTATCAATGCCTCCGCTCCAGGATTGTGCGGCGGCGCTGGCGGCAGCGAGCAATGCCCCGGGCAGTGCGCCATCGCGCGGGAATGCAGCAGTCCCCCAGCGCAGCACCGGAGCACCGGCGGCAAACCGTGATGCCGTTCGGGCGGCGCAGCTCAGCGCCCGGATCCGGATGGGAAGACGGTCGGCGGGTATTCCCGGAAGGAGTATCAGGATGTCGCCGGCGTCACGGAGGCAGACACGATCTCCGGCGCGCACGGCCAGACCGATGGCATACAGCAGTTCGCACCGATATTCGCCGCCACGAGGATGGACACCGGGATCGAGGAGCACGACACCGAGCGGGTATCGATGGCGCGATGCCCGCGCCAGCTCTTCCCGGAGGATGCGGCGTACCGATGGCCCGACCATCTCCGGCCACGCCCCCCGGACAGAAAACCCATGGACTTCAATGTCCATCGCACGGCGGCCCTCGCCATCCGCTTCTCCGTGTAATCAAATAACTATACCGTGAAACGATTCGTGTCAACGCCTTTTTGTCTAGAATCAGGCGCCATGTCACGGAAAATCAATCCCTTCGGTTTGCGTATGCCGGCGGAACTCCGCCGTCATCTGGAAGAATCGGCCCAGGCGAACCGGAGAAGCATGAATGCCGAGCTGGTACTGCGCTTGCAGGAAAGCCTGGATGCACACCCGCTCCTGATCCCGGAAATACGGGAGCCGGCGGAGAATTACGCGCTGACGGCGAAGGAAGCCGCGCTGCTCTCGGCCTGGGAGTCCCTCAACCGGAGAGGCCGACGGGCGCTGCTCGACCTGCTGCCCACACTCGAGACGAAACGCTGATCCCTGCCGCGACGGCTGCGGATCAGTTCAGGTCGGCGGCGTAACGCCGCAACAACTCCAGCGGTACGAGTTCCAGCGCGCGGCGATGGGTGCTGCGCAGGTATACGCGCGGCGCCATTCCGAGCTGCTGCGCTTCGAGCCAGCGCGCGGCGCAGAGACACCAGCGATCGCCGGGCTTCAGACCCGGAAAGCCGAATTCAGGCACCGGCGTACTGAGATCGTTGCCGCGAAAGCGTGAAAACTCGAGAAACTCGCGCGAGGCTTCGATGCACACTGTATGAGAGCCGGTATCCTCGGCGCTGGTGTTACAGCAGCCGTCGCGAAAGAATCCGGTCAGCGGGCGGGCGCTACAAAGCTCGAGCGGTTCGCCAAAAACGTTGAGGGATTCGTCGATCTGCGCTTTCAGGCTCACACCATCTCTCCGGATCACCGCATCGGCAGGATCGGTCATTATACGATCGCCGCCGAGGACCAGCGAGGATTCCCGGCTGGAAATCGGCACGCCGAGCACATAGACTTCTCCAAACGCCGGAGTTTTCCTGTGTGGTCTGTCTATATCATCCAGTGCGCCGACGATACGCTCTACACCGGCGTCACCACCGCTGTCGATCGCCGTATGCGCGAGCATGCCAGCGGCGGACGGCGCGCGGCACGCTATCTGCGCGGCCGCGGGCCGCTGCGCCTGGTGTTTACCTGCGCCGTCGCCGATCGCGGCACGGCGCTGCGCATGGAGCATCGCATCAAAAAGCTGCCGAGACAATTCAAGGACATGCTTATCTCCGGCAGCATTGCGCTGGATGCACTGGAACGGGACCATGATGGCTGTCGATGAGTCCGGGACTTTGAGCGACGCCCCTTGGTGGACGACGCGGCACGTGAGTTCAGGGCGCACGCTGACGCTGCGGCTGGGGCCGCTCATACTCAGAGCGCATCGCAGTGCCAGCGAGTGGCTGCTATCCACCGAGGAGATCGATGAAGCTGAAGCCGAGCCGCTAGCCACCCTGAAAATGAGCGATGAACGGCCGGATGAGCATGTGCGTTATGTGTGCCGCGATCCCGAGGACCGGATCACTTTCCGCCCCATGCTCGCCGATCGCCCCATGGTCGTACGCCCTCGCCAGGCCGTCTACGTGCTGCCTGGCGAGGAAACGATCCTTTATATAAGCACACCGGTATGGGTCGGCATAGTCGCCGGCGAGAAGGAGCTGTTGCTGCGCGAGATTCCCGTCTCCCGGCCATCCGACACCTGGTTCGGGCCATCGACGCTCACCGGCGAGATCTGCTATGCGGCCCGCACCCAGGCCCGCAATGCGCTCACCGAAGTGCCGCTGCGCGCCCATCGCGTCCTAACCGCCCTGCGCATCGAAAACCGTGCGGATACACCGCTTCCGGTGGAAAAACTCAGCCTTCCGGTACCCCTGCTTTCCACCTGGGGGCGGAGTGATGGCAGCCTTTGGTCCGATACAGTGCATCTGCAGCGGGTAACCGACAGCGATATGGCGGCTGTGCGCGTGGAACGGGGACCGCCGGCTTATGCCAGCGACGCCACTCTGCTCGCCAGTCCCCGTATGCAGGCCGGCAAGGGCGGTCTGGTACGCGCATTCTCCGGCCTGTTCAGCTGATATGGAAAACGCTCTCGTCGACGGCCTGACCTCGATCTTCACCGGCGATCGCGCACTGGCGGTTCTGCGCGCGGTCGTTCTGATGGTGGCGGGACTGGTGGTTGCCGCCCTGGTATCGCGACTGCCGCAACGGATCATGGGCAAGCGCCTGACGCCGCACCAGGCCATGCTGACCAGGCGCCTCCTCTACTACCTGATACTGGCTTTGTTCATCGCCTCGGCGCTGCATGAGCTCGGTTTCAGTCTCGGCGTGCTGCTGGGCGCCGCCGGCGTACTGTCGGTAGCGATCGGCTTCGCTTCCCAGACATCGGTCTCCAATCTGATCAGCGGCCTGTTTCTCATCGGAGAGCGACCATTCGAGATCGGCGATCTCATTCGCGTCGGCACCACCACCGGCGAGGTGCTGTCGATCGATCTGCTGTCGGTCAAGCTGCGGACCTTCGACAATCTGTATGTCCGCATTCCGAATGAGCAGCTCATCAAAGGTGAAGTCACCACGCTCACGCGCTTTCCGATCCGTCGCTTCGATCTCAAGATCCGGGTCGCCCGCAAGGAAGACATCAGCCGTGTGCGCGAAGTGCTGATGGAAGTGGCGGATCGCAATCCGCTCTGCCTGGACGAACCAAGGCCGCTGTTCATCTTCAGAGGCTTCGGTGAATCCTCGCTCGACATACAATTTTCCGCATGGGCCAGGCGCGAGAACTATCTCGATCTGCTCAACACCCTGCAGGAGGACGTGAAGCGCGCCTTCGACGAAGCGGGCATCGAGATTCCGTTCCCGCATCGCGCCCTGTATACCGGCGAGGAAACCAGACCCTTCCCGGTCATCGTGCACGGCGCTCCGTCAGACTCGCGCTCCGAAAAGGCATGAAGCAGAACCGTCCCCTTCCGGCGCCCGCCGCGCTGGCGCTGTGTCTCGTGCTCGCCTCGCCATCGATGGCCGTCTGGTCTAGCGAGGAGACGAACGCCTGCCTGAGCGCGACCTCGCGCACGGCGCCCGATGAGATGACCGTCGGCGAACTGCGGCGAATGTGCGAGCTCGACCGCCCCGGCTCGGGACCGACGCCGCGCAGCGTCATGGGAGCCCGTCTGGCCTTCGAACGCGCCAGCTGGCACAACCCTTTCGTCCTGACGGCGCATCGCCCCAACTACGTCATGCCGCTGACCTGGGTACGTTTACCGTCACGCCCGGATGGCACCGGACGACACGACTTCGAGTTGCAGTTCCAGCTCAGTCAGAAGGTGCTCCTGGCGGAAGGCGCCATCGCCGGCCACGGTGCACTCTATGTCGCCTACACCAACCGCTCGTACTGGCAGGCCTACAGCCGGGAACGATCGGCGCCGTTTCGGGAAACGAATCACGAGCCGGAACTCATACTCAGCTTCGATAGCGGACTGAGCGCGCTCGGAGTGCAGCTGACCACCTACCAGCTGATTTTCAACCATCAATCGAACGGGCGCAGCGGCGATGATTCGAGGAGCTGGAACCGCGTCATCCTCAATGCGCTGTTCGAGAAGGACGATTTCGTCTTTGCTCTGCGACCCTGGTGGCGGATTCCGGAAGATGCGAAATCCTCGCCCGAGGACGCTGCGGGTGACGACAATCCGGATATCGAACGTTACTACGGACAGATGGAGATCGGAGGCGCCTGGATGCGCGGCTCCAATCTGTACAGCTTCACGGTGCGCAACAATCTTCGCAGCGATAATCGGAGTGCGATCGAACTGAGCTGGAGCTTTCCGGTCTACCGCAGCATTCGCGCCTCGATCCGTTACTTCAATGGTTACGGAGAGAGCCTGATCAACTACAACCGCTCGAGCCAGAGCCTGGGCCTGGGCTTTCTGTTTACCGACTGGCTGTGAGACCGCGGTTTCACAGCGTGACCCGCATGCGGTAAGATCGCCGCATGGATGTAAGGACCAGCAGAAACGGCGGCTCCCGGCTGGCGCTCGCAGGAGCGCTGCTGTCATTTTTTCTCGCGCCGGCGGCACAGGCCGAGTGCATCGTGGTCACCGCCAGCGATTATCAGGCCGGCAGCGCTGACATGGGAGTGACGCCGGTCGAGTGGCTGGCGGAACTGAGCAACGAATGCCCGGCGAGCTACGACGCAGACCTGGAGATCGCCTTTGTCGATGAAGGCGGCAACACGATATACAAGGTGAGCGAGCTGGTCACGGTGCCGCGCCATGGCAACACCACGGCACAACGGGAAATTTATATTCCCGCGCCCGATTTCGAGCGGATTCACGACCTGCAGGTGAAGATCCTCGCGGAGCGCGAACGGCCGTTCTAGCGTCCGGTACCCTCAGGCGGGCATTCGGTTCCCGCCGGCTCCGGGCATCAGCGGGCTTCCAGAGGAGCCGAACGCGCCGCCCCCACGGCCCGCAGATGCCGGCCGAGTTCCTGTGCCTCCGTCCGGTCGACGCTGGCCATCTCGAAATGGACGCCACGAAACTCCCCATCGAACGGGCGGAAAACGATGAAATAGGTCTGGCCGGGAGCGAGGTCGAAGCGCCGCTCGCGGGTCATTTCCCGGATCTGATGTGAATGTCCCCAGCTGGTATCGGAATGCGCGGCCAGAAAAACCGGTCCCGGCTGGAGGCGGACCAGCGTGTACTCGCCCTTGCCCAGCTTGAGCAGGAACGTGCGGTCGGCATCCACGGCGATCGCATTGTCGGCAAATCCCATATAGCGCTCGGTCCAGGGCCGGATGAAATAGACCGAGGCGGCCTCGGAATCGGACGCCAGCCGGGCATGGCCCTCGTCTATCCGCGTGACAGCGCAGCCGGCGAGCAGCAATACGGATATCAGCGACAGACAGGCAGTTGCACGCAGCAGATACATCGTTGGATTCCCTCCGGATTGCGATCATGACATCAGGATCGGGCGGCGACAAGCCCGTCCGGCCGCCCGCCACCAGCGGAAGCGGATGAAACCGGTCAGCTTTTTCTGTAAAATTCCGTCGCATAAAAAAGCGGTCTGGCCGGTCGCCGGCAAGGATCGCGCATGAGCCGGACCAACGGGGATCCATCCATACCCAGCAGCGAACATCGTCACCTGCGCCCGATGCCGTGGGCAGGCCGATCCGGCCCCGAATCACCAATGTCTTTTGAGGAGATCTGCAGCATGTCAGTCAAACATCCGGTCGTTGCCGTCACCGGTTCCTCGGGCGCGGGCACCAGCACGGTAAAGGCCTCGTTCGAGCACCTTTTCCGGCGTGAAGGTATCAAGGCCGCCATCGTCGAAGGCGATGCCTTCCATCGTTATGACCGCAACGAAATGAAGAAGGCGGTCGAGGAAGCGGCGCAGCAGGGCAGGACGCTGAGCCACTTCGGATCGGAAGCCAATCTGTTCGAGGAATTGGAAGCGCTGTTCCGCAGCTACAGCGAAACCGGCACGGGCAAGGTCCGCAAGTACCTGCATGACGAGGAAGAGGCGGCCCCCTACAAGCAGAAGCCCGGCACATTCACCCCCTGGGAAGATCTGCCCGGCGGCACCGATCTGCTGTTTTACGAAGGCCTTCATGGCGGCGTGGCCACCGAAACGGCCAATGTGGCCAAGTGGGTGGATCTGCTGATCGGCGTGGTGCCGATCGTCAACCTGGAGTGGATCCAGAAGATCCACCGCGATACATCCATGCGCGGCTACTCGGCCGAAGCGGTGACCGATGCGATCCTGCGTCGCATGCCGGACTACGTGAAGACGATCACCCCGCAGTTCTCGCGTACCGACATCAACTTCCAGCGCGTGCCGGTGGTCGACACCTCCAACCCATTCATTGCTCGCGATATCCCCACGCTGGATGAAAGCTTCGTCGTCATCCGCTTCCGCTTCCCGGAAAAGCACGACTTCCCGTACTACCTGTCGATGCTGAAGGATTCCTGGATGTCGCGTCCGAACACCATGGTCGTACCGGGCGGCAAGATGGGAGTGGCGATGGAGATCGTCCTGCGTCCGATCATCCACGACATGATGGAAAAGAGCCGCCGCTGAGTCGGACACCCGGACCGCCACTTCGGTGGCGGTCCATTCTTCCTCTCCTCGCCCGCCGCCAGCGGCACCCTCTCTCAGTTTTCCGCTATCAGCTCCCGCACGGACTCGATGCGCCGCGCGAAGGGTTCATTCCTGCGTAATGCCTGAGGAAGCCCCGCGATGGCCTGCCGGGCATCGGAGTGAGTAGCAAAACTGCCGTGCAGCACGATGTAGGAACCGCGGACCGTGGCCAGCGCGATGGTACGGCCGGACAGCGTGTGCCTGCTGATGAACTGCCTGGCTTTCTCCTCGTCCGGAGCACTGGCCAGCTGGATCGTGTATCGCCGGGGATCCTGCCCGAGCAGCCAGGTTACATCATCGATCGGTCCAGCAGCCGCCCGAGCTGAAACGGCTGGCGTCGCCGGCTGAGCCGGCGGTGTGGGCGACGGTGACGCCGGTGGTGTGGAGCCGGTCGCGGCAGAAGCCGGGGACGACGGCGGTGACACAGGAGCCACCGGCTCGGGTGCTGGAGTCTCCGCTTCGAGCGCATCCAGGCCGGACAGCGGTTCGGTCATCGTATCCGTCGCCATCGGCTCGATTCGCACCAGCGGTGCCGATGTCTGCTCCTTCGCAGGCGTGAACAGTATCTGGTATCCCAGGACTGTAGCGGCAACCACCGCTGCGCCGATGACCGCCGGCGCCCACCACTCGGTATGCAGCAGGCGCCGCCGATTCGACTGCGCGCGTGTTTTGCGCCAGGGCCGCGGCTGAACTCCGCGCAACACATCCGCGGCAATGCGATCGAGTTGCCCGGGTATGCCGCGCGCCAGTCTGGCCAGGGCGCGCGTCTGTTGGGTCTCGAGCGGCGGACGCCCCGGGCCATCTACCAGGGCGCGGAGATATTCTTCGGCTTCCGCATCGCTCAAGGCGGGCAGGGAGAAAACGGCAAGAGCATCGGACCTGAACGGAGCGAAGGCAGGGAGCAGCTGGATCCGCCGCTGCAGTTCGCCCGGCGGTGCCGACAGCACTAGAGAGAGAACGCCGCCCTGCTGCGCCACCATCCGCTGCAGATCTAGCAGCGCCCGCAAGGCAAACGGCGAAAGATTATGAGCATCGTCCACCGCGATGAGCACGCCATGATCCGCGCGCCGGGAAATAACGGCAGCAAGCTCCGCCGTTCCTTCGCGCGTGGCACCGAATGCCTGCGCGAGCCTGGAGCATAGCGCCGCCTCTCCAAACGGATAGCGCAGTTCGAGAACGCAGGCGGAAGAGACGGTAGCTGCCAGGCGCGACAGAAACACCGATTTGCCGGAACCGCTATCACCTTCGACCAGAACCGCCTTGGTACCTTCCCGCATGGCGGCGAGCACGGCGGCCATAACCTCACTCCAGGCCTCGGTCTCCAGGAAGAACTCGGACCGCCCCGGTGCGACAGACGGTCGCGTGTGCGCGCTTTTATCGCCCTGCTCCGCGCCGATGCCCCGGTGGCTGCTCGCCTCCATGTCCAGAATCTCTGTGTCCTGATCGTGCACTGTCGTTACCTGTCGCCGCCACACTGGACGAACGACCCAGTTTAAGGCAAAACAGCACTCGGGTCAGGTCGTTGGCGGGCAGCGATTCCCTTTTTTCGCGCGCTGCGCGATGCTGTCCCCATTGCCCGGCGGGCAGGGAACCGATTTCTCGACGACCATGGACGCATTGCTCAGCACTTTCGTCGTACTCTTCGTGGTCGTCGATCCGATCGGCCTGGCACCGATATTTGCCGGACTGACACGGGGCATGGATCCTTCGCGCCAGCGACGCCAGGCCATCCGCGGCACCCTGCTCGCCGGTTTCATCCTCTTCGCGTTTTTCTTCACTGGAGACACCTTGCTGCGTTTGCTCGGGGTCGGCTTGCCGGCCTTTCGCATCGCCGGAGGTATTCTGCTCTTCCTGCTCGCCATCGATATGATCTTCGCGCGCCGCTCGGGCCTGCGATCGACAACCGTGCGCGAACAGGCCGAGGCCGCTTCCAAGCAGGATGTGTCGGTATTCCCGCTGGCCTTCCCGCTCATCGCCGGACCGGGCGCACTGACGACCGTACTGCTGATGGCCAACGCGCCGTCATCAGCCGCCGAATTCGCCGGCATGCTCGCGCTGCTCCTGCTGGTCCTGGTCATGACGCTCGCGTCCCTGCTGAGCGCCCCGCTGATCATGCGCCTGCTCGGCGAAACCGGCGCCAACGTCATCAGCCGCCTGCTCGGGCTGGTGCTTGCGGCGCTGGCAGTACAGTTCGTACTCGATGGAATCAAGGAAAGTCTCTGACCGCCGGCAACAGACCGCTTTGCACTTTCTCCTGCGCCCTGTTAGCGTGACCACATGGCCGCAGAACAGGCGTATCGCAATCGTCTCGCCGGGGAAACCAGCCCTTATCTCCTCCAGCACGCGCACAACCCGGTTGAGTGGTATCCATGGAGCGAAGAAGCGCTGACGCGTGCGCGCGCGGAAGACCGTCCCATCCTGCTGTCGATCGGCTACTCAGCGTGCCACTGGTGTCACGTGATGGCGCACGAATCCTTCGAGGACGCGGCCACAGCCGAGGTCATGAACGGTCTGTTCATCAACATCAAAGTCGATCGAGAGGAGCGCCCGGATCTCGACCGGATCTATCAGCTGGCGCTGCAACTCATCACGCATCGCAACGGCGGCTGGCCGCTCACCATGTTTCTGGACCCGGATGGACTGGCACCGTTCTATGGCGGCACCTATTATCCGAAGGAATCCCGCTACGGCCTGCCCGCCTTCGCCGATGTGCTGGAACGCGTCGCGGCCTACTTCCGGGAGCATCGCGCCGAGCTTCGCGAACATGGCCAGGCGCTGCGCGAGCAGATGAGCTCGCTCGGCCGCGGGGGGTCACCCACCGCCTCCACCCCTTCGGCCGTGGCACTCGACACGGCGCGCCACCAGCTGGCGCACAGCTTCGATCCGCGGCTCGGCGGCTTTGGAGGCGCGCCCAAGTTTCCGCATCCGCCCCATCTGGTGCGCTTGCTGCGCCACTTGGCTGGCGCCCGTCGACGTGGAGCGGACGATCCCGAGGCGCTGCACATGGCGACTTTCACGCTGGCGCGAATGGCGCTGGGCGGAATCCATGATCAGCTCGGCGGAGGGTTCTGCCGCTATGCGGTCGATGCCCAGTGGATGATCCCTCACTTCGAGAAGATGCTCTACGACAACGCCCAGTTGCTGCCCTTGTATGCGGATGCCTGGCAGATCACTGGCGATGAACGCTACGCGCGCGTCGCGTCCGGCATTGCTGAATGGATCATGCGCGAAATGCAGAGTCCGGACGGCGGCTATTATTCATCGCTCGATGCCGACAGCGAGGACGAAGAAGGGCGCTACTATGTGTGGACGCGGGAAGAGGTACTGGCTCTGCTCGATCAGGACGAATACGCGGTATTCGCCCCCCGTTACGGTCTCGATCACGCGCCCAACTTCGAGCGCGCCTGGCACCTGCACTGCCACGCCGATCTCGAGGAGATCGCGCAGGCTCAGGGCCGGCCGCTTGCGGAGGTGCAGCGACTCATCGACGGCGCGCGCGTGCGGCTGCTCCGGGTCCGGGAACGGCGTCAGCGTCCCGCCCTCGATGACAAGATTCTCACCTCGTGGAACGCGCTGGCCATACGCGGCATGACCAGCGCCGCGCGGACGCTCGGCCGCGACGATCTGCTCGACTCCGCCCTGCGCGCGGCAAATTTTGTCCGGACACACCTGTGGCGCGATGGCAGGCTGCTGGTCAGCTGGCGCGAAGGCCGGGCGACGCTCGATGCCTATCTGGACGACTATGCGTTTCTGCTCGACGCTCAGCTCGAACTGCTGCAGACCTCCTGGCGCGACAGCGATCTTGCATTCGCGATCGAGCTTGCCGATGGTCTGCTCGAGCGCTTCGAAGACCCGGCGGGCGGATTCTTCTTTACCGCTCACGATCACGAACGCCTGTTCCATCGGTCCAAGACCTGGGGCGACGATGCGCTGCCTTCGGGCAATGCGGTGGCGACTCGCGCCCTGCTGCGCATCGGCCACCTCCTCGGCGAGACCCGCTATCTCGACGCTGCCGAACGCGCGATCCACGCCGCATGGCCGGAAGTATCCGAGCTCGCCTATGCCCACAATGCCATGCTGGATGCGCTCGAAGAGTATCTGGATCCGCCCCAGCTGGTGATCCTGCGCGGCGAATCGGAGGCCGTGCGGGAATGGCAGAGGATCTGCCGCGAGAGCTATCGCCCGAACCGGCTGGCGTTCGCTATACCAGCGGATGCCGCCTTGCCGGGTATTCTGGCGACCCGCGATGTTCCGGCACGCGGCGCGCGAGCCTGGCTCTGCGCCGGAACCCATTGCCTGCCAGCGGCGTCGACCGAAGATGAGTTGCGGCACGCCCTGTCGAACTGAGCAGACATTCCCGGCGGCATCGACACGGCTGTACTGCCGGCATTCGGCGCTTTTCGCTAAACTGGCAAAGGCGCCGCCTGTACTGCAGACCCGTTCTGCCGGGCGCGACGCCCATCCCGGGTTCGATTTCGGAGCTAGTGCATGAAAACTCTGTCTGCCGCTGTAGTCGTGCTGTCAGCATTGCTGTTGCCGGGCGCCTCATCGGCGCTTGCCGATGATCGTGATCAGGTGCTGAACCGGGTGGAATTTCAGGTCCAGGTACAGCGCGAAGTTCCGAATGAAATCACACGCGCGGTGATGGTGGTAGAGCGGGAGAATATCGATCCCACCGTGCTGGCCCGCGACATCAATTCAGTGATGAGCACAGCGCTCGACACTGCGCGCGGCGTCAGCGAAGTTCGCGTCAGCACCGGAAACTACCGGACGTGGGCTGTTCAGAAGGACCAGCGTATCCTGCGCTGGCGGGCATCACAGGAACTGATTCTCGAGTCGGCCGACCCCGCTGCCCTGCACTCGCTGCTCGGACGACTTCAGCAGCAACAGATGCTGCTCCGCTCACTGGATTATCAGGTTTCCCGAGCGCGCATGGCGCAGCTCGAGGACGAGCTCACCGCCGAGGCGCTCAAGGCCTTTCGCGAACGCGCCGAGCTCATTCAGGCGAGCCTGGATGCTACAGGCTATGACATCGTGCAACTGCGCATCGATCACAGCGGCGCGCCGCAGCGGCCGCTGCGCATGATGGCGATGGCGGAGGATGCGACGGTAGTCGGCGAACCTGGCACCGGACAGATCACCGCAAGCGTATATTCGGTAATCCAGCTCAAGTAGTCCCCGCGCGAAGCGCCGCTGACGCCCGTCGGTCGATCGCCAATCGGATCACATGCGCATGCGCAAATGCACGCTTGCGGGCGGCTCCGTTCTTCCCGGCACGGCTGCTGCCCGCCCGCGTTTTCAGAGCTTCTCATCCAGCCAGCGCGCGGCTCTTGTCCATCTGCTCGCCGCAGCGCCGCAGTCCCGGTCTATATCGATCACCAGAGTTTCCTTGCCGCCCGGAACGATACGCGGTTCCGCGCGGACGATGAGCCCGGACTGGGTGCGATAGACCCGGTAAAGCAGACCGGGATCCATCTCGCGATAAACGGAACTCCCGTAGCTCGCATCGAGCAGGAAATTGAACCGTCCCAGCGCTTCGGCGACCGCCACGAGATCGATGCTGGTGCTCTGCACCAGATCGTGCGCGCTCACCGGCTGCGTGCTCTGCTCGACGCTGTCCCGATAACGGCCTTCCAGGCGATCCAGGCGATACATCGCATCGAAGCCCAGCAGTGTTGCCCAATACTTCCATTTGACGAACTCGGCATCGAGCCGCCACTGATCGCCCCGAACCACATAAGTGTGCGTCACGCAAAGATCCCCGGTGGTCAGGCTGGCACGATAGTGGCGCGCGCCGATCGCGTCGAAGGCAAGCTCGGCGATCAGCTTTTCATCGGTGAGGCGGTGATAGGTATGGAGCCAGGAAGTAAAGAGCAGCGCGGTCAGCGTCAGAATCGGGAGCAGGAGCAGAAGAACGATCTTCAGAGGACGCCGCATGGACGTGCCCCTGGAAACGCCCGCCGGAGCGGAGACGAATGCACGCGCCGGTGCGAACTCCGGCGCGCGCAAGATCGCACGCGACTCCGCGCGGAGTCAGAAGGCCGCGCCGAAAGTCTGCCGGTAACGGTCGCGGAACTCATCGATGGTATAGCGGTGATTCTGCGTTCCCGCGGTTTCGATCTTGGTGGTTCCCATGAGCGAGGCGATACGCCCGGTCGTCTCCAGATCCATCCCGTTCATGATGCCGTAGAGCAGGCCGGCGCGATAGGCATCGCCACAACCGGTCGGATCCACCACGCTCGATGCCTTGCCCGGCGGAATGTCGACGACACGGTCTTTCGTGTAGATGCGCGAACCTTCCGCGCCTCTGGTAACGAATACGGCTTCGAGACGTTCAGCGAGCTGAGACGGAGTCAGGCCGGTTCGCTCCTGCACCAGTTGCATCTCATAGTCGTTCACCGCAAGGTAAGCGGCCTGATCGATGAAACGGCGCAGATCGTCGCCATCGAACATTGGCAGACCCTGGCCCGGATCGAAGATGAACGGTATTCCCGCCTCGTGAAACTGGCTGGCATGCTGAATCATGCCTTCACGGCCATCGGGTGAAACGATGCCCAGGGTGATGCCTCGATCCCGGGGCACGGCATTCTCGTGCGCGCGCTCCATTGCGCCCGGATGAAACGCGGTTATCTGATTGTCGTCGAGATCGGTGGTAATGTACGCCTGCGCGGTGTACATGTCCTCACACACACGCAGTAACTCGCGGCTCATGCCGTTTTCGTCCATCCAGCGCGCATAGGGATCGAAGTCCCTGCCCACCGTTCCCATGGCAATGCCATCGCCACCGATCAGGCGCAGATTGTAGGCAATATTGCCGGCACAGCCGCCGAACTCACGGCGCAACTGCGGCACCATGAAGGACACATTCAGCATGTGTATCTTGTCGGGCAGGATGTGACGCTTGAAACGATCGGGAAACAGCATGATCGAGTCGTAGGCAAACGACCCGCAGATGAGGGCGGTCATCGTTGTTATGGCTCCTCTAGTCGCAGCGGCCGTACCGCCTCTTGATCCGGGCGCGCAGGCGACAGCCTTTCACGCCTCCCCCCATGTCCGCCAGCGTCAACCCTCGGGGCCTGCTCGCCAGGCGACGTCCAGTTCCCGCGCTGCGCGAACATCATCCAGACGGCGTACGGGCAGAGTGTGCGGCGCCTGGCGGACGCAATCCGGATCGTTTTCCGCTTCATCGCGGACACGCACCATCGCCTCGATGAAACGATCCAGCGTGTCCGGATCTTCGGTCTCGGTCGGCTCGATCAGGAAGCACTCCGGCACGAGCAATGGAAAGTAGGTCGTCGGCGCATGGAAGCCATAGTCGAGCAGACGCTTGGCAAAGTCCATGGCGTTGACACCGTAGCGCTTGGCTTCACGCCGCAAGGTGACGATGAATTCGTGCGTCGCCCGACGCTGCGGAAAGGCAAGCTCGAATCCGGCCTGCTGCAGCCGGATCGCCATGTAGTTCGCGTTCAGCGTTGCAAAATCGGCGACACGCTGCATGCCTTCTCGCCCCAGCATGCGCGCGTAAACATAGGCGCGCAGCAGAATGCCCGCATTGCCGGCGAACGCCGACAGGCGACCGATCGTCTGCGGACAGTCCGATTCGGTGAGCCAGCGATATCTGCCATCTTCCAGCGTCACCATGGGCACAGGCAGGAAGGGCCGCAGGCGCTCGCTGACGCCGACCGGACCCGAACCTGGGCCGCCGCCGCCATGGGGTGTAGAAAAGGTCTTGTGCAGATTGAGGTGCACGACATCGAAACCCATGTCGCCCGGCAGCACCTTGCCGAGAATGGCGTTGAGATTGGCGCCATCGTAGTACAGCAGGCCTCCCGCCTCGTGCACGATCCCAGCGATCTCGCGAATGCGCCGTTCGAATACACCGAGCGTGGAAGGATTGGTCAGCATCAGGCCCGCCGTCTGTGGCCCCACCGCCTTGCGCAAGGCCTCGATATCAACATCGCCATGCTCATCGGTCGGGATTTCGCGCGCGCGATAGCCGCACATCACCGCGGTAGCCGGGTTAGTGCCATGCGCGGCATCCGGCACCAGGATCTCGGTGCGCTGCGTATCGCCGCGCGACAGATGATAGGCACGGATCATCGCCACACCGGCGAATTCGCCCTGCGCGCCCGCCATCGGCGTCAGCGACACCGCTTTCATGCCGGTCGCCGCCTTGAGGATTTCCTGCAGATCATACAGACATGCAAGGAATCCTTGGCTGAAGCGGTCCGGCGCGTGCGGATGACGCCCGAGCAGGCCCGGCAGATTCGCCAGCCGGTTGCAGGCCCGCGGGTTGTACTTCATCGTGCATGAACCCAGCGGATAGAAGTGCGTGTCGATCGAGAAGTTCTTCTGCGACAGGCGGGTGTAGTGGCGAACCACCTGCAGTTCGGATACCTCTGGCAGTCCCGGAGGATCCTGACGCAGCCAGGCGGCCGGAATATCGTCGCAGTCCGGCAGCGTACCAGGCGTCTGGGCGCGGGCGCGACGCCCGGCGCTCGAATGTTCGAAGATCAGTTCACTCATGGCCAGTTGGGGCCGCTCCTGTCGGCCGATACTTTGTCGAGCGCCACCAGGGCGGCCTCGTAGTCAGGCTGCCGGGAAATTTCCGGCACCAGTTCGGTATAGAGCACGCGGTCGTCGGCTCCGAGAACGATGACGGCCCGAGCCGCGATGCCTGCGAGCGGACCATCTTCGATGAGCAAACCGTAGTCGCGCGCAAAGTCGCGCGAACGCATCATCGAAAGCGTCACGATGTTCTTGAGATCCCCGGCCTCACAGAAGCGCTTCTGGGCAAACGGCAGATCGGCGGAAACGACGATTACCTGCGCATTCTTCCCCGCTGCCAGCTCGTTCAGACGCCGGGTCGAAGCGGCGCAAACCGAGGTATCGATACTCGGGACGACATAGATGAGCTTCGGCCTGCCGGAGAAGTCCGCGAGTCTGCGATCGCGCAGCGCATCGTCGACGAGTTCAAAGTCCGGGGCGCGCGTCCCTGGCGCCGGCAGTTCACCGGCCAACTTCACTGGCGTTCCTTTCAAGGTCACCGTGGCCATCGAATCTCCGTCACTGCCCCAGTGCTTTGCGAAGGACCGCGGCATACCGCTCGATGTCCTCCATGGTGCGCGTTTCGGTCGCGCAGACGAGCAGCGCTTCACCGAGTTCGGGGTAGTCGCCGCCCAGGGCATAGCCGCCGAGGATACCCTCATCGGCCAGGCGCTCGAGGACATCACTGGTCCTGTGGTTCTCGAAACGCACCGCGACCTCGTGGAAGAAGGGACCGTAGAAGCTGCGTGATACACCGGGAATGGCGCTCAGCTTCTCGAGCAGGGCGCGGGTATTGGCGTGCGAAGTGGCGGCAACCTCACGCAGGCCGGTAGCGCCCAGCATGGCCATGTACTGCGTGGCCGCAGTCACCATCAGCCCCTGATTGGTACAGATGTTCGAAGTCGCCTTGGAGCGGCGGATGTGCTGCTCGCGCGCCTGCAGGGTAAGCGCAAAACCCTGGCGGCCTTCGCTATCCACCGTGCGGCCGACGATACGTCCCGGCATCTGGCGGATGTGCTCCATGCGACAGCACATGTAGCCGAAATACGGACCGCCGGAGGCGAGCGGAATCCCCAGCGGCTGACCTTCGCCACAGGCGATATCCGCGCCTGCCTGACCCCAACGCCCCGGCGGGCGCAACAAGGCGAGCGAAGTCGGATTGCACACACCCACCACCAGCATGCCGTGGCGATGCGCCCAATCGGTGAGGCCATCCACATCCTCGAGCCCACCGAAGAAATTGGGATGCTGTATCACCAGTGCCGCGGCATCGCCCGGCTCATCGCCGAGGGACGCAACATCGATCGTGCCGGTGCGCGGATCGTAGTCGATGCTCTCGAGCGTAATGCCCTGGCTCGCCACCATCACTTCGACCACCTTGCGGTAGACGGGATGCACGCTGCGCGGCAGCAGGATGCGCCGCGACTTGGAACGTCGATTCGCGCGCACGGCCATCAATACCGCTTCGCCGAGCGCCGATGCGCCGTCGTATAGTGAGGCGTTGGAGGCATCCAGCGCGGTGAGCTGCGTCATCATCGACTGGTATTCGTAGATGAGCTGCAAGGTCCCCTGACTGGCTTCCGCCTGATACGGGGTATACGCGGAGTAGAATTCACCGCGACTCGCCACTTCCCAGATCGCGGCGGGAACATGATGCTCGTAGGCGCCGGCGCCGACGAAGCACAGCGGCGTGCCACAGGCCGCGGCGCGCTCGCCCATCAGACGCGACACAGCCATCTCGGACAGACCTGCGGGCACGCCCTCCAGTCCGCGCGTGCGCAACCCGGCCGGGATCTCATCGAACAGCTGTTCGATGTCTTCCGCGCCGACGGCCTTCAGCATCCGCGCGATTTCGTCTTCCGTGTGAGGAATGAAAGGCATGCCGGGATCAATCGTCGGATTCAGAGGCAATGGCTTCGGCGTAATCCGCGGAATCCATCAGTGAATCGAGATCGCCGTCCTCGGCAAGCTGCACGCGAAACAGCCAGCCATCACCATAAGGATCCTTGTTGACCAGATCCGGGTTGTCCGCCAGCAGCTCGTTGACCTCGACGATCTCGCCGCGAACCGGGCTGTAAACATCCGACGCGGCCTTGACCGATTCGACCACGGCGCACTCTTCGGCGGCATCCACGCTGCGGCCAATCTCCGGCAGCTCGACGTAGACCATATCGCCCAGCAGGCCTTGGGCGTGATCCGTAATACCGACCCGCACCACGCCGTCGCCTTCGTCCTCGACCCACTCGTGTGTGCCGGTATATTTCAGGTCGGAAGGAATTTCACTCATGATCAGCCTCTTGTCTCAAGAATGATGTTAGATCTCAGTCGATCGTCACCCGCACCCGGCCATGCCGCACGAAAGGCGGCGTGACGATGCGGGCGGCGAGCAGGCGGCCGCGAACCTCGACCATGCAGTCACCACTGATATCCTTATCGATGCGGGCGAGACCGATCGCGCGCCCGAGCGACGGAGAGAAGCTGCCGCTGGTGAGCTCGCCGATCTCGCGACCGCCGAACATGACCTTCTGGTGGGGACGAAGAACCCCCTTGTCGAGCAGAACCAGCCCCTTCGATGTCCGCGCCGTGCCGGCGCGCAAGGGTTCGAGCGCCTCGCGTCCGATGAAGTTCCGGTCTTCAGGCTCCCAGGCAATGGTCCAGCCCAGGCCAGCCTCGAGCGGATTCACCGCTTCGTCCATTTCCTGACCATAGAGCGCCATACCGGCCTCGAGGCGCAAGGTATCGCGCGCGCCGAGTCCCACCGAGGCGACACCGGCCTCGTGAAGGCTCCGCCAGAAAGCAGGCGCGTCGCTCGCAGGGAGCATGATTTCATAGCCATCCTCGCCCGTATACCCGGTGCGAGCGATGAACAGATCGCCAGCCTGCACGGCGTAAAAGGGTTTGAGGGTTTCGACGACGCCGGCGACATCGGCACCGAGCACGCCATGCACCTTGTCACGCGCAGCCGGTCCCTGTACCGCGATGAGCGCTACATCGTCACGCACGGTAAGCGCGGCATCGAAGCCGGCCGCGACAGCCCGCATCCAAGCGAGATCCTTCTCGCGGGTGCCGGCGTTGGTGATCACGCGATACTCATTCCTGTCGTTCAGGCGGTAAACGATGAGATCATCGATGACACCACCGTCTTCGCGCAGCATGCAGGAATACAGCGCCTGGCCACTGGCGAGCCGGGACACGTCATTGGCAAGCAGGCGACGCAGGAAATCTTCTGCCCCTGCACCCGTCACATCGGTGACCTGCATGTGCGACACATCGAACATGCCGGCGGATTCGCGCACCAGCCGATGTTCATCGAGCTGCGAACCGTAGTGCAGCGGCATGTCCCAGCCCGCGAAGTCCACCATGCGCGCGCCAAGCCGCACATGTTCCTGATGCAATACTGTCCGTCGAGTGCTCATAGGCTTTTTCTTTGGGAATCGGGATGCAGGCGTATGCGACGCAGACGGATACTATAGTCCCGACGCGCGCCGGACACCATGTCCCTGGACGAATGGCTCAGGCCATTCGTCCAGGGGGAGCAAGGAGCCGGATGGTGGCTCAGATGACACAGAAAGGAAGTGGAAATCCTTCAGAGCATTTCCTGGTGATACCCAATCAGGCGCTCGACTTCGTTGCGGGAGCCGAGGATGACCGGGACCCGCTGATGCAGCTCGCGCGGCTGGATTTCCATGATGCGTTCGCGGCCGGTTGAGCTGACGCCGCCGGCCTGCTCGATGATGAACGACATCGGGTTGGCTTCGTACATCAGGCGCAGGCGTCCTTCCTTCTTCGGATCCTTGGTGTCCTTGGGATACATGAAGATTCCGCCGCGGGTGAGAATACGATGGACTTCGGCGACCATCGACGCCACCCAGCGCATATTGAAATCGGTGCCGCGCGGACCGGTCTTGCCGGCCAGGCACTCGTCCACATAGCGGCGGACCGGCGGTTCCCAGAAACGGCTGTTGGAGGCGTTGATGGCGAATTCGCGGGTATCCTCAGGCACGCGCATGCCGGTGTGCGTCAGGATGAACTCACCGACGTTGCGATCGAGCGTAAAGCCGTTCACGCCCTGACCGGTGGTCATGACCAGCATGGTCGCGGGCCCGTACAGCGCGTAACCGGCGCATACCTGCTCGGTACCCGGCTGGAGGAAATCGGCCGCGGTCGGATTGGTGATCCCGTCCGGACAGCGGAGGATGGAGAAGATCGTACCGACCGAAATGTTCACATCGATGTTCGAGGAGCCATCCAGCGGATCGAACAGCAGCAGGTACTTGCCGCGCGGATAGCCTTCCGGGATCAGGTAGATGTCTTCCATTTCCTCGGAAGCCATGGCGGCAAGATGGCCACCCCACTGGTTGGCCTCGATCATCATGTCATTGGAAATGACATCGAGCTTTTTCTGGGACTCGCCCTGGACGTTCTCCTGGCCGGCGCTGCCGAGCACACCGATGAGCGCGCCTTTGTTGACGGCATTGGCGATCGCCTTGCACGCTGTCACCGTATCGTTGAGGATGGCGGTGAAGTCGCCAGTTCCGCCGACGCGCCTCTGTTCCTGGGTGATGAACTGGGTGATCGTTTCGCCTAAAGTGGCCATCAACTGTTTCTCCGCTTGCGTTGCGCCGTGACGGCGCGGGGATTTCTCGATGTTCGTCGATCCGGTGCCGGGGTTTCCTGTTTCGCCCGGTCGCGACAGAGCGCGGCGCACATGATCGGGAAGCGGGCATTATGCTAAGATTCGCCATCGAAATAAACCCGGCCGATCGTTCGCATCGCGCCACACTCCGCCCGCGGCCCTATGAAGACCCTGCAACTCAAGAAAAATGAAGAACGTCGCCTGCTGGCAGGGCATCCCTGGATTTTCAGCAACGAGGTGGACGTGGCTGCCACGCCGCTCACCGGGTTCCAGGCCGGTGAAATCGCCGTGGTGAGGGACAGCCGCGGCCGGCCGCTAGGGTCAGCCTACGTCAACCCGCACTCCCTGATCTGCGCCCGCCTATATGCGCGCGAGCCCGGTATCCACCTGGACGCTGCCTTGATCGCCGAGCGGGTACGGCAGGCCCAGGCGCTGCGCGGACGTCTGTTCGAGCGGCCGTACTACAGGCTGGTCTATAGCGAAAGCGACGCGCTTCCCGGGCTGGTAGTCGATCGCTTCGGGGAACTGCTGGTGGGGCAAATCACTACCGCCGGCATGGAGTGCCGGCGTGAGGAGATCAGCGCGGCGCTTCGTGATGCGCTTGGCCCGCTACCCCTGGTCTGGCGCAATGACACGGCGATCCGGACCCTTGAGGGGCTCGAGGCATACGTGGAGGCGCCGCCCGGCGCGCCTGAGCTGGTCCAGATAGAGGAAAACAGCTGTCGATTCGAGGTCCCCGTGGTTTCGGGACAGAAAACGGGCTGGTTCTTCGATCACCGGCTGGGACGCTCGCGGCTCCCGTTCTATGCCCGCGAGGCCCGCGTGCTCGACGTCTTTTCGTACGCCGGCGCTTGGGGCATCCAGGCCGCGGCGGCAGGCGCCAGGGAGGTGCTGTGCGTGGATTCATCTCAGGCGGCACTCGATCAGTTGCATCGCAACGCCGCGCTCAACGGCATGGAGGCCCGCGTACGCAGCGTGCGTGGCGATGCTTTCGAGGTTCTGGCCGAGCTGGCGGAGGCCGGCGAGCGCTTCGACCTGGTGATCGTCGATCCGCCGGCCTTCATCAAGCGGCGCAAGGACGTGAAGGCGGGAATCAGCGCCTACCGGCGCATCAACCGGGCCGCCTTGCGCCTGCTCGGTGACGGCGGCGTACTCATCACCGCCTCGTGCTCGTTCCATCTGGCGGCCGACGAACTGCGCGATCTGATTCGCCTGGAAGGGAACCGTGCCGGACGGCATCTGCGCATTCTCGAACAGCATCGCCAGGGTCCGGACCATCCGGTGCATCCCGCGATTCCTGAAACCGACTATCTGAAGACTTTCATCGTGCACGTCGGCCAGGCCTGAGTCCTCACTCGCCGAGCTATACTGGTCGCCATCGTGTTGAAGCATCCTGCCATCGATCCTGTCGCCGTCACCATCGGCCCGATCAGCGTACACTGGTACGGACTGATGTACCTGATCGGCTTCGTCGCCGCCTGGTATCTCGGCCGGCGCCGCGCGGTTCCCGGCAGCGGATGGGATGCGCGTCTGGTCTCCGACCTGGTGTTCTATGGGGCGCTCGGCGCCGTCATTGGCGGCAGAATCGGCTACGTGCTGTTCTACGATCTGGAAGCGGTCATCGCCGAGCCGCTGCGGGCCTTGCGCATCTGGGAAGGCGGTATGTCCTTTCACGGCGGCCTGCTCGGCGCCATCGTCGCCATGGCGCTGTTCGCCCGCGGCACCGGCAAGCGTTTTTTCGAGGTCGCGGACTTTGCAGCACCGCTGGTGCCAATCGGTCTCGGCGCCGGCCGTATCGGCAACTTCATCAACGGCGAGCTCTGGGGCCGCGTCAGTGAAGTGCCTTGGGCAATGGTGTTTTCGGACCCGCGCGCCGGCGGTCTGCCGCGCCATCCCTCACAACTCTATGAGGCGCTGCTCGAAGGAGCGGTGCTGTTTGTGTTGCTGTGGCTTTATTCGAGACGGCCGCGCCCCGTGATGGCCGTATCCGGCCTGTTTCTCGCCGGCTACGGCAGTCTGCGCTTTCTGGTTGAGTTCACCCGCATGCCCGACGATCACCTTGGCTTCATTGCCGGAAACTGGCTCACCATGGGACAGCTGCTGTCTCTGCCGATGATCGTCGCGGGAATCGTTCTGCTGACCCTGGCCCATCGGGCCGGGACAGTCTCGGGAGGGAAACCCTGATGAAGCAGTATCTGGAATTGCTCCGCCACATCCGGGAGCACGGCACCCGCAAGGAAGATCGCACCGGGACCGGCACGCTCAGTGTATTCGGCCATCAGATGAGGTTCGACCTGGGCGCGGGCTTCCCGCTGCTGACCACCAAGAAGGTGCACCTGCGCAGCATCATTCACGAGCTGCTGTGGTTCCTCAAGGGAGATACCAATATCGCCTATCTACGCGAGCACGGCGTCACCATCTGGGATGAGTGGGCCGATGAGCAGGGCGAACTGGGTCCGGTCTATGGTTGCCAGTGGCGCGCCTGGCCGACTGCCGATGGCCGCCACATCGATCAGATCTCAGCCGTCGTCGACCAGATCAGGAACAACCCCGATTCCCGACGCCTGATCGTCAGCGCCTGGAACGTCGCCGATATCGAGCAGATGGCCCTGCCGCCCTGTCATCTCCTGTTCCAGTTCTATGTCGCGGACGGCCGGCTGTCATGCCAGCTCTATCAGCGCAGCGCCGACGTATTTCTCGGCGTGCCGTTCAACATCGCCTCCTATGCCCTGCTGACGCAGATGATCGCCCAGGTCACCGGGCTGCAGGCCGGGGAGTTCATCCATACACTGGGCGATGCCCACCTGTACCTGAACCATCTCGAACAGGCCGATACACAGCTCGCCCGCGACCCGCTGCCGCTTCCACATATGAGGCTCAATCCTTCCCGCCGCGACCTGTTCGATTTCGTCTATGAGGATTTCACCCTCGAAGGATACGAGTGCCATCCGGCGATCAAGGCGCCGGTCGCGGTCTGATCATGATTTCGCTCATTGCGGCGATGGCACGCAACCGTGTCATCGGGAGGGATGGAGCTCTGCCCTGGCGCCTGCCGGAGGACCTGCGTCACTTTCGCGCGCTGACGATCGGCAAGCCGGTGATCATGGGACGCAAGACCTGCGAGTCACTGGGGCGCCCGCTGTCGGAGCGGCGCAACCTGGTCATTACACGTCAGCAAGATTACGAGGCGCCAGCAGGCTTCACGGTCCACGCCAGCCTGGAAGAGGCCTTGTCGGACTGTGCCGACGCTCCCGAGATCATGGTGATTGGAGGTGCCGAGGTGTACGCGCAGGCGCTGACTCAGGCAGACCGCATCTATCTGACCGTGATCGACCACGACTTCGACGGCGATGCGATGTTTCCGGTTTTCGGTGACGAATGGCGCGAGATCGAACGCCACGAGCACCAGGGCGCGGAGTGGCCGTATCGCTTCCTGGTGCTGGAAAAAACGCCGGCAGCGCGGACTCAGGACCCCGTCTTTCGTTCCTCGCGCGCGTAGTCCGGCACCTCGGTGCCGGGCGCGGCGTCATCGTACCAGCCTTCCGCGGCCACAGCTTCCTCCTTCCGCTCCCGCGGAGGATTCAGTTCCGGTTCCCGGCGAACAGAGGGCTCATCGTTGGGCGAATCGTCGAGAAATTCATCAACCAGGGGCGGTGGTGAAGCCACATGCTCGACCTGACGCGCCTTTGGACTCAACGCCTCGAGCTGGGGCGTCCGGCCGCCGGTCAGTTCCTGCGCCCCGCGCGCCAGATGCTGATATACGGCGCGATAATCATCCGTCAGCCGGTTGACGAGCTGCGCTGTCGTGGTGAAGTGCTCGACCACACTGTTGCGATAGCGTTCCAGTTCCTGGCGGGTTTCGCGCAGATCCTGATCAAGTTGCAGGGAGCGTTTCACACCGGCGCTGCCCAGCCGGCCGATGAAGTAACCAAGCACGGCGCCGCCGACGCCGGTTACCGTGAGCCATATCCACCAAGACATCAATTATCCCCCCTTGGCTGGCCCGAAATCCGGCGGGCCGTCATCGACAGACGTCAACCGCTGCCGACACGACGCGAGATATAATGAACGGCGTCGCGTGACCATTATGGTCTCCGCGCGACGAAGCAGGCAAGCCGGACGAGGGACGCGGGAGACCCGAGGCATGAACCGCCGCAACGAAGTCCACATCGCCAGTGACACGGAAGCAGCCGTTCAGGCGGCCGCTGCATGGTGGGAGGCGGTTTCATCGGCAGCCATCCGGGAGCGCGGGGTCTGTCACGTTGCGCTTGCCGGCGGTTCGACACCACGTGCGCTCTATGAAGCGCTCGCCAGTCCGCTCTGGAGCCGGCATATCGACTGGAGCCGGCATTATTTCTGGTTCGGCGACGAACGCTGCGTTCCGCCTGATCACCCAGACAGCAACTATCGCATGGCCCGCGAGACGCTGCTGTCGCACATCGCAGTCGATGCCGAGCGCATTCATCGGATGCGTGGCGAGATCGACCCCTCACTGGCGGCACGCGAATACGAGGATGTTCTGCGTCGCACCGTAGCGGCTGCATCGGGCTCGGTCCCGGCGCTCGATCTGGTCCTGCTCGGCATCGGCACCGATGGTCATGTAGCCTCGCTGTTCCCTGACACCGATATTCTGGGGCGGCGTGGCGATCTGGTCGCCGCCGTATGGGTGCCCAAGCTCGCCAGCTGGCGCATCAGCCTGACCCTTCCCCTGATCAACGCCGCGCGGCGGGTGGGCGTGCTCGCCACCGGAGCGGGAAAGGCAGAAATCATCGCCCGGGTGATCGACGGAGACGATTCGGGGGCTTATCCGGCGCAGCTGCTGCGACCGGAGAACGGCGTGGAATGGTTTCTGGATGAAGCGGCGGCGGCGGGCATCGAGCGGGAGTCACGGACATGATGGTGCTCGGTGCCGACATCGGCGGCACCAAAACACATATCGCGCTGGGGGAGCCGACCGCTGGCGGTTTACGCCTGATCGATGAGCGGCGTTATCCCAGCTCGGGATTCACCGAGCTCGAGGATCTCATCGCCGATTACATGGCACCGCTCAGCCAGCGCCCCGATCGGGTCTGCCTGGCGGTGGCGGGTCCGATCGATGCCGATGGCAGAACTGCCCATGTCACCAATGTCGGCTGGAGAATCGACGCGGATGCGCTGGAATCGCGCTTCGGAACCAGCTTCGTGCTCATCAATGATTTTCAGGCTCAGGCCTTTGGCGTAGCGGTGCTCGGGCCAGACGACCTCCATCAGCTTCAGCTGGGCAATCGGGTCGTCGATGGCAACCGCGCGATCATCGGTGCGGGAACCGGGCTCGGATTTGCGCAGCTGGTACGTACCGGTGACGGCTATGCGGCAATCCCTTCCGAGGCAGGTCACGCCGATTTTGCGCCCCGCGGCGCGCTGCAGCGGGAGCTGCACGAATGGCTGGAGGACCGCTACGGAAGCAGTGTCTCAGTGGAACATGTGCTGTCGGGTCCGGGTTTGTCCAGGATCTATCGCTTTCTTGCCGAGCGGGAACCTTCGCGCATCCTCGAGGAGCTGGGCCGGGAGATGGCGGATGAGGATTTCGCCGCTGCGGTATCGCGCTTCGCGTTCCAGCATCGAGATGGCCTGGCGCGGGAGGCGGTCGATGTGTTCGTTTCGATATACGGCGCACACGCGGGCAGCCTGGCACTGGTGACGCTGCCGTATGGTGGCATGTTCATCTCCGGAGGGATCGCCACACACATCCTCAGCGCCATGACCGAGAATGACCGCTTCATTACCGCATTCAACGACAAGGGCAAGATGGCGCACCTCGCCGGCGCGATTCCGGTCGCCGTCATCATCAACCCGCGTGTCGGATTGCTCGGCGCCCTGCGCGCGGCGCTCGAGTGAGCTCGGTTAAGGAGGCGAGGGACCAATACGCCGGTGGTCGCGCTACTGAAATGCGGTGAATAAAGGGATCCGATCCGCCAGCGGGAGTTCACTGGCAGATCGGGTCCCCGGTTCAGACGTCGAGATGGGCCACCGAAAGGGCGTGACGCTCGATGAACTCGCGACGGGGTTCGACCTGGTCTCCCATCAGTGTGGTGAAGATTTCGTCGGCGGCAACCGCGTCCTCTACCTGAACCTGCAGCAGACGACGGGTCTCGATATTCATCGTCGTTTCCCATAGCTGCTCAGGATTCATTTCACCAAGGCCCTTGTAGCGCTGGATCTGCTGTCCGCGCTTGGCTTCCTCCATCATCCATTCGAAAGCCTGCTCGAAACTGGTGACTTCGCGGCGCCGTTCGCCGCGCTGCACCCTGGCGCCTTCACTGATGAGGCCATCGAGCTGGCTCCCGAGCTGCTGCATCGAACGGTACTCGCCCGACGAGAAGAAGTCGGCACCAAGACGACACTCATTTGCCAGACCATGGAGATATTCGGTGACGACGATGGCGCCCGCGTCAGCCTTCACCTCGTAGCGCAAACCTTCGGCGACGAGACGACGCTCCAGACGCTCCTGCAGGAGATCCGTCCAACGGCTGATTTCCTCACCACCCGCGCCGAGCTGTTCGACCTCCAGCGCCGGCATATAGATGAGTTGCTCCAGTACGTTGGCATTCCAGCGCCGGGATATGCGGCGAATGGTGTTCATCACCGCCATGTAAGACCTGGCGAGCGACTCCAGGGCCTGTTCGCTGATCGGCGGAACGTCTGCGGATACATGCAGCCGCGTGCCTTCGATGGCGTGCTGGAGCAGCAGTTCGTTCAGTTCGGCATCATCCTTGACGTAGCGCTCCTGTTTGCCGCGCTTTACCTTATACAGAGGTGGCTGCGCAATGTAGATGTGGCCGCGCTCGATCAGCTCCGGCATCTGCCGGTAGAAGAAAGTAAGAAGAAGCGTACGAATGTGTGACCCATCCACATCCGCGTCCGTCATGATGATGATGCGGTGGTAGCGCAGCTTGTCCGGATTGTAGTCGTCCTTGCCGATGCCGCAGCCGAGCGCGGTTATCAGCGTACCGATCTCGGTCGACGATAACACTTTGTCAAACCTAGCTTTTTCAACATTCAGTATTTTTCCCTTCAGGGGCAGGATAGCCTGATAGCGGCGATCACGCCCCTGCTTGGCCGAACCACCGGCCGAGTCGCCCTCGACCAGAAACAGTTCGGAAACCTTGGGATCCTTTTCCTGGCAGTCCGCCAGTTTGCCGGGCAAACCGGCAACATCGAGCACGCCCTTGCGACGCGTCATTTCGCGGGCACGGCGCGCGGCTTCGCGTGCACGGGCCGCATCGACGATCTTGCCCGTAATTGCCCGGGCTTCAGCGGGCCTCTCGAGGAGGAATTCCTGCAGCTTCTCTGCGGCCAGCGACTCGACCGCTGGCCGAACCTCGGAAGACACCAGTTTTTCCTTGGTCTGCGAGGAGAACTTTGGATCATGGCACTTGACCGATATGACCGCGGTCAAACCCTCGCGCGCATCGTCACCCGCAGGATTGACCTTGGCCTTCTTCGCCAGACCCTCGCTCTCGATGTAGTGGTTGAGCGTGCGAGTCAGGGCACTGCGGTAACCCACCAAGTGGGTACCGCCGTCTCGCTGCGATATGTTATTGGTATAACAGAAAATATTTTCCTGGTATGAATCGTTCCACTGCATCGCGATCTCGACCATGATGCCGTTGCGTTCGGCACTGAAGTGCAGGATCGTCGGATGCACCGGGGTCTTGTTGCGATTCAGATGTTCCACGAAGGCGCGGATCCCGCCTTCGTAAGAGAACAGGTCCTGACGATCATGGCGTTCGTCGGCGATGCGAATCCGTACCCCGTTATTCAGGAACGAGAGTTCGCGCAGGCGCTTTGCCAGGATGTCATAGTGAAATTCGGTGTCGGAGAAAATCTCGCTGCTGGGCTTGAAGCGAACCGTGGTTCCCGTTTCAGTGGTGGCACCTATTTCAGCTAACGGCGCCTGCGGTTCACCCAGACGATAGACCTGCTGATAAATCTTTCCGCCACGCTTGATGGTCAGCGTCAACTCTTCGGAGAGGGCGTTGACCACGGAAACACCGACGCCATGCAGGCCGCCGGATACCTTATATGAATTGTCGTCGAACTTTCCGCCAGCATGAAGGACGGTCATGATGACTTCGGCGGCGGAACGCCCTTCTTCGGGATGGATGTCCACCGGGATGCCGCGGCCGTTATCGACCACCGAAACGGAGTTATCGGAATGGATGGTAACGGAGATATCCGTACAGAACCCCGCCAGGGCTTCGTCCACGGCATTGTCCACCACCTCGAAAACCATGTGGTGGAGACCGGTTCCGTCGTCGGTATCACCGATATACATCCCGGGTCGCTTGCGGACCGCATCCAGTCCACGCAAGACTTTGATCCTGGACGAATCGTAACTCTGAACCTCTTCCATTCGCTTCTCCGCCCCGATATTGACGGGGTATTATAACACTTCCCCGATCTTCCCACGTTCCACGTGGAACACGCTGGGGTCATAGGGTTTTGCCAAGCCGAGCAAGCGGTCTTCCGCACCGGTAATAAAGGTTTGCAGGTCCATCTCGGCAATGCGATCCAGGAGCCGGCGGCTATGTGCATCGTCGAGCTCCGCGGTCAGATCATCGATCAACAGAATGACCTTCCGGCCGGTAGCGCTGATGAATGTCATCGCCTGCGCCATGGCCGCCGCACAGACCAGCGTTTTCAGCTGCCCCCGTGAGAGATCGTCCCGCGCCGCCGCCCTCCCGCGCCGAAATTCGATATCAGCGCGATGCGGCCCATGACGGGTATAACCGCAGGCAGAATCCCCTTCGAGTGCCTCCTGAAGCACCTGCTCCAGATCTGTACCGTCTCGCCATCCACCGCGATAAATCAGCTCGATGCCGCTCGCTCCACCTAAAAGGTCCGTCATCCGCTGAAACTGCGGGATGAACGTCGCGAGCATCTGCCGACGCATACGGTCGATCTCCTGGCCACTGGCGGCAAGCTCCTGGTTCCACGCCGACAAACCGCCGCCACCTCTCTGCAGAAGCGCATTCCGCTGCTTGAGCGCACGGCGATAGCGCTGCCATACCGGCATGAAAGCTTGTTCCACGTGGAACAAGCCCCAATCGACGAACTGCCGGCGGTACTGCGGCCCACCGGACAACAGGCGATGGCTTTCCTGATGAATCGTCACCAAAGGCATGAACGACGCAAAGTCTGACAACCGTGGCACTGAAGCGCCGGCTGCGCGCATTCGCCTCAGCCCCTGCTCACGAGTGAACTCGATCCCCAGCGGGATCGAACCAGCCGGGGTTTCCAGCTCGCCAAAGACCTGGGTACTCTCCTTTTCGTATTGAATAGCCTTGGCGAGCTGCGCCGTGCGAAACGACTTTCCGCAGGAAAGGATATGGATGGCTTCGAGCAGGCTGGTTTTCCCGCTCGCATTGGCACCATGGAAAACCGTGATGCCTGGACCGGGGCGCAGATCCAGATCCTCCAGATTGCGCAGCCCCGTCGCGCGCAATCGTATCAGCTTCAAAAGACGGCTCCGTGCTCGACGGTCACCCGGCGACTATCCCGTCGCCGGGATTCCCGCGGTCATCACAGCCGGATGGGCATGACGATGTGTTTGGAATCCTGATCACCCACACCGTGAATCAGACAGGAACTGTTGGCATCCACGAGTGATAGCCAAACCTGGTCACCCTCACAGGCCCCCAAAGCATCGAGAAGATAGGTGACATTGAAACCGACCTCCAGCTCGTCGCCGGAGAAATCAACGGCAAGCTCTTCCTCAGCCTCCTCCTGCTCGGGGTTGTGCGCAAATATGCGCAGCACATCCCCGCCAAAGCGCAAACGAACGCCGCGGTACTTCTCGTTGGAAAGAATCGATACTCGGCTGAGCGCCTGGCGCAGCGGTTCACGCTCGCACACTGCAGAACGGGTACCGTTGCTCGGGATGACGTTCAGATAATCCGGGAAGCGGCCGTCGATGAGCTTCGAGGTGAAGCGCATCTCGGGGGTGTTCACCTGGATGAAGTTGGAACCCAGCACGAGCTCGGCGTCACCCTCCGACTCGGCAAGCAGACGGGAGAGCTCCTGAACCCCCTTCCGAGGGATTATAACGCTTTGATCTTTCTGGATTTTTTCAGATATCCCCAGCCGACACAGAGCCAGTCGATGACCATCGGTAGCGACGAGATTGACTCTTTCACCCACGACTTCCATGAGCATGCCGTTCAGGTAATACCTGACATCCTGCTGCGCCATCGCGAACTGCGTCTTCTGGATGCCATTACGCAAAACCTTCTGCGGTACGGTGAAACGCGCCGCCTCGCTGCTCACTTCGATCCCAGGGAACTCGGCGGCAGGAAGCGTCGACAGAACGAATCGGCTCTTGCCGGCGCGCAAGGTCGCGCGCTCATTCCCGAGCGTGAACTCGAGCATCGTGCCATCGGCCAGCGACCGACAGATATCCAGGAACTTGCGGGCCGGAACGGTGGTCTCTCCCGCTTCCCCTCCCTCTACGCTTACCTCGGTTCGCATCTCGATTTCGAGATCCGTACTGGTCAGACTCAATTCTCCTGGCGATACGCGCAGCAGCACGTTACCAAGAATGGGCAGCGTCTGACGGCGTTCCACGATACCGCTCACCATCTGGAGCGGCCTGAGCAGTGTTTCCCTGGACGCAGTAAATTTCATTTCTTTATCTTTTAATTAACCGGTCGTATTTACAGGCAAGTTGCCTTTCCGTGTACAAAAAAAAATTTCTTTTATTTATCAATCCGTTGACAAGCATTAGCCTTGTTGGCTCGTACTGTACTGATACCCCGTCAACCTGTGGATGAGTTGTTGATGAATTTGGCCTCTCCGGATCATCAAAAGTTATCCACAGGTTTTGAGCGCTATTATCCTCACGTTGTCAGCATGCGCAGGAGGTTCGTGTAATCCTCGTTAGTGCGCGTATCGGTCTTGCGCAGTTCGGCGATCTTGCGGCACGCGTGCAGCACCGTGGTGTGGTCCCGGCCGCCGAAAGCTTCGCCGATCTCCGGCAGACTGTGCTTGGTCAGCTCCTTGGAGAGCGCCATGGCGATCTGCCGCGGACGCGCGACCGAACGCGAACGCCGCTTCGACAACAAGTCCGCATAACGAATCTTGCAGTATTCCGCAACTGTTCGCTGGATATTTTCGATGGTGACCAGCTTATCCTGCAAGGCGAGCAGGTCTTTGAGCGCCTGGCGGGCGAGTTCGATCGAAATCGGCTGGCCGGTAAAGCGCGAGCTGGCGATTACGCGACGCAGTGAACCCTCGAGTTCGCGCACGTTGGAGCGAATGCGCTTGGCGATGAAGAATGCGACCTCGTCCGGCAGATCGACCCCGGCCTGAACCGCCTTGCCTTTGAGAATGGCAACGCAGGTTTCAAGCTCCGGCGGATCGATGGAAACGATGAGACCCCAGCCAAAGCGCGATTTCAGCCTTTCCTCGAGCCCTCCAACCTCCTTGGGATAGCGGTCGCAAGTCAACACGATCTGGCTTTGGGCCTCGATCAAGGTGTTGAATGTATGGAAGAATTCTTCCTGCGAGCGCTCCTTGTTGGCGAAGAACTGAATGTCGTCGATGAGCAGCGCGTCCACCGAGCGGTAGTAGCGCTTGAATTCATTCATTGCGTTGTGACGCAATGCCTTGATCATGTCACCTACGAAGCGTTCGGAATGAACGTACACCACGCGGGCCCCTGGATCTCGCTCGATCATGAGATTGCCGATGGCGTGCATGAGGTGAGTCTTGCCTAGCCCCACTCCCCCGTAAATGAACAGCGGGTTATAGGCGATGGCCGGGTTCTCACCAACCTGCACCGATGCGGCGCGCGCGAGCTGGTTCGATTTACCTTCGACGAAGTTCTCGAAGGTGAATTCCGGCTGCAGACCGCGAACATGACGCACGTCCTTCCGATCGCTCTGGCGAGAAAACTCATTGCCGTGCCCGAACTGGAATCCGCCGGCGACAGACGCGACGGCGACGGCCACGGCCGGTTGTTCCCGAGGTTCGCTGCGAACCTCGCTTTCATTGCTGCCCACCTCGAGGCTGACCTCCAGCCCTGAGCCATCGCGCAGCCGTGACGTGATCTCGGTGATCTGATCCCGGAAGCGCTCATTGACCCAGTCCAGGACGAAGCGGTTCGGCGCCAGCAGGCGCAGGGTGGATTCATCCTCGATTGCCTGTAAAGGGCGGATCCAGGTATTGAATTGCTGCGCGGTCAGTTCGCTCTCGAGGTGATCCAGGCATTTTTTCCAGAGCGGACTTTCCACAGAAAAAACTCCCTGTCCTCGTAACGCAGAGTGTGAGCGGTAGTGCGGGTGAGTCCGGAAGTGTATACCTCTTCCGTACCCTAATCCATACCTCGTCCGGTTGAAGGATCATTGACACCATCGTTGAAAGTTGGTACGTTTCCGCCTTCGTTTCGGGTCAGCAATGAGCTGACTTTCCTGAAGAAATCATCTAGGGTTCGGCCGTATCATGAAAAGGACGTATCAACCCAGCGTCTTGAGACGCAAGCGGGTTCACGGATTCAGGGCGCGCATGCAGACCGCGAACGGTCGCGCTGTTCTCAGCCGCCGTCGTGCGAAGGGGCGGGTGCGGCTCAGCGCCTAAGGTCGTTCGACCGTATTGGTCACAGGCGGAAACGCTTACCCGAAATCACATCGGCTGCTCACACCGCGTGATTTCCGGCATGTATTTCAGCGTGCTCGAAAGCGGTCTGCCGGCGGGCTCGTCTTGTATGTCCGCGCCAATGATCTCGGTCATCCACGTCTTGGCATCGCGATATCACGCAAGTGCAGTCCGCGCGCGGTAACGCGCAATCGCATCAAACGCGCGATCCGGGAAGTTTTCAGGACGCGCAGGAACACGCTGGGTGGACTGGATCTCGTTTTTCTCGGTCAACCCGGCTTGGGCGAGAAATCAGCCGCGGAGTTGCGCGCGACCGTTGAAAATCTCCTGAACCAGGTCGAATCATGCGGACGATCCTGACTCTGCTGTTGCGTGCCTATCGCTACGGCGTCAGCCCCTTCTTCGGCGCCAGCTGCCGTTTCCATCCCAGCTGCTCGCACTATATGGAAGAAGCCTTCGCCCGCCACGGCGTGCTGCGCGGTGGCTGGCTCGGCGTCAGGCGCCTGTGCCGTTGCCACCCTTGGCACGAAGGCGGAATCGATCCGGTTCCAGAACGCAAGGATTGAGTCTTGGATAGCCAGCGCATTCTTCTCTTCTTCGCCCTGTCGGTCGTACTTCTGCTGATCTGGCAGGCCTGGGTAGCCGATCACGGCTCGGGTCGTGAGTCAGCTCCGTCCACCGAAATCAGCGCCCCCGCCGATGTGCCCATTGCGCCGCAGGAGCGGACGACGTCCCCTGAGGCCCAGCCCTCCATCGGCGCCGCTCCCGAGCTGCCGCCGCCGACGCCCGAGGCGCTCAGCCGCAGCACGCGCATCACCGTCGAAACCGACGTGCTGCAGGTGGAGATCGACACCGCTGGAGGTGATCTTCGCCAAGTGTTGCTGAAGGACTATCCGGTATCCACCAAGGATCCCGAGCAGCCCTTTCCCCTGATGGAAGATCGCGGTCAGCGTATCTTCATCGCCCAGAGCGGACTGCTGTCGCGTGACGGACCGGCGCCGGATCACTATGCCCAGTACACGGCGGAGCAAACCTCGTACCGTCTGGCGCCCGGCGCTTCGGAACTGCGCGTACCGCTGATCTGGGAGACTGCGGAAGGTCTGCGTGTCACCAAAGTGTACCGCTTCCGTCCCGGCAGCTATCTGATCGATGTAGAACACATCGTCGAGAACCGCAGCGCCGAGCCCTGGAGCGCTTACGCCTATCATCAGCTCCAGCGTACCCGCCCCACGGATCAGGAAGGCTCCTGGTTCATCTATACCTATACCGGCGGCGTGATCAGCACGCCCGAGACGCGCTATCAGAAGATCAGCTTCGACGATATGGACGACGCCGATCTGCAGCGTGAGGTCCAGGGTGGCTGGGCTGCAATTATTCAACATTACTTCCTTGGCGCCTGGCTGCCGGATTCCGAGCAGCCTCTGGTCTATTACACCAAGTCCCCCGATGCGCGTCCCTATGTGCTCGGCATGCGCACCAGCGAAGCGACGCAAGTGGCAGCCGGAGACACGGCGGTGTTCTCCAACCGCCTGTTCGTCGGGCCGAAAGACCAGGAAACGCTCGGCGCCATTTCCGATACGCTCAAGCTCACCGTCGACTACGGCATGCTGACCATTCTGGCGCAGCCGCTGTTCTGGCTGCTGCGTCAGATCGAAAAGCTGATTGGCAACTGGGGATGGTCGATCGTCATTCTCACCTTCCTCATCAAGCTGGTGTTCTACAAGCTGTCCGAAACCAGCTACCGCTCGATGGCCAATATGCGTCGCGTCACGCCCAAGATCACCCAGATCCGGGAACGCTACGGCGATGACCGCCAGCGCATGAGTCAGGCGATGATGGAGTTGTACAAGAAGGAGAAGATCAATCCGCTCGGCGGCTGTCTCCCCAGTCTGGTTCAGATTCCGGTGTTCATCGCGCTGTACTGGGTGTTGCTCGAGAGCGTGGAATTGCGTCAGGCGCCGTTCATCCTCTGGATCCAGGATCTGTCCATCCGTGATCCGTACTATGTGCTGCCGCTGCTGATGGGTGTCAGCATGTACGTACAGCAGTCGCTCAACCCGCCGCCGCCGGATCCGGTCCAGGCGAAGGTGCTGAAAGTGCTGCCCTTCGTGTTCACGCTTTTCTTCGCCTTCTTCCCGGCGGGGCTGGTGCTGTACTGGCTGGTCAACAGCGTGCTGTCCATCCTGCAGCAGTGGTACATCACGCGCAAAATCGAAAAGCAGCACGACGAAGCGCGCACTGCGCATCACAAGGGTTGAAACCAGGGCCGCTGCTGCGGCCCTTTTCCTTTGGGACGTCCCGCGGGAGCGCCGTGATCGTGCATCATGAATGGCGGCGCGCCCCTCGCTATCATTTTCTCATGGACAGATTCTGGTACCGCCCGGGCAGCCGTGTTCCGTCGTCCGGGCCTGTGCGTTCGCAACCGATGCCGGTGATATGAAACCCGAGCTTCTGATCGATACCATTGCCGCCATCGCCACCCCGCCTGGCCGGGGGGGTATCGGCATCGTGCGTGTGTCCGGTCCCGCCGTGCGCGCCATAGCGCGGGAAGTGCTTGGTCGGGACCCGGTGCCGCGGCGCGCGGAGTATCGCGTGTTCCGTGATAGCGATGGCAGCGCCATCGATCGCGGCATCGCCCTGTACTTTTCCGCACCGAATTCCTACACCGGCGAAGATGTGCTGGAGTTCCAGGGGCACGGCGGACCCGTCGTGCTGGATATGCTGATGGAGCGTCTGCTCGCGCTTGGGGCGCGGCCCGCGCGGCCGGGCGAGTTCTCGGAACGCGCATTCCTGAACGACCGGCTCGATCTCGCGCAGGCCGAAGCGGTGGCTGATCTCATCGACAGCGGCTCGCGCGCCGCCGCGCGTTCGGCCATGCGTTCGCTCGAGGGCGAATTCTCGGCGCGCGTCAGCGGCATCGTCGATGCACTCACCGAGCTGCGGGTATATGTCGAGGCTGCCATCGACTTTTCCGAAGAGGAGATCGACTTTCTCGCCGATGAAGCGCTGCATCAGCGGTTCCACGACCTGCTCGATCAACTCGACGCCCTAGCTGTGGAGGCGCGCCAGGGATGTGTGCTGCGGGAAGGCCTACACGTCGTCATCGCCGGCCGACCCAATGCGGGAAAATCCAGTCTTCTCAACCGTCTGTCCCGGCGCCAGGCGGCGATCGTTTCCGATATTCCGGGCACCACGCGCGATGTGCTGCGTGAATACATCTCGATCGATGGTTTGCCCCTGCACATCATCGACACCGCAGGTCTGCGCGACAGCGATGATCCAATCGAGCGCATGGGCGTCGATCTCGCGCACCGGGAAATCGCCCGCGCGGATCAGATCCTGCTGGTGATCGATGACAGCGATTCGGACGCATCGAATGATGCTGCCGCATTGCCCTTCAATAGCGAAACTCCGATGACCTTTGTACACAACAAGTGCGACCTGACCGGCATCGAGCCCCACATTCTCGAAGACCGGGACGGGAACACGCATGTACACCTCTCTGCCCGCACCGGGGCCGGTATCGAGCTGCTGGAGCGGCACCTGAAAGCCAGTGCGAACTATGCCGGATCCGAGCAGGGCGGATTCATTGCCCGCCGCCGTCACCTCGATGCCCTTCGCGCCGCGACTGATTTCATTGCTCTCGGACTGAAGCAACTGGAAGAGGCGAATGCCGGGGACCTCGCTGCCGAGGAACTGCGGCTGGCGCAACGTGCCCTGGGGGAGATCACGGGAGAAGTGAGCAGCGACGATCTGCTGGGACGGATATTTTCCAGCTTCTGCATCGGCAAGTAACCGCGCGCGCAGTGCCCCGTCTACGTGATACCACGGATGGGCTGGGGGCTTCTCAAGGCACATCAATCATGAGAGGCTAGCTGCCTACGCTTCCCGGATCGAGCCCTACGGGCCTGACGATCGCCAGGGATCCGCTGGCAACCTCGATACTAAGGAGATCCCATGAAAGCCATCCGCTTCATTGCTCCCGGTCGCGCGCCAGAAATCGTCGATATAGAAACCCCGACGCCAGCCGCTGGTCAGATACTACTGAAGATCGCGGGCGCCGGAGTGTGTCACTCGGATCTGCATGTGCTGGATCACGACATGGGGTTCAATCGGACTCCGTTTACGCTGGGCCATGAAAACGCCGGTTACGTTGCTGCGCTTGGCGAGGGCGTAAAGGGCTGGAAGGAAGGCGATGCGGTAGCAGTGTATGGCCCCTGGGGCTGCGGGCGCTGCCGTACCTGCCAGACCTCGGCCGAAAATTATTGCGAAAACCACGCCGAGATTCCGAGCTATGGCGGCGGGCTTGGCCTGGATGGCGGCATGGCCGAGTACATGCTGATCCCTTCGCCGCGTCTGCTGGTGCCGCTCGGCGGACTGGATCCGGTCATGGCGGCGCCGCTCTCCGATGCCGCGCTGACCCCCTATCACGCCATAAAGTCGGCGGCGCCGCTGCTGACTCCGGACGCGACCGTGCTGGTGGTCGGCATTGGCGGTCTGGGCCACATGGCGGTACAGATTCTGCGAGCAACCTCGGCGGCGCGTCTGATCGCCGCCGACATCGACGATTCGAAGCTCGATCACGCTCGCCGGCTCGGTGTGGAGCACACCGTCAATACGCGCGATCCCGATGCGGCAGCTGAAGCGATCAAACAGATCGCTGGACCGCGCGGCGTCACCGTTGCTCTCGACATCGTCGGAGCCCAGGCGACGGTTGATCTGTGTGTGAGCGTGGTCGGCCGCAACAGCAAACTGATCGTGGTCGGACTCGCGGGCGGTGTGGTGCACTATGCCGCCGACAGCCCGCCCTACGGCTGTGAAGTTTCGATTCCTTACTGGGGATCGCGCACCGAGCTGATGGAAGTGATCGCCCTGGCAGCGGCCGGCCGGATCAAGGCAGAGGTCGAGCGATTTCCGCTCGAAAAGGCGCCGGAAGTCTATCAGCGCCTGCGCGAGGGCAGGATTCAGGGGCGCGCCGTCCTGGAGCCCTGATCGGACTCTTCGCCGCAAACTCTGAAGGCGCCCGTCGGCCGACGATCGCCCGGGCGGCGGTCGACCGGCAGCATTATCCGGACGCCACTGTCCTGGTTATCCGCTGACTGTGCATTCCCCTGCTCGCGCCGCAGCAGTTCGCGCTTTCGTTCCAGTCCCCAGCGATATCCACCCAAGCTCCCGTCACCTCGCACGATACGGTGACAAGGAATCAGCACCGCGATCGGATTGGCGCCACAGGCACGGGCGACTGCCCGGGCGGCGCGCGGGTGACCGATACGTCTGGCGATCTCACTGTAACTCGCGGTCGTGCCTGCAGGCAGCGCTTGCAGCTCCTTCCACACACGCTGCTGAAACGGAGTTCCGATGGGCGCCAGAGGCAGTTCACATTCGGCCGCACCGGAGGCGATGCCGGCGCGAATGCGCGCCAGCATCGAGGCGCCCTTTCCGCTCTCGTCTTCCTGCAGATTCCGGCCGAAGCGGCGCCGAGCCTCGGACAACAGCGCCGCATCGTCATCTCCTGCCAGCAGAGCCCGGATGGCGCCCCCGGCATGGATCAGCATGAGTCGCCCGATCGCACTGTCTCCACAGGTGTAGAAACCGCCCACCAGATCGCCGCTGTATTCGATGCTGGAGTTCATTGGACTTGTCTCCTGCGGGAGCTATCCCGCTCGTCGGAAGGTCAGGTTTATGCGCGTCTCCCCGAGCGCCGGGTGGCGCGCGCCGAACAGTCTCCGGATTCCATGGTAGCGCAGCCGATCCCTTCCGGCCCATACGACGATATCGCCGTGATGCAGCTCGATGGATCTGACCGGATCGCGGCGCCTGAGTCCACCGAACATGAAAATCGCGCTCATCCCGAGCGACACTGAAACGATGGGGGCGGTCAGATCTCTTTCATCCCGATCCTGGTGCAGCGAAAGCGATGTGCCCGGACGATAGTGGTTGATCAGGCAGGCGTCCGGCTGGTAGTCATCCCAGCCCAGAGCTGCCGCCGCCTCTCTTGCCACGGAACGGAAAAGCGCCGGCATGGCGGGCCATGCTGCGCCGCTGAGAGGATCGATACCGCTGTAGCGATAACCTCGCCGGTCGCTTATCCAGCCGAGCTGCCCGCAGTTGCTCATCGCGACCGACATGGCGCGCCCGCCCGGCGTCTCCATGTGCCTGGGCGGTGCCTCGCGCTCGATCGCTGCGAGCGCAGCCAGCAGTGCCGGCGCAGGCGCCAGCGCTCGAGCGCGCAACACCGCAGCTTCCTCCCCCAGTTCGATTCGCTCTGGCGACATCATGATCCCGGATCTATCCACTCCATTATATGTCGGTCCTGGCGCGACGCTGCGCCGTGTGACCATGATCTCAAGTTTGGGCCTCGCACGCCGATCAAGGAGTTATTGGGACTGCCGGCGTCCGCCGGACGAATTATCTCGATGGGGACTCCATGAACAAGGATTTGAAGTTTCTCGTGGTCGATGACTTCTCCACGATGCGCCGCATCGTCAAGAATGTGCTCCAGGAGCTCGGATACTCGAAGATCGAGGAAGCGGACGACGGCAAGACCGCGCTGCCCATGCTGCAGGCAGGGAGTTTCGACTTTCTGATCACTGACTGGAACATGCCGGGAATGCAGGGTATCGATCTTCTGCGCGCGGTCCGGGCTGATGCGAATCTGTCCAAGCTGCCAGTCCTGATGCTCACCGCGGAGGCAAAGCGCGAGCAGATTGTCGAAGCTGCTCAGGCGGGCGTGAACGGCTACGTCATCAAGCCCTTCACCGCTGCCACCCTGAAAGAGAAACTCGACAAGATTTTCGAAACGCTGGGCATGTCCGGATGAAAAGCAAAGCTTCCCCGGAGGCCGTCGATGCCGATCGCTACGGCCCGGAACTCGCCGAGCTGATTGCGGCCTGGAAGGACCGGGATGAGAACCGCTTCTTCGCTCAGGTCGATACCCTTGCCGCGACTCACCAGCACACGCTGATGAAGAACGTCGGGGAACTTACCCGTGACATCGCCACTGCGCTGGAGAGGTTCTGCGTCGATGCCCGGGTCGAAGATCTCTCCCGCAAGGAAGTGCCGGATGCCCGTGTCAGCCTGGAGCATGTGCTCAAGCTGACTGACGAGGCGGCGCACCGCACCATGGATCTGGTCGAGCAGTCACATGTGCCCGCCGAAGGCATCCTCCGAGGTGTGAGCGAAGTGATGCCGAAGTGGCGCCTCTGGCGTGATGGCAAGCTTGCGGAAGAGCAGCGTGCGGCATTGATGGATGAAATGACCGCATTCCTTGAAGCCGCCCGCAGCGACGCCGAGCGTGTTCGCGCCAATCTGAGCGAAGTTCTGCTCGCTCAGGGATATCAGGATCTCTCCGGCCAGATCATTCGCAGCGTCATGAACCTGATCGATGAGATCCAGGAGGCTTTGGCCGGGCTGGTCGCTCTGTCACGCGGTCAGGAAGTGACCTGCCGTTCCAGAGAACCGATACCGAATGGAGCATGTGGTCCTCAGGTGCCCGGTGTCTCCAAGGGACAGATGGTTGCCGGCCAGGACGAAGTCGATCTTCTTCTTTCCGGTCTGGATCTCTGAGTTCTACCGGCGGATGCATCGATCATCCGCCGGTCCGCATATTCCCTCCCCTTTTGTCTGCCCGCAGTTTTTCTCCCAGCGCTCTACAGCCTTCCCGTTACAGTTTTCTTTTAGAAATGCCGATAGCGTCTCTTGACAGAGGACGAAAGTCCGCCCGGACAAATCGCACGGCGCAGGGGAGGTTCGGCAGCACATGGCCGCAAAACCGCGAACGGTCGCAAAGACCGCAGTGAAGAAAAAAACGGCTTCTACCAGAAGAACGACGCGCACCGTCGCGGCGGCAAAAAAGCCGTCGGTCAGCGTGCGGCGAAAGGCAGCCAAACCGGCGTCGCCGGTTGCAGCCGCAGTGCTCGACGTTCGCACGGAACAAGGCATCAGCATTCTGCGTTTCAGCAGCGAGTGTACCCGTCACCAGGCGGACGAAATTCGCAAGCTGCTCAGCGTCCACGTTGAGCGCAAACAGCCGATGGTAATCGATGCCTCCGCGATCGAAAGCATCGATACCGCAGGCGTGCAGCTGCTGGTTGCCCTGTCGATGGATTGCATGGAGCGCGGCATCGCCTTCTGCTGGAAAGGACGCTCCGCCCCGACTGAACATGCGGTGAACAGACTGGGCGTGGCACCGCTCCTGGAAAGCCCGAGCGGAATCGATCAGTTCGCCGCCGTTCTCTGAAACGGCCGCTTGCCCAATCAATCAGACGAAAGACGGAAACGCTGATGAGCATCGATCTGGAACAGTTTCACGACATCTTCTTCCAGGAGAGCGAAGAGGCGCTCGACGCGATGGAGCAGACTCTGCTGTCGATCGACGCCAGCGGTCTCGACGAGGAAGCAATCAACACCATTTTCCGCGTGGCGCATTCGATCAAGGGCGGCGCCGCCACGTTCGGCTTCACTGAGCTGACCTCCTTCACTCACACCATGGAGACTCTCCTCGATATGGTGAGAAGCGGAAAGGTGGCGCTGAATGCGGGCGAAACCGATCTGCTGCTTCGGTCCGTAGATTCCATGCGCGAACTGCTGTCGGCAGCGCGTTCCAGGCAGACTCCAGATCCGGCTCGATTCACCGGCATTCAATCTGAATTCTCCAACCGCATTGCCGGTGCGAGCAGCGGTGCGGCTGCCCCGGAACTAAGCAAAGACCTCACCTCCCCTTCACCGTCCAATTCCTGCGGCAAGTGGATCATCCAGATCCAGCCGAGAACCGAACTGCTCCGCAAAGGTAACGATCCTTTGCGCCTGATTGATGAGATTGCTGCCCTGGGTGAGACATCGGTCCGTGTCGACGCGGCCGCCGTCCCGCCCCTGGCGGAAATTGATCCGCAGGTCTGCTACATGAAGTGGACGGTGGAGCTGAATGCGAATGTGACCCGGGCTGATATCGACCAGATCTTCTCCTGGATTGGTGATGAAGCAGAGATCAGCATCGATGAACCGGCAGTGCCCGAGCAGGCGCCGCCGAGCACCGCTGCAGAAGAGATGGAAAAGCAGGAATCGCCTGCCTCAGCGGCTGTCTCGCCGCCGGCAAACACCCAGGGAGCGAGTGTCGAGACGCCGCGCCCGCACAGCGAATCGACATCGATTCGGGTGAGCATCGAAAAGCTGGATGAACTGATCAATACGGTTGGTGAGCTCGTCATCACTCAGTCGATGCTCAGCCAGCTCGCCGCCGGCATTGGTGATCACCGCAATGACGATCTGAAAAACGGGCTCGGACAGCTCGAGCGGCAGATGCGCGCCCTCCAGGAAAGCGTCATGCGCGTGCGAATGTTCCCTATCAGCTTCGTCTTCAATCGCTTCCCGCGCATGGTGCGGGATCTGGGTACCCGGCTCGGCAAACATGTCGAGCTTAAGATGACCGGCGAACAGACAGAGCTCGATAAAACCGTACTCGAAAAGATCGGCGATCCGCTCGTTCATCTGGTGCGCAACAGCATCGATCACGGCATCGAAGACCCTGAGACGCGCCTAGTCAATGGCAAGCCGGAAACCGGAACGATCCACCTCAACGCCTATCACAAAGGCGGCAACATTACCGTGGAGATCATCGATGACGGCGCGGGACTCAACCGGGATCGCATACTGGCCAAGGCTCGCGAACGGGGGCTGATCGGGCCCGATGAAGAACCCTCGGACGATCGCGTCAACAACCTGATCTTCCACCCCGGATTCTCTACCGCGGAAGAGGTCAGCGATGTTTCCGGGCGCGGGGTCGGCATGGACGTCGTGCGACGCAATATCGCTGAGCTCGGCGGCAATGTTCAGATCTTCTCCGTGCCAGGCAAGGGAAGCACGGTGCGCATCCGCTTGCCGCTTACTCTGGCCATCCTCGACGGACAGCTGGTGCGCGTCGGCGGCGAAGTCTATGTCATTCCCCTCGTCTCCATCGTCGAAACGATTCAGATGCGGAGGGATCAGGTCAGCTCGATCGCGGGCGGCGCCGAACTGTTCCGTCTGCGGGACGAGTACATCCCGATCATCAGGCTCTACGATCTGTTCGGAATCGAGCCCGATTCTACCGATCTCTTCCGTGGCCTGCTGACCATTGTCGAATCAGACGGCCGTCGCGCCGGCATCCTGGTCGATGAGTTGCTTGCGCAGCAGCAGGTCGTGATCAAGAGCCTGGAGGCAAACTTCCGCCAGCTGCCGGGTCTGTCCGGGGCAACGATGCTGGGTGACGGCCACGTTGCGCTCATTCTCGACATTCCCGGCCTCATGGCTAGCTTTGAAAATGAAGGCGGTCGGCCCTTGCTTTCCCGGCCGGCGGCGTAAGGAGTGGTAACGAGATGAGCAGCAACGCGAATCTGGCCATCAAGTCGACCGGAGACTTCGATGAAAGTATCGGGGCGCTGGAGGCAGTGCAACAGTGCCTGACTTTCTTCTGTGCGGGAGAAGAGTACGGAATCGACATTCTGAGAGTTCAGGAGATCAAGGGGTGGAGCGGAGTCACTTCGGTTCCGCGCACGCCAGATTACGTTCTCGGCGTAATGAATCTGCGTGGAGTCATCGTTCCAGTAATCGATCTGCGTCGTCGCTTCGGCCTGAAGGCTCGTGACTTCGATGCTTCCACAGTGGTGGTGGTGGTTCGAGTGCAACTGGAGCACGGTACCAAGACGGTGGGTGTGGCCGTCGATGGAGTGTCGGAGGTGTGCACATTCCCCGCAGACTCGGTCACCACCCCGCCGCGTACGGGAGGGCGCATCGAACAGGCTTTTGCTTCGGGCCTGGCGACTGTCGATGGCCGCATGGTCACCATCCTCGACATCGATGCGCTGATCATCAGCGCACTCGAGGAATTCTAGCTCTGGGACAGACACATGGCAGCAATCCTTATCGTCGATGACTCACCCTCGATGCGACGCATGGTTGCGTTCGCCCTGACCGAGGCCGGGCATCAGGTAACCGAAGCGGAAGACGGCAGCAAGGCGCTGGCGCTGGCAGAGAGTTGCGCTGCAGATCTGGTGGTCAGTGACATGAATATGCCTGGAATGAACGGTATCGAACTAGTGGGAAAGCTGCGTTGCCTGCCAGCGTATCGCAGCACACCGATCCTGATGCTGACGACGGAGACGTCTGACGACATGAAGGGCGAGGCCCGAAACGCCGGAGCCAGCGGGTGGATCGTCAAGCCGTTTGATCCGGAGCGCCTGATCGGCATCGTCAGCCGGCTGCTGGCAAACAGACTTTCATGACCGAAATGCGTGATGTGAGAAGAGGAATGAAGCCATGAACGCGACAAGCACCCAGGAGGCGCAGGTCAGCCGGACCGCCGGTCAGTATCTCACCTTCGAGCTTGCCGGCGAGCAGTACGGCATGGACATCCTGCGGGTTCAGGAGATTCGCGGGTGGAGCGCGGTAACGCCGATTCCGAGCACGCCGGAGTGTGTGCAGGGGGTGCTCAATCTCCGCGGCACAGTGGTTCCTATCATCGATCTGCGACGGCGTCTCGGCATGCCGCGAATCGAATACGGACCGACGACGGTGATCGTCGTTTGCAATGTCATCACCAGCGGGCGAGACCGTCTGGTGGGACTGGTCGTGGACGCGGTGTCCGATGTGTGCGACGTCACCGTGGAAGATGCCCGCCCGACCCCGGATTTCGGCGCATCGGTCGATGTCCGGTACATGCATGGCATGGCCGCAATCGGAGAACAAATGGTGGTTCTGCTCGACATCGACAAACTGATGGACGATGTCGGAAGAGTGATCGGGGAGATCGCTGCTCAGTCAGTATTGAGTGAGGCGACGATCAGTTAACTGTTGATGAGGCAAAAAAACAATGTCCTTTATAACGAATATGTCGATTCGAGCACGGCTGATCTCGGTACTCGCCTTCATGTCAGTCCTGCTTACGGTGTGCGGAGTAATCGGACTCTGGGGGATGGGAGAATCCAACCGGGGACTGAAAAGCGTTTATGACGAGCGCGTCATTCCGATCGTCCAGCTGACATCGATAGACCAGTTGCTGTTGCGCAACCGGGTGGCGCTGGGTATGCCGATCATGCGGCCGGACGACAACCCGGCGCGCACGCGTGAAGAATTGCGCGAACGCATCGCCGAAGTCGAGCGCAATACCGCTGAAATCGAGCGCATGTGGAACGAGTTCAGCCAGCACCAAATGACGGAAGAAGAGTCTGCACTGGCTGAGCAATTCCACCAGGCATTCGCCACCTTCTCCGATCAGGGGCTGGGAATCGCGCTCGAACTGATGCGCAACGGCCTCATCATCCCGGCTCAGATTCACTGGGTCAACGCGGTCAGCACCCTTTACTACCCGGTCGCCGAGAGCGTGGCCAAGCTGACCGACCTGCAGATCGAGCTGGCCCGCCAGTCTTACGAAAGCTCCAATGCCATGTACGGCACGATTCGCACCGTGGCTCTGGGTAGCATCGTGCTGGGCATTGCACTGTCGATTCTGATGGGAATGCTGCTCGTGCGCGCCATTCTGGATCCGCTCAACGAAGCCATCCGTGTCGCCAATGCCATTGCCAAGGGGGATCTCACCAATCGGATCGTGGTGAAGTCCTCTGACGAGACGGGGCGCATGCTTGCGGCCATGAAGGAAATGAGCGAGCGGCTTGCGGCACTGGTGGCGCGCGCCGCCGAAGCAAGCAGTTCGGTCGGAACCGGTGCCCGAGAGATTGCCGCCGGCAATATGAACCTGTCTCAGCGCACCGAGGAGCAGGCTTCATCGCTGGAAGAGACGGCGTCCTCCATGGAAGAGCTGACCTCGACGGTCAAGCAGAACGCGGACAGCGCTCGTCAGGCCAGCCAGCTGGCGAACGCGGCGCGTGAGTCGGCTGAGCGCGGTGGAGAGGTCGTGGCCAAGGCCGTCGAGGCGATGGGCGATATCAACGCTTCGTCGAAGAAGGTGTCCGACATCATCGGCGTGATCGATGAAATCGCCTTCCAGACCAACCTGCTGGCCCTGAACGCGGCGGTTGAGGCCGCCCGCGCCGGCGAACAGGGTCGCGGCTTTGCTGTGGTCGCTGCCGAGGTACGCAATCTCGCCCAGCGCTCGGCCGCCTCCGCCAAGGAGATCAAGAGCCTGATCGGTGATTCGGTGAAGAAGGTGAATGACGGCACCGAACTGGTACATCAGTCCGGCCAGACCCTGGCCGAAATCGTCGCCGGAGTGAAGAAGGTAACTGACATCGTCGCGGAAATCGCCGCGGCAAGTCAGGAGCAGGCCTCCGGTATCGACCAGGTAAACCGCGCCGTCATGCAGATGGACGAGATGACGCAGCAGAATGCGGCGCTCGTCGAGCAGGCAGCTGCCGCCAGCCGTTCCATGGAGGAGCAGGCGGAAACTCTCAATGAACTGATGGCGGAGTTCCGCATCAATGGCGGTGTTACGACGTCGAGGTCGCGTCCGCCCGTGGCAAAGGCCTTATCTCCGTCCGCTCCCGTTTCGGCCCAGGCTGCGCCAAGGGTGGAACGTCGCGGCGCCAACCGTCCGTGGGCTCAGTCCGCGACAGCTGCGCCGACCGCGAGCGCTGAATCCAGCACCGAAGGCGTCCGCGCCCGGGCGATGGGTAGCAGCGGCGGCGGAGAATGGGAGGAGTTCTGATTAGAAGAGACCTCTCAGCCCTCTGGCCTGAGACGGTCTCCGATTACTACTATCGGATTTCGGCAGTCGTCAGACCCGCCGGCAATACAGGGGAGAAGACCTTTGCGTAACAATGGACCTGTGACGAACATCGAGCGGCACTTCAACGAAGGTGATCGCATCATTTCCACAACCGACCTCAAAGGTCGTATTACCTACGTCAACCGCGCGTTCATCGATATCAGCGGATTCACCCACGAGGAGCTGCTCGGGAAGGCGCACAATGTCGTGCGTCATCCGGACATGCCGGAAGCGGCATTCGCCGATCTGTGGAATACGATCAAGGCCGGGAAGCCCTGGCGCGCCATGGTGAAGAATCGCTGCAAGAATGGCGATCACTATTGGGTCGACGCCAACGTCAGCCCGATCATCGAGCAGGGCGCGGTTACCGGATATCTATCGCTGCGTACCCGGCCTTCACGCGACCAGGTGGAAGCGGCCGAGCGGCTCTACACGATGATGCGCGAAGGCAAGGCGAACCATCTGCGACTCGAGGGCGGAAAGCTACTGAGACGTGGCCCGCTGGGCCTGATCGACCGGATCTGCCATGCCGGGGTACAGAGCAGTCTCTTCATGTGGGCAGCCGCGCTGATGGTCAGCAGCGTTGGCCTGTGGATGGCAGGGATTCCGGCTGCGGTCGGCGGAGCCATCAACACGGTAATGCTGGGCTGCATGATCCTGCATCTCCGTGCGCTCATCGTTCGGCCCCTGCGTGAGGCGGTCAGAGTATCGCAGGCGCTGGCGGCTGGCGATCTCGGCGTAACCATGCAGATGAGTGCCAAGGGTGAACTCGCCGAGCTGCTGCATGCTCTGGACATCATGAAAGGCACTCTCTACGGAGTGGTGAATGATGTTTCTGCCAAGGCTGCCGCTGTCAGCGAAGCCGGTTCGAATATCGCTGGTGGTGTATCCAGCCTTGCTCAGCGCACCGAAGCGCAGGCGTCTTCGCTGGAGGAGACCGCGTCGAGCATGGAAGAGCTGACTGGCACCGTCAAGGAAAACGCCGAGAACGCCGTTCAGGCCGCGCAACTGATGGAAGAAACCCGGCGGGCAGCTGAAAAGGGAGGCGAGGTAGTCTCGACCGCAGTGAACGCGATGAACGAGGTGAACAGCGCCAGCAAGCGCATCGCCGACATCAGCGCGGTAATCGACGAAATCGCATTCCAGACCAACCTGCTGGCCCTCAATGCGGCGGTTGAAGCGGCTCGCGCCGGAGAACAGGGCCGAGGGTTTGCGGTGGTTGCCGGTGAGGTGCGCAATCTGGCCCAGCGCTCCGCAGCCTCAGCCAAAGAAATCAAGAACCTCATCGAGGACACCGTGGTAAAGGTCGAAGACGGCACCCGGCTCGTCAACGCGTCGGGCCGGACGCTGATGGAAATCGTCGACGGCGTCGTCAAGGTAACCAGCATCGTTCAGGACATCGCATCGGCGAGCCGTGAACAGTCATCCGGCATCGGTCAGGTCAACACCGCGGTAATGCAGATGGATCGCGTCACCCAGCAGAATGCGGCGCTGGTCGAAGAGGCGTCGCGAGCGGCCCAGGTCGTTGCCAATGAAAGCTATGAGCTGGAGGATATGATGACGTTCTTCCGCAACTCATCCTCGGTCTCGCATGCACGCGCGCGTCAACGTACTCCCGTCAGAGTCGATGATGAGGTGGCAACAGCGCCGGTACAACATCACGGATCGCAGGTACGCCTGCGTTCGGTAGCAAGTCGCTGAGGGCGTAGAGTTGCAGGCTGGGATGAGTGGCCGCGCCGCAGCGGGCGGCGACATATCGCGCGACCTGTCGTTCACAGATGAAGACTTCAGTTGCATCCGTCGCATCGTCATGGAAAAGACCGGAATCGCGCTGGCCGAGCACAAAAGGGAGCTGGTATACGGGCGTCTGGCAAAGCGACTGAGGGCGATCGGGCTGAATTCATTCTCGCGCTACTGTGTATATGTCCAGGAGCACGAGGATGAACTCCATGAGCTGGTAAACGCCATTACCACCAATCTGACGGCGTTTTTCCGCGAGTCGTACCACTTCGATTATCTGCGCGAATCCGTTCTGCCCGAACTGATGCAGAGCAACGCCGAGACTCGCCGCATCCGCATCTGGTCGGCGGGATGCTCGACCGGCGAGGAGCCCTACTCCATCGCCATGGTGGTCCGCGAGATGATTCCGGCGTCCGCGAACTGGGATGTGAAAATCCTGGCTACGGATATCGACACCAATGTCCTGGAGCGGGCGCAACTCGGAGTCTATCCGGAAGAGCGCGCCAGGGACATTTCGCCGCCCTTGTGTCGACGCTTCATCGCCAGAGGGACCGGAGCAAATGCAGGCCGCATCCGCATGCGCGATGAACTGCGGTCGCTGATCACGTTCCGCCGGCTCAATCTCATGGATCCGTGGCCGATGAAGGGTCCATTCGACGTCATCTTCTGCCGTAACGTCGTCATCTATTTCGACAAGCCGACGCAGAGGATGCTGTTCGACCGCTATGCGGACATTCTCCGGCCCGGAGGCCATCTCTTCGTGGGACATTCGGAAACGCTGTTCAAGGTATCCACCCGCTTCGCGCTGGTCGGTCGCACGACCTACCGGCGCACCGATGATGTCGGCGGTTCTTCGACATGAGCTCCATTCGGGGCTCGGTGCTTGCGGACGGACTGCCCCCCGCGCTGCCGGGATTCGAGCATATCAGCCGCTATTGGGATGAGCAGCATGGCTGCGTCGCTGCCAAGGTTCTGCCGGGCGAGTTCTACATCACCCGCGGTGACGAGCTCCTGGTCACCGTCCTCGGCTCTTGCGTTTCGGCCTGCATACGCGATCGAAAGACCGGGATCGGTGGCATGAACCATTTCATGCTGCCGATGGACAGGGGCGGCGGTGGAAGCTGGGATGCTTGCGGGCTCGGGGTTTCGACTCGCTACGGCAGTCATGCGATGGAGTCGCTGATCACGAACATCATCAAGCATGGCGGCGTCAGGGAGAATCTGGAGGCCAAGGTGTTCGGCGGCGGCAAGATCCTTGCGCAAATGATCGACATCGGTCGCAAGAATATCGATTTCGTCCGTTCCTATATCGAAGTCGAAGGACTGCGCTGCGTGGCTGAAGATCTGGGCGGCGACTACCCGCGCAAGGTGTACTATCTGCCGGCAACCGGAAAGGCCTTCGTCAAGAAGCTGGTCAGCGTTCGCAACGATACTATCGTCGAACGTGAAAGGGCTTACCTCGACAACCTGGCGCGCAAGCCGGTGGAGGGCGACGTAACGCTGTTCTGAGCCATCATTGCTGTGTTCCGGAGAAACATGTGATGAACAAGATCCGTGTACTGATCGTCGACGATTCCGCGCTCGTGCGCCAGATGCTGTCCCGGATGCTGGCCTCTGATCCCGAGATCGAGGTGGTCGGTGTCGCCCAGGATCCCTATGCCGCGCGCGAAAAGATCAAGGCACTCAATCCCGACGTCCTGACGCTCGACGTGGAAATGCCAAAGATGGACGGCGTCACGTTTCTGTCGAATCTCATGCGTCTGCGTCCGATGCCTGTGGTCATGGTGTCCTCGCTTACCGAACGCAGTGCCGAGGTAACGCTGCGAGCGCTGGAGCTGGGTGCGGTCGACTTCGTATCGAAGCCAAAGATCGATCTGGCGCACACACTCGAGGACTATCGGGATGAGATCGTCGCCAAGGTGAAAACGGCAGCCAGGATTCGTCCACGGCCCCGCGCCGCATCGGTCGCGCCGGTCGCGCCGGTCGCGGAGCGGTATACCGCCGACGCTGTGATCAGGCCGGATTCGGCTCCGCGTCATTTCCGGACCACCGACCGGCTCATCGCCATTGGCGCCTCGACTGGCGGCACCGAAGCAATCAAGGAGATTCTGGTGCGGATGCCCGCCGATGCGCCCGGTATCGTGATTTCACAGCACATTCCCGAGGCCTTCAGCGGACCGTTCGCTGCCCGCATGAATCGCGAATCACAGATGACGGTCACCGAGGCCCAGGATGGCCAGCAGATTCTACCGGGGCACGTGCTGATCGCACCAGGAAGCCGGCATCTGCTGGTGGTGCGCGATGGCAGTCGCTATATCTGCCGTCTCAGCGATGGTTCGCCCGTCAACCGGCACCGGCCGAGCGTGGACGTGATGTTCCGTTCGGTGGCACAGAACGCGGGTCCGAATGCGATCGGTGTCCTGCTGACAGGAATGGGTTGCGACGGCGCCGCCGGACTGAAGGAAATGCAGGGAACCGGTGCGACTACCATCGCGCAGGACGAACAGAGCAGCGTGGTGTGGGGTATGCCGGGTGAGGCCGTGCGGCTGGGGGCCGCGGATATGGTGCTGGATCTCATGGAGATACCCGGCACAATCCTGCGTCTTTCTGCCGGCGCGGATGCCAGGCTGGCGGGCCGCGGCGGCTGAGCCGAGTTCAGCGGCGTCGAGCCAGGGTCAGGCCATCGCCGATCGGGAGCAGACTGAGTTCGATGCGACGATCGTCCCGCCGCGCGTCGTTGAACGCGCGAATCGTGCTGGTTTCCTCTCGGGTATCGTTCGGATCCGCCACACTGCCGCCCCAAAGCACGTTGTCCACCGCAATGACGCCGCCGGGGCGTACCAGCTGCAGGCACCGCTCGAAGTAGGCGGGCATGTTGACCTTGTCGGCATCGATATAGGCGAAGTCGAAGGTATCGGCTGCGCCGTTACCCAGCAGATCCGCCAGCGTGTCGAGCGCGGGTGCCAACCGGAGATCGATTCTGTCGGCCACTCCCGCCTGATCCCAGTAGCGCTTGCCGATCGAAGTCCATTCCTCGCTCGTATCGCAGGCGAGGATACGGCCATCGGGTGGCAGAGCGAGGGCCATCGTCAATGTGCCGTAGCCAGTGAACGTTCCGACTTCGAGCACCCGTCGCGTGCCCAGGATACGGATCATCAGCGCGAGAAACTGGGCCTGTTCGGCCGCAGTGCGCATGGCCGCGCGTTCCAGCCTGTCGGTTTCCTCCCGCAGGGCGCGTTGTACCGGTGTTTCTCGCAGCGAGACGGACAGCATGTAATCGTGGAGGGCTTCATCCAGCCCCAGTGTTCGCTTGCTCATGTCGATTCTCCCGGAGAAAGAAAGAGGACAGCCCGCTTCGACTTGCGCATGCGGGTCTGTCCTCCGTGTACGCGACGGCGTCCCTGCCGTCGTGCCGCATCAGTCCTTGACCGCTTCCAGGGCGATGTCGATCTCGATCTCGTCGCCGACGGCGGGCACCATGTAGCTGACGCCAAAGTCCGATCGCTTGATCGTGGTGGATGCGTCGAATCCGCAGTGCTCCTTCTTGCTCATCGGGTTGACGGCACAGTGCAGGCGGTCGACGTCCAGCGTTACCTTCTGGGTGACGCCCGCGATGGTGAGATTGCCTTCCACAGTGGCTTCGTCTCCGTCGATCTCAACGCGCGTCGACTTGAAGGTGATCTCGGGATACTCCGCAGTGTTCAGGAAGTCCGGCGACCGCAGATGATCGTCACGCTTCTTGTGCGCGGTGTCGATGGACTCGGCATCGATGGTGATCTCGACGGAGCCGGTATTCTTCTCGCGGTCGAGCACGATGCGGCCCTCGGTGCTGTTGAAGCGCCCTCTCATCATCGAGTAACCCATGTGATCGATTTCGAAGTAGGGATAGGTGTGCTCCGGATCCACCGTATAGCTTACCGGTGCGCTCTGTGCGGCCAACGGAGTGATGCCGATCGCCAGGGCTGCGGTCAATATGGTTTTACGCATTTGCTTCTCCTTTTGTCCAACGAAGGTTGAGTGAAACTCAGTAGTAGCCCGAGGGGCTGCTGGTGTACCAGGCTATGGCAATGGTTGCCGCAGCCGGAAGCATCGTGCCTGCGAGCAGCAGCAGGCCGCGCGGAAAGCGGCCCAGCGTAGTCGGGACCGGGATATACGCCATTACCGGCACAAGCAGCAGCGGCGCGAGCGCAAACCAGGGCAGGCGCGCATAGACGACTGCGGCAATGCCGATCAGAGCTGTGAGCAGCGACATGGACAGCGCAAAGCCACTGCCGAGCCTGAACTCTCCGCGGATCAGCAGCAGCACGGCGATGGCGCCCGCGGCAGCGGCAATCGCCCCGCTGAGCTGGCCGAGCAACGCTGAGGCGCCGATCACCGCGCTGATGGCGGTGCCGATGCCGAGTGCGAGCGCCGCGGCGCTCTGGGCGAGAGGCCTGGGATTCAGGCTGTTCATCATGGGCACCAGCAAGCCGGCATAGATCAGCGGCAGCACGGCGGTAAGCGCTGCTTCCGTTCCTTCCAGGCGGCCCAGGCGTGGCCATATCAGCCACAGCGCGGTTGCTGCCGCGCCGAGTCCGAACGCCGCCTGCAGCCAGCGACTTTCCCGATTGCGCCAGACCAGTTCCAGCGTCATGCCAAGCGCGAATGCTCCACCCCCTGCCAGCACCAGCTTGCGGGTGCTGTTCAGCGGCGTGAACTGCAGTCCCATGATCATCCAGACGGCTGCCAGCACAGCGAGTGCGAAAGCGGCGCCTCCGGCCAGACCGCCTCCCGTCCGCAGCAGCAGACCGACGATGAATGCGATCAGAAACGGGGCGATGGCTGACTGAAAAATCGGATCATCCAGCAGTTCCATAATGTGAGAACGCTCTTGAGTGTAATGATCCTATGATAATGACGATATCGATGTTATCAATCGTGCATAATGGAAAAACATTGTTTCCGCGGAGACACCAATGAGCGGCATCGATGACATGGTCCTGTTCGCCAGGCTGGTCGAACTGAAAAGCTTCAGTGGCGTGGCGGCCAGCGAGCGCATCTCCCGCTCGCTGGTGAGCAAGCGCATCGCGCGTCTGGAACAACGCCTGGGGGTGCAACTGATCAATCGTACCACGCGGCGCATCGAAATGACGGAAGCGGGTCGCGTGTTCTATGAGTACTGCCGACAGATGGATGCGGTCTGGCAGGAGGCGCAGGCCGTGGTGGGAGAAATCCGTTCTCGCCCCAAGGGAACTCTGCGACTGAATGTGCCGGTGACACTGGGACAGTTTGTCCTGCCGCCCATGATCGGCGGTTTTCTCGCTGAATATCCGGAAGTACAGATCGTTCTCGATTTGCGGGACAGCTATGTGGATATCATCGAGGGCGGATATGACGTGGCGATTCGCGTCGGCAATCTGAAGGATTCATCGATGCGGGCCAAGCGCCTGGGTACGGTGCGCATGCATCTCTATGCCCATCGTGAGTACCTTGCCCGGCATGGTGTGCCGGCGACGCCTGCCGAGCTCGCGTCGCACAACTGTCTGGTCTATCGGTTCAAGAGCGGTGATCCCTTTCGCTGGGAGTTCGACGGTCCGGAGGGCGGGAGTACGGTGCAGGTTCATGGAAACTTCAGCGCCGATAACGGTGCGCCCCTGTACCAGGCTGCTCTCGCCGGTCTCGGAATTGCGCGACTGCCGGCGTTCTATGAGATCGCTTTTGGCATCGGTGACATGGTGTATGTATTGGAGGAATACGCCGTCGACAGCCCGGTGCATGCGGTGTTCGCCAGCACGCGGCATGTCCCCCCAGCAGTCCGCTGCTTCATCGATTACCTCAGCACGCACTTTTATTCGATGTAGGCGCGCTCCGCGTTTACATGCGATCGATCAGCTTTCCGGTGGTCTGTCGCAGCCTCAGGCTGAGCAGGTTGGCGATTTTCCACAGCAGCCGGTTGCCAACCCGCGGACGCTCATCGCAGATGCGCCGCATGTTGTCGCGCGACAGCATGACCAGAGTCGAAATCTCCGATGCCACTACGGTGGCGGAATAGGGCATGCCGTCGATCAGAGACATTTCACCGATCAATTTGCCGGCGCCGACATCGGTGATCTTCTTGCGCGCGCCGCCGTCATCGGCCTTGTAGACTTCGAGCCGCCCTTCCAGCAGCAGGCACATTCTCGTTCCCTTCTCTCCTTCGCGAAAGATCAGCGTTCCCGCATCGACGCGGTGGACGGTCAGATAGCCGATCAGCGCTTCGAAATCCTCACGCTTGAATTCGTCGAAGATGGCGGTACGTTCGAGTCGGGGAATGAGTTCGTGCTTGTGCATGGAGTCTAGGGCCTGAATCTGGCCACCTCGCGGCGCAGGCGCGCTACATCGGCGGCGTTGCGATGATTACCGTATCTCATGGTAACGTAAAGTCCGGTCACCAGATCGATCTCGCCGGCAAGTTCGGGGCGCAGTGCCCTGGCGCGCTCGGCGAAGGCCATCGGGCCCTCGGATGGCGCCGCCTGCACGCCGCGACGGGCAAGCTTGCGTCGGAAACGTTCGTAGGCGAGTTGCGCCGGATCGGCCTTCGCTGAAGAACGCCGGCGAAGCATGAGCGGGACGAGCAGGATCAGCAGCGTCATGACGACCATCGCTGACACCATGGTGAGCCAGGAGCGCAGACCGACGCGCGCCAGTACGGTGCGCTGGAGCTCCGGCCCGTAGGCGAGGACCCAGGAGTCCCAGCGCACGCCGAGTGCATCCCAGCTGTATTGCGCCCGCTGAATCAGGCTGCCCAGCACCCCTTCGCGCAGAGCGCTGCGTGCGCTGAACGGACCGCGTTCGCGGAGGTCTGCGCTGCCGCGCTCGATGCGCTCGGGCGCCACCGCGGCGGTCGGATCGATACGCGTCCAGCCGCTTTCCGCAAGCCAGACCTCTGCCCAAGCGTGGGCATCCCGCTGCCGCACCACCAGATAGTTGCCCACCGGGTTGATATCACCGCCCTGGTAGCCGGTGACGACGCGAGCGGGAATGCCCGCGGCCCGCATCAATACGGTAAAGGCGGCGGCATAGTGCTCACAGAATCCGCGCCTGCTGCCAAATAGGAACTCATCGACGGGATCACTGCTCTGCAGCAGCGGCGGGGTCAGTGTGTAATAGAAGGATTCATTGCGAAAATGTGCGAGCGCCTGCCTCAGCACATCTTCCGCGGTGCTGGCCTCCCCTCGCCAGCGTCTCCCCAGGGCGATGGTGCGCGGGTTGGCCTGCGGAAGCTGCAAGGCGCGGATGCGTTCTGCGTCGCGCAGCGGACCGGTCCGGTAGGACGCATGGGATGTGACCCGATAGTGACGCTGCTCTCTGATCGGCTGCTCCGAGAGCAGCATCATGTCGCTGGTAAAAGCCGCGCCTGGCGGCGCGGTATACGGCAGATCCAGCGCGAACAGCCAGCGCTGCCGGCTTGGCTCCAGCATTACGCTGTACGTCACCGCATTGCCGCGCGGCTCGAAGTCCGGGCCTCCCCTCAGCGCAGGCGGGTTTCGCCCGAAGGCGCCTGACCAGTTCCGGCCGTCCGTATGCCATAGCACCGGGCCGCGCCAGTAGAGCTGTTCCGGAGAAGGAACCGGGCCATCGAACTGAACCCGAAAGGCGACGGCATCGGAACCGGCGAGATGGCTGATTCCTCCCGGGGACATCGTTTCGGCCAGCCCGGTCACGCCACCGTGAGCGTCGGCAGGCAATCCCCACAGCGGTGCCGGCAGACGCGGGAACAGGATAAACATGACCATCATCGCCGGCGTTGCCCAGGCCATCATGCCGATGGCCTCCCGCAGCAGGCCTTTGTTCCCGGGAGCGTCGCTGCGGGTGTTGAGCTCGATCATCGCGCACATGGCGAGCGCCAGCGTCGCGATCAACGCCAGCGCTACCGGAATCTCCTGGGAGTGAAACGCCATGACCACCGCGAGGAAGCAGGCGAGAAACAGCGTCAGCATCGCATCGCGGTAGCTGCGGACCTCGAGCAGCTTCAGGGCAAGCATGATTACCAGCAGAGCGGTGCCCGGATCGCGCCCGAAGACCGTGCCCCAGTTCCAGGCTACCGCGGCGCACCCGATGAAAGCGAGCATCGCCCGCAGCAGAGCGCCCGGGAAGGGCCAGCCGGATGTCGTCACTTTCCAGCGCCAGGCGCCGCATGCCAGCGCGAGCAGGAGGATAGGCCACGGCAGGTGCGCTGCATGCGGCGCGGCGGCGGCGCCAAGCGTCAGTAGCAGCAGCGCGAGTCCGCGTCCGGTCAGCGCTGGATGCTCGCGATCGGCTATGACGCTCATCCATCGGTGCCGAACAGCGCCAGGGCGCGCAGGCAGCGGTTACGGTGCGCGCCTCCGCTCCCAAGCCCGATGCTCACACCAGGAAGACGCAGGCCATAGCGCCGGCTTGCTGCCTCTGCATCCAGTACCTCGCGGCACAGCCGCGACAGGCGCTCTTCGGTATCGAAACCGCGATGCGCGTCCCAATCGAGCCAGCGTTCGTTCCGATCGCTGCCGCCGAACTCCTTGTTGAGCATCGCGCCGGAGCGGGCCGCTGCCTTCCAGTCGACGTGCCTGGGTGGATCTCCCGGAGTCCAAGCGCGGTGACCAATAAAATCGTCAGCTTCGGCGCTCCGGTTGTGCTCATTGCGCCGCAGATCGGCGGGCGCCGCCGGGCCGGGGTAGACGATGATGCTGCACGGGTAGTGCAGGTAGGCTCGCGCGCAGAACAGGCCGAGCGGGTAGCGGCTGTGGACCTCAAGACGCCCGAGTTCGAGCGATCCTCGCCGGCTGGCGCGCACTTCGATGCTTACTGTGCTGGAGCGGCCATTGAACCAGGCGGAGTCCCCCTGCCCGCGGCGCAGACCAATGGCGCGGCGTGCTTGCGTACCGGCATCGACGGCGATATCGAATCTTGCCATCTCGCCGCAGAACACCGGCGGACAGCGGGCCGGGCGCAGCGTGATGCCGGCAATGTTCCGATAGGTCCGAACAAGGCCGACCAGCCCTGTAGCGATGAGCAGGAACGTCAGCAGAAAAGCCAGGTTGTTGTTGTAGTTGGCAGCACCCACCAGCATGAGCGCCGTCATGCCACCAAAGAGCAGTCCCTGGGCCGTGGGCACGATGAATATGCGCTTGTATCCCAGCGTTACCGCCTTGTCGAGCCGGGTTCGATGGCGGCGACGATCGATGTTCAGCCAGCGCTGCAGCCGATGGGGCAGAGTGATGACGGAGAACGGCATCGCTTCGATCAGGGAATGGAAACCGAAAGCAGGCGCGTGAGAGCTTCATTTCCCTCGGATCCGGCATCGCTGTCGCTTACCAGGCGATGCTCTGCCACCGCCGGCAGCACCGCCTGTACATCCTCCGGCAGCACATGGTTCCGTCCGTCTATCAGTGCCCAGGCCTGGGCGCAACGCAGCAAACCCAAGCCGGCGCGGGGCGAGAGACCCTGGCGGAAGACGGAATCCTCTCGGGTGAAACGAAGCAATGCCTGGACATAATCGATGAGCGCGTCGGAAGCATGCACCGCGGGCACCTGCCGCTGCAGTTCGATGACCGTTTGCGGATCGATGAGGGGAGACATCCCGGTCAGGAGTTCGCGGCGGTCGGCGCCGGTCAGGAGTGCGCGTTCGGCCTCGTGACCGGGATAACCCATCCGAATGCGGAGCAGAAAGCGGTCGAGCTGCGATTCCGGCAGCTCGAAGGTGCCGGTCTGGCGGGCCGGATTCCGGGTGGCAATGACGAAGAACGGCTCGGGCAGGCGATGCGGCTCGCCCTCCACCGTTACCTGTCGCTCCTCCATGGCTTCGAGCAGCGCGCTCTGAGCCTTGGGGGTGGCGCGATTGATCTCGTCGGCGAGTACCAGCTGGGAAAAGATCGGACCGCGATGGAAGCGGAAGCGTCCCTCGGCGGCATCGTAAATCGAGACGCCAATGATGTCCGATGGCAGCAGGTCGCTGGTGAACTGAATGCGCTGAAATTCCAGGCCAAGTGCTCGTGCCAGCGCATGGGCGAGCGTCGTCTTTCCCATCCCGGGCTGATCCTCGATCAGCAGATGACCGCGGGCGAGGAAGCCAGCGAGCGCCAGACGTATGATGTTTTCCTTGCCGAGGACGACTGTGGCAATGCCGGATACCAGGCCGGCGAGGGTTTCACTGCGGGACGCCGGTGAGGCAGCTGTCGTCGGATGGGGCATCTCTATTTACAACTCATTGATTTTGGTATGATGTGCGCAATTCTTCGAACGGCACATCATCCTTTCCCTATAACGGCCGCGCGCGGCCCGACTTTATCCGAGATGCAGTACGGCGAAAGATTCGACGTCATCGTGGTCGGTGGCGGTCATGCCGGTGTCGAAGCGGCGCTTGCCGCTGCACGCGCTGGCGCCCGCACCCTGCTGCTCACGCACAGTATCGACACGCTCGGCCAGATGAGCTGCAATCCGGCCATCGGCGGCATCGGCAAGGGCCATCTGGTGCGCGAGATCGATGCCTTGGGCGGATTGATGGGGCGGGCCACCGATCGATCCGGAATTCATTTCCGGGTGCTCAATGCCAGCAAGGGGCCGGCGGTGCGCGCGACGCGGGCTCAGGCGGACCGTGTGCTTTATCGCCAGGCGGTACGGCATGCGATCGAGCATCAGCCTGGACTGAGCGTGTTCCAGCAGGCGGTGGACGACCTGTTGATCGCCGATGGCCGAGTGAGCGGCGTGGTCACGCGGATGGGGCTCCGCTTCCATGCCCCCGCGGTCGTGCTGACGGTCGGAACCTTCCTGGCCGGTCGCATACATATCGGTCAGGCGCAGCAGGCCGGCGGACGGGCCGGCGAAGCGCCGGCGGAACGGCTGGCGGAGCGCCTGCGGGAGCTGCCATTCGGTGTCGGACGGCTCAAGACGGGCACTCCTCCGCGCCTGGATGGCCGCACCCTGGATTATGCGCGTCTGCGCGAACAAGCGGGTGACGAGCCCCGACCGGTGTTTTCCTTCATGGGTTCTCCGGCAGATCATCCGCGCCAGATTTCCTGTTACATCACAGCTACTTGTGAACGAACTCACGACATCATCCGCGGTGGTCTCGACCGCTCACCTCTCTATGGGGGAGCCATCGTCGGTGCCGGTCCGCGCTATTGCCCATCGATCGAGGACAAAGTAGTCCGCTTCGCCGATCGGGTTT
>CAZOOF010000002.1:109757-127128 GCA_964581365.1 uncultured Chromatiales bacterium
GAAGGCCTGGATACCACCGAGGTGTATCCCAACGGCATATCGACCAGCCTCCCCTTCGATGTCCAGATCGATCTGGTGCGCTCCATCCCCGGATTCGAACGAGCTCACATCACACGGCCGGGATACGCCATAGAGTACGACTTCTTCGATCCACGCGGCTTGCGCCATACCTTGGAGACCCAGAGCGTCTCCGGGCTGTATTTCGCCGGCCAGATCAACGGCACCACCGGCTATGAGGAGGCGGCTGCCCAGGGACTGATCGCGGGCCTCAACGCCGCGCGCCAGGCATCCGGGCTCGAACCCTGGTATCCGCGCCGGGACCAGGCATATATAGGTGTGCTCATCGATGATCTGGTGACCCGCGGGACCAGCGAGCCGTATCGCATGTTCACCAGCCGCGCCGAATACCGGCTGCTGTTGCGGGAGGATAATGCCGATCTGCGCCTGACCCCGATCGGTCGCGAGCTGGGTCTGGTCGATGACCAGCGTTTTGCCCGGTTCGAGGCGCGTCGTGAAATGATCGAGCGTGAGCAGTCGCGCCTTGGTTCGGTGTGGGTGCGGCCCGGGACCGAGGCTGCGCAGGTGGCCGAAGCGGTTCTCGGCGGCCCCTTGTCGCGTGAACAGACACTGATGGATTTGCTGCGTCGACCCGGAGTCGGCTATCGGGAGTTGATGAACATTCCCGGCGCCTCTCCTGGCGTGACGGATGACAGCGTCATCGCGCAGCTCGAGATTCAGGCACGTTACGCGGGTTATATCGAGCGGCAACAGGACGAGATCGCCCGCCAGCGCCGCCACGAGGAAACTCTCCTGCCCGAGAACATCGATTACGCGGCGATCAGCGGATTGTCCAACGAGGTCCGGCAGAAACTCGCCGAGGTCAGGCCGGGTACCATCGGTCAGGCCGCGCGCATTCCGGGTATCACTCCAGCCGCGGTATCGCTGCTGCTCCTGCATCTGAAGAAGCTGGCGCTGTCGAAGCCGTCCAGACTCAGCGCCTGACCGGTAAGGTGAATCCTCTGCTCCGCAATCTGGATAGTTTCGCGCGCGCGGCGGATGCGGTCGCGGAATGGACTGGCCGCCTGACGGCCTGGCTGGTGCTGCTGCTGGTGCTGGTCATCGTCTGGGACGTGACCATGCGCTATCTTTTCCAGAGCGGGTCGATCATGCTGCAGGAGCTGGAATGGCATCTGTTCGCGCTGATTTTCCTGCTCGGCGCCGCATACACGCTGCGCCACGATGGTCACGTGCGGGTCGATGTGCTGCTGCGCAATGCGCGCGTCGGTCCCCGTGGTCGCGCCCTCGTCGATCTGCTCGGAACCCTCCTCTTCCTGGTGCCGTTCTGCCTGTTGGTGATCATCGGCAGCGTTCCGTTTGTCGAGGCAAGCTACAGCTTTGGTGAGCGCTCACCGGATCCGGGCGGTCTGCCATACCGGTTTTTACTCAAGGCGGCGATTCCGCTTGGCTTCAGCTTGCTGCTGCTGCAGGGGCTGGCCATGATCGCGCGCAATCTGCGCATTCTGTGCGGTCCTGAGTCCGGGGAGAGAGCGCGCTGATGGAAATGGAGCACTGGGCTCTGGTGATGTTCGCCGCCCTGATGGCCCTGCTCATGCTGGGCTATCCGGTCGCTTTCACTCTCGGTGCCGTGGCGCTGGGATTCGGCGCGGTGTTCCTCGGCTGGGGGTTCTTCGATCTGCTCCCGATGCGCATCTGGGGCATCATGACCAATTTCACGCTGCTCGCCGTGCCTCTTTTCGTGTTCATGGGGCTGGTGCTGGAAAAGACCGGAATGGCGGCGCGTCTGATCGAAAGCTGCGGCATGCTGTTCGGGCGTCGTCGCGGCGGGCTGGCGGTATCAATCGTACTCATCGGGACACTGCTTGCGGCATCGACCGGCGTGGTCGGCGCGACAGTGGTCGCCATGGGCGTGATCGCCATGCCAATCCTGCTGCGCCATCGTTACGATCCGGCATTCGCCGCCGGTGTCGTCGCTTCCTCGGGTACGCTGGGACAGATCATCCCGCCGAGCGTCATCCTCATCCTGCTCGGCGACGTCGTGGGCGTGGCGGTCGGCGAGCTCTTCATGGCGGCGCTGGTGCCGGGCATGCTGCTGGTCGGACTGTATCTGACTTATATCCTGGCGATCGCCTGGCTGCGTCCGGAGCGGGCGCCCGCCATCGAGCACGATGCAAGCCAAGAGCATTCCGTGCCCGGACTCCTGCGGGACATGCTCCCGCCGCTGGTGCTGGTGATCGCCGTGCTTGGTTCGATCTTTTTCGGCATCGCTTCTCCGACGGAGTCAGCCGCCATCGGCGCGCTCGGGGCGCTGCTGCTGGGACTCATCAGTCGGAGCCTGACGCTGCAAGGGCTGAAAGAAGCGATGCAGCACACGGTGCGCCTCACCAGCATGGTCTTTCTGATTCTCATCGGCGCCACGGCATTCGGTCTGGTATTTCGTGGCATGGGGGGAGACATGCTGGTCGAGCAGATCATGACGGCTCTGCCGGGTGGGGTCTGGGGTTTCCTGGTGCTCAGCATGCTGCTGGTGTTCGTGCTCGGCTTCTTTCTCGACTTCCTTGAGATCTGCTTCATCGTGGTGCCGATTCTGGCACCGATAGCCATTCTGATGGGGATCGATCCGATCTGGTTCGCGGTGCTGATCGCAGTGAACCTGCAGACGTCCTTTCTGACGCCGCCGTTTGGTTTCTCCCTGTTCTACCTGAAGGCATCTGCTCCGCCCGAGCTCACTATCCAGCACATTTACCGTGGAGCGCTGCCCTTCGTCGGGCTGCAGCTGCTGGCGCTGGGTATCATCATGGCGTTTCCGCAGGTTGCGCTATGGCTGCCGGAGCTGATGAACCGGCTGCAGGGGTTCAGCTGAGCGAAGGGACAAGGGGCGATCCGCGCCCCTTCGGGGATGCTGCTCTATGGAGATGACGGCGCGCAGGCGCTCCGTCATCCCGCCTCGTCACAGAGCGCGCGCGCGCGCGAAGGCCTGTTCCGAAATCTGGGCCCAGGCGTCATTGTTGCGCATGAATGCGGAGTAGTGTTCGCGGACCTTGCGGAATACCGGATCGCGGGCCGCGTCTTCGTCCAGCGAGTCCTGGGTATGCTTGCGCAGCGCGACCAGCACGTCGTCGGGGAACTCCAGAACCTCGACCCTGTGCTTGGTGCGCAGGGTTTCCAGCGCTTCCAAATTCCGGGTCTCGAACTCCGACAGCATCAGCAGGTTGCTCGACTTGGCGACCGTTTCGACGATGAGCTGCAGATCCGCGGGCAGTGACTCCCAGGCGCGCTTGTTCACGATCATTTCCATTACTGCCCCCGGCTCCTGCCAGCCCGGGCCATAGTAATGACGCGCGGCCCGATACAGGCCAAGGCGCAGATCGTGGAACGGACCCACCCATTCCGCGGCGTCGACGGTGCCACGCTCGAGCGCGGTATAGATCTCGCCTCCGGCAAGCAGAACCGGGTTGACGCCGATCCGCGACATCACCTTGCCGCCGAGTCCGGGGACGCGCATCTTCAGGCCTTTGAGGTCCGCCAGCGACTCGATGGGTTTGCGGAACCAGCCTGCCATCTGCACGCCGGTATTGCCCATCGGGAATGGAACCAGGTTGTAGGGGGCGTAGACCTCGCGCCACAGCTCGAGACCGCCGCCGCTGTACAGCCAGGCATTCATGCCCTGAGCGTTCATGCCGAACGGGACCGCGGTAAAAAACTGCGCCGCCGGAATCTTGCCGGCCCAGTAGTACGCCGCGCCGTGCCCCATTTCCACCACGCCCTGGGAAACGGCATCGAAGCTCTGCAGCGGAGGCACCAGCTCGCCGCCCGCGAACGCCTGGATGTTGAGGCGGCCACCGCTCATGCGCCGCACTTCGTCGGCGAAGCGGCGTACCGTCTCCTGGAAGATCGGAAAATTCGGCGGCCAGGTCGTCACCAGGCGCCAGTTGAATCGCTTGTTCTGGGCGCGGGCTACCGGAATTCCCGTCCCTGCCAGCAAAGTGCCGGCGCCGAGGCCGGCGAGCAGTCTTCGTCTTTTCATGGCCGACAGCTTACAGAAAGAGGCTGACCGGGTAAACGCGAGCGGCCAGTCACGAGGACATCATGCTCGCCGCATACTCGTCGCCGAGCCCCGCGAGCGCCAGATTCAGCCGGTCCTCGATCTGTCGCTTGTACTCGAGATAGTGCACCGTCTGCAGCCGTTCCGTGGCCTTGGCGCCGACGAGCTCAGGGGCCAGATCGATATCGGTAATGTGGATCGGGTAGCGCTTGCCGCTCTTGCGCCGTTCCATAATGAACTCGGCCACCACGCTGTACAGCCGGCTCCCGAACTCGATGGAGGAGAACTCCCGGTCGTCGATGTAAATCGTGAAGCGGGGTTCCCCCTGGTCGCTCAGGGAGGTAATGACCTGGATCTCGAGCACCGGGGCATCATCCGCGGCCGGATCTTCCTGGAATGCCGCGAGCAGGCTCTTACCATGGTATCGCTTGTAGCCCTGGTAAACCTCCACGTTCCGTGCTCCGGCGCTCGCCGAACGGCCGGCTGCGGGCTGCATGTCCTGTCGCGCGGCGACCGCGGCGAGAAAGCGGCGATACTGCCGGATCAGCATATGCAGCGCCACCTTGGGAGCGCGACGGCAGAACAGCGAGCCCCGCTCGTCCAGAAAGTACAGATATACCGCCTGATTCTCCTCCACACAGAATATCTGTACCGTATCCGGCTTGTTGTTGTGAAAGATGAGCGGAAGAATATCGTGGCTCAGCGCATGACGATCAATCACCACCGGACGGAATTCCTTGACCGGCTCCGACAGGTGACGCAACAGCTCGTTATGCGAATCGATGCGTCTCCAGACCAGCTGCTCGTTCTCCAGCGAGAGCAGATAGTATCTGTTGCCGACCAGGAGCACGTACCGCGCCGCCAGGCGATACGGACTGTCGGAGTAGTAGCAATTCATGACATCGGAAAACAGCTCTTCAACCCGGCGGACGGCCGACATGCTCTGTGCCGACGAGAAGCAGTAAGCCCGAATCATGGGTGGCCTTGGTCCGGTCGGCGGCGCGGCGCGCATGTGCGCCGCCAGCGCCTCCAGGATGCACTCATCGCCCTCATGCGTGAACGCCATCACTTCCTTCCAACTCGTCAGAACGATCTGGTCGAGTGAGAGAATGCGGTTCTCGCAGACACCGCCGTAGCTGAGCGCATCGCTCTTGTCACTGGTCAGGTGCTTGCCCTCGCGCACGCGGGCCGTATCCGGGATGATGCCCACGTTGATGAACACGGCTGCCTGCAGCATGGTTGGAGGTTTCGCCAGCGCTTCAAAACTGGCAGGCTCCAGCTGAGAAACAGGCAGGATCCGCTCGAGTGCACGCAATATGCCGCGCACGGCGCTCAGGTCCAGGGCGCTGTCGCGGGTGTACAGGGAAATCGCCGTCCGCTCGTCGATGAGCTGGTTTACATGGCACCAGGCCAGCAGCTCAACCATACTGCGGCATCGCTTGAGCGGGCGATTGCTATCGGTCTCCTCGGCGCTGACCGGACCCCGATACAGCGTCCAGCCTCCGCGATCGCGGCTGCCGGTCTGGTGTATCGAAAGGTGCGATTCCCATACGTCATCGGAGATGCCGCGGTTGACGAGGTCGATCTTGCCCGCCTTGCGTTCGAAGGCGGCGTACAGCTTGCGGCCCAGAATGTTGAGATCGTTCTGATTGATACGGGCCAGCATGTTCTGCAGGCGACCGAAGCGCGACAGAGCGTGATAGCTCTGAGTCAGCGCGCGAACCAGGCTGCTTCGTTCCTCCAGCACCTGATGAAGTTTCCAGCGCTTTCGGGTATCGAGCAGATGCAGATAGCCGTCATTCCAGCCCCAATCCTGAATCAGCTGCTTCATGACATCGCGGCACCAGTCCTCGCGGCTGGCGAGATCCTTTCGGCTCATGGGCATGCCGACTTTAAAGTAGAAGCATCGCCGCAGGAGCGCAAGCCGGTCTTCATCGCCCTGCGTCAGGAGATAATCCTCGATTTTGCGGTACAGCATGATGTAGGGGTCGAGGCGCGTCAGCTCCACCGGCCCGGCATGGACGGCACGCTTGAACTGCAGTGAGAGCAGATTTACTTCCGGATACTCGGCGGCGTAGGTTTCCATGAGCATGAGCTTCAGCGCCGCCTTGTAGGGCGAATCGATGCTCTTGTAGAGTTGCCACAGAGCTGCACCGAAGAACTCCTCGGCCGGAGCGCGCGGCAGGCCGCCGAAGTCTATCGTTTCATTGACGCGAATCACGCCATTTCGCAGCAGGCGTTGGGTGTATTCCTCATATCTCCCCTCCTCCTCTGCCGGCACCAGCCACCAGATCGGATAGCGGCCGGCGAGCAGAATGCCGGTTCGGTAGAACTCGTCGAGAAGCAGGTGATGCTGCGCGCTGCCGCTGCTTTCGGTGGACAGCTCGACGACCTTGCCGCTGCGGAAGTGATCCGCGTTCATGAGGAAAAAGTGAACTTCGAGATCGAAGGTGGCCGCCCACTTTTCCAGGGCCTGGGCCTTATCCTGCAGATCGGCGATCTGCATCATCGACAGATCGGGAGCGTGGCACAGCCAGACATCGAAATCGCTTCCGGTGGAGTGGGCGACGGTGCCGCTGCTCCCCATCAGAAACATCGAATGAATGTCGTAACGCGCGAGCGCGCGCTTTTTGTATTTGACGCCGGGCAGCAGCCGGGGAAGCGCCTCGTTCACGCGGCGGCCTGGTGTGTAGTCGGATATGCCCGTCGGTGTGGCGTCCGATATGTAGCCCGGCAGAGATTCGTGATTGACATGGAACAGGAACGGAAGCAGATCGATCACTTCACGCTGACGAGGGCGCAGGCAATCGCCTATCCGCGTCATCCGGTCCCGGTTCAGGGCGAAAAATCTTTGCTTTATTGAGTCATGCTCGGACATTCGAGGGTTCCGGTTGGTAGCGCTGGTTCTGTGACGGAAGTCAAACCATGCTATCGGCGGAGTCCCTCGAAACTGCAGCTGCACAGGGATCGAAGAGGCAGGGTGATGGCGTGCGTCAGGAAGGTGGTGAGGCAAGGCGGTTTCCGGCGAGACGCGCGCCGCGCTCTCTGCCGGAAATCGCCTGATTACGCCAGGTGGACTGGCTCAGATGTCGTTGCCGATGAGGCGTGCGCGGGCGCGTTCGACGGCAGCGCGCACCTGCGCCGGAGCGGTGCCGCCGAACAGGTTGCGTGATGCGACTGAGCCTTCCAGACTCAGAACGCTGTATACGTCCTCGTCGATCGCGGCTGAAACCTCCCGCAGCGTATCGAGCGAAAGCTCGCTGAGATCCACGCCCTCATCGATAGCGCGGCGCACCGCCTTGCCGACGACCGCATGGGCATCGCGGAACGGGATGCCGCGGCGCACCAGGTAATCGGCGAGGTCGGTTGCGGTCGCGTAACCCTTTCGGGCCGCATCGAGCATCCGCTGCGGCTTCAGCCGCATTTGCGGCAGCATGCCGGCGTATACCCCCAGACAGGCGAGCACGGTGTCGACGGTGTCGAACAGCGGCTCCTTGTCCTCCTGGTTATCCTTGTTGTACGCCAGCGGCTGGCCTTTCATCAGCGTCAGCAGCGCGATGAGGTTGCCGTTGACCCGCCCGGTCTTGCCTCGCACCAACTCGGGCACGTCCGGATTCTTCTTCTGTGGCATGATCGAAGAGCCGGTGCAGTAACTGTCGGACAGCTCGATGAAGTCGAACTGGGCTGATGACCACAGAATGAGCTCTTCCGAGAAACGGGACAGGTGCGTCAGCAGCACGGCGGCCGCCGCGCAGTATTCGATGGCGAAATCGCGGTCACTTACCGCATCGAGCGAATTCTCCGCCGGCGCATCGAAACCCAGCAGCTCCGCGGTATAGCTGCGGTCGATCGGAAAACCGGTGCCAGCGAGCGCGGCCGCGCCCAGCGGCATGATGTTGACCCGGCGCCGGCAGTCAGCGAAGCGCTGCGCGTCGCGATGCAGCATTTCGAACCACGCCAGCATGTGATGCCCGAAGGTAATGGGCTGAGCGACCTGCAGGTGTGTGAAGCCGGGCATGATCGTATCGGCTTCGCGCGCGGCGATGTCCAGCAGAGCCTCCTGCAGACGACGGATCGCGGCGATGGTCTCGTCGATGGCGTCCCGCAGATAGAGACGCAGATCGGTCGCGACCTGATCGTTGCGCGAGCGGCCGGTATGGAGTTTCTTGCCGGCTTCGCCGATCCGGTCGGTCAGGCGGGCCTCGATGTTCATATGCACATCTTCCAGCTCCACCAGCCAGGCGAAATCGCCGCGCTCGATGTCGCCGAGAATGTCCTTCAGTCCCTGCTCGATGGCGGTGAACTCGGCGTCGGTCAGCACCCCGGCGCGCGTCAGCATGCGGGCGTGAGCGATGGACCCTTCGATGTCATACCGGTAAAGGCGCTGGTCGAAGCCGACGGAGGCGCCGAATTCCTCCACGCCGGTGTCGGTGGCTTCGGTGAAGCGGCCTGCCCAGAGTTTGTCGGTGCGTTTTTTCATAGCTGCGCAGTATAGCAGAGGGGCGCCCGGGGATATGCGATGAAGCTTTCGCGCAAACCGCCGATATGGAGGGCTGCAAACCGGAACTGGAAGCCTGTCCCAGCCTGCCGATATGAGTATTGCCGCCACTGAATCTGCTCATCCGTTCGCGCAACCCCCCGCGGGCGCTGCCGGGCTGCCCGATTTTTGCAGCGTATATGTCGTCTTTATCGTGGTCATCTGCGCCGAACTGCTCGCCTTCGTGCTGTCGCTGGGGGTGGCGGAGCCGGCCGCTGGTCGCTGGGTCACGCTTGCCCTGCTGTCTCTGTTCGTCCAGTGGGTAGCGCTCAGTTGCACCGCCCTGCTCTGTCTCGCCAGGCGACAGCTGCTGCGTCTGGGGGACGCCGGCGCAGCGTTCGCCGCCTGGCTCCTCATCACCGGTGTGACGGGAGGGCTCAGCTGGTTTGCGATCCAGCTCCTCGACTGGTTCGGCAGCCCGGGCGCCTTTGGCGGATCGGTATCGGAGTTCATGCTGCGCGCCGTGGCCATTGCTGCCATTCTTGGCGCAGTCGTGCTCCGGTATTTCTATCTCCAGGCGCAGAATCATCGTCGCCTGCAGGCGGAATCGAGCTCGCGTCTGCAGGCTCTGCAGGCGCGCATGAGACCGCACTTCATGTTCAATGCTCTCAACACCATTGCGGCGCTGACGCGCAGCCGCCCGGCGCTGGCGGAAGAAATGGTGGAAGACCTCGCCGATCTGCTGCGCGCCAGTCTGAATCGGGCCGACCGCCCGGTATCGCTGGCGGTCGAGCTCGACCTGGTCCGCGGTTATCTCCGCATGGAAAGCCTGCGCCTGGGCGAGCGACTGCGGTGGTCCATTGCCTGTGAGGATCCGCTCGCGCAGCTCATGGTGCCTCCCCTGCTGCTGCAGCCGCTGGTCGAGAATGCGGTCTACCATGGAATCGAGCCTCTGCCGGACGGCGGCGAAGTGCGTATCGAGGCCGGCGAGGAGAACGGCATGACGGTTCTCACGGTAAGCAATCCGAAGGCCCCGGAGGTGGCAGGCACGCAGCGCAGCGGATTGCACATGGCGCTGGAGAATACGGCCGAGCGCGTTCGCCTGCACTTCGGGCGCGACGCAAAGCTGCGCCTCGTCGATGACGAAGATATGTTTCGGGTGCGAATCGAGGTTCCGGGGCGGGAGAATCGGCGATGAAAGTCTTGATCACCGACGACGAGGCGCCGGCCCGTGAGCGCTTGCGCCGGCTGCTGGAAGAGATACCGGGGGTCGACTTCGTGGGCGAGGCGGCCAGTGGCGGTGAAGCCCTCGAACTGAATCGCCGCCTGGGCCCTGATGTGGTGCTCATGGACATCCGCATGCCGGGTATCGACGGACTGGAGGCGGCGCAGCATCTGGCCGCTAGCGATCAGCCACCTGCGGTGGTGTTCACCACAGCTTACGGTGATCACGCGCTCGCTGCTTTCGATGCGCACGCCATCGACTACCTGCTCAAACCGGTCCGGCGTGAACGCCTGGCCCAGGCGCTCTCCAGAGCATCGGCGGTGCGGCTGGCGCGATTGCAGACCCTGCGCGAGGAAACCGGCGGTGGCGCTCGTACGCATATCTGCGCCCGCCACGGCGGATCGCTGCGCCTGGTGCCAGTCGCAGACATCATCTGTTTCCGCGCTGATCACAAGTATGTGGAGGCCCACCATGCCGATGGCATGGTGCTCATCGAAGAGTCGCTGCGGGCGCTGGAAAGCGAGCTTTCGGCGATATTCGTTCGCATTCACCGCAATACCCTGGTCGCCAGGGCGGCGATCGTTGCCCTGCACCGGGCGCCGGAAGGCGGTTATCGCATCGAACTGCGTGACTTCCCCGATCTGCTCGAAGTAAGCAGGCGTCACAGCAGCGAAATACGCAGACTCCTCGCCACCGGACTCTGACATCCGGCGTGCTCCCGGCATTTGCCTGCCCGTGGGCAAACCCTTAGCATACAAGGGTTCCTACTTTCGAGATTCCCGCAATGAGTTCAGCCCTTCGCATCGCGACTCGCGAAAGCCCCCTGGCCCTGTGGCAGGCGGAGCATGTGGCCGCGCTTCTGCGCCAGGCTCATCCGGGCCTGCAGGTCGAGCTGGTTGGCATGACCACCCAGGGGGACCGCATTCTCGATGCGCCGCTCGCCAAAGTTGGCGGCAAGGGTCTGTTTGTGAAGGAGCTCGAACAGAGCATGCTGGAAGGCCGGACCGACATTGCGGTGCATTCGATGAAGGATGTGCCGGTCGAGTTGCCATCCGGTCTGCACCTGCCGGTCATCCTGGAGCGTGAGATCCCCTACGACGCCTTCGTCTCACCCCGGTATGCAGCTTTCGAGGACCTGCCTGCCGGCGCGGTGCTCGGAACCTCGAGTCTGCGCCGCCAAGCGCAGCTTCAGGCTTTGCGCCCCGACCTGCGTATCGTCAACCTGCGCGGCAACGTAGGCACGCGGCTGCGGCGGCTGGACGAGGGGGAGTACGACGCCATCATTCTGGCCTGCGCGGGCCTGATCCGCCTGGGCCTCGGCGCGCGCATACGTCAGACTCTCCCGCCCTCGGTCTGTCTTCCGGCCATTGGCCAAGGCGCCATCGGTATCGAATGCCGCAGCGATGACGCCCGCGTCAATTCATTGATCGCCGTTCTCGATCATGAACCGACCCACGTATGCGTGGCGGCCGAGCGAGCGCTCAATAGCCGTCTCGAGGGCGGCTGCCAGGTTCCCATTGGCGCCCATGCAACGCTCGACGGCGATCGGCTCCATCTCGCGGCGCTGGTCGGCCGCCCGGATGGCGGCCAGATCATCCAGGTGGAAGATGAGGCCAGCCGCGCTGATGCGGAGGCGCTCGGAACCCGAGTCGCCGAGGAACTGCTGGCGCGCGGCGCCGATGTCATTCTCAAGGCAGTCTATGCCGGCGGCTGAACGCGCACCGCTGCGCGGGCTGCGCGTCCTGGTGACGCGCCCGGCTCATCAGGCGCAGAACCTGTGTCGCATGATTGCCGAAGCCGGAGCCGAACCCCTGTCCCTGCCGATCATTGAAATCGCGCCACCGCGCGACCCCCGGCTCGCGGCCGGGATCATCGACCGCATTCACGATTTCGACCTTGCAATCTTCGTCAGCCGTAATGCGATCGATCGCGTCCTCGATGCCATGGGCGAGCGGCCGTGGCCGGCCGGAACCCGTATCGCGGTGGTGGGGAGAGGGAGCGCTGAGGCGCTGAAGTGTCACGGCCTGCGGGCGGATATCCAGCCGGCGAACGATTTCAGCAGTGAGGGTCTCCTGGCGGAGGAGGCCTTGCGCGATGCCCGTGGTCTGCGGGTCGTGATCTTTCGCGGCAATGGCGGCCGTGAGCTGATCGCCAGTACCTTGAGGGCGAGGGGAGCCACCGTTACCGAGGCCGAGGTCTACCGGCGGGAATTGCCGGCGGATGCGGCGCAGAGGCTGGCGGAGCTGGCGTCTTCGCAGCCAATCGACGCCATCGTCGTCACCAGCAACCAGGGGCTGATCAATCTTCATGAGGCCGCCGGCAGCGAGCTTTCGTCCTGGCTGCTGACGCGCCAGCTGGTGGTGATCAGCGAGCGGGCCGCCGAGCTGGCGCGATCCATGGGATTCGAGCGGCCGGCGGAGGTTGCGCCTGAAGCGAGCGACGCCGGTCTGCTGGAGGCACTGTGTGGACAGCGATAAGGATAAGAACATGTCTACCGAACCTGAACCGGATGCAGCCAGCAGGTCCGAGCGCGCGCTGCCGCCACCTCCTTCATCTCCCCCTCCATCATCACCACCGCCGCCTCCTCCTCCGCCAGCCGGCGAAGCCCGGGCTGCGCAGCATGACAATCCGCCGGTCCCGCCGGCGCGCGGCGGCCGGCTTGCACTGTTCCTGTCACTACTCGCGCTCCTCGCTTTGGCGGCGCTGGCGTATGCGGGCTGGATCGGCTGGCAGCGGCTCGACGCCATCGATGCGCGTGCCGCGGCTGCTGCCAGATCACAGCAGGGACTCGAAGAGGAGCTGACGCTGCTTGCCCGTCGTTTGGAGGAGCAGCGCCAGACGGTATCCGGACAGGCGGAGCAGGCGACCAGGGCGGCAACCGCGGTCGCGACGCTCGAGCGCCGTCTCGACGAAGCGGTGGGCGCACTCCGTGACGAACTGCGGGCGGAGTTTCGCCAGACGCTGGATGGCGTCACCCGCCCGGTTCTGGTTCCGGTCGACATAGAGCGGCTGCTGCTCATCGCCAACGATGCGGTCACTCTGGCGAGAGACCCCGATCTTGCGCTGGAAGCAATGCGTATTGCCGATCGCCGCCTCGCAGCGCTCGACGATCCGATCTATGCCGAGACGCGTCGCCTGCTGGCCGAAGAGGTTGCGGTCATCGAGGGCGCGCGGCGACCCGACGTTGCGGGCGTGGCCCACGCCTTGAGCGCGCTGCAGTCCCGCATTCCCGAGCTGCGGTCTCAGCTCCGGCGCGGCGCGGCGGCCAATGAAGATGCCATCGCCGCCGTCAGCGAAGAGTCCCCTGCCGGGCTTCCGTGGTGGCGGCGGCTGGCGCATGACGTGGCTGCGAGCCTGCGTGAACTGGTGGTGCTGCGCCGGACAGGGGCAGAAGACACGCCGCTGCCTCCTCCTGGAATGGAGGAGCTGGCCGCGCAGAATCTGCATCTGCGTCTCGAAGCCGCCCGCATCGCCCTGCTTTCCCGGGACATCGAATCGTTCCGTGCCGCCTTGGGGTCGCTCGATACCTGGCTGCGCAACTGGTATCGCGCCGATCAGCCTGCAGTGGCAGCGATGCTGGAGCAGATCAACCAACTGGCCGGCTTCGATCTGAAGCCGACCCTGCCTGATGTCTCAGGCTCGCTCGCGGCCCTGCGCGAGGCGATGACGCAGCGGGGCGCCAGTCCGGTGTATGGCGACGATCTGGTCGATGAACCGGGCGCCGAGGAGATTCCTCCCGAGCCCTTTGTCCCCGGGGATGAACCCGGTGCCGCCGATACGGGCAGCGAGGCGGAGATGCCATGAGACGGCTGTTTGTCGCTTTGCTCGTTCTCGTCGCGGCAGTGACGCTTGCCGTGGTGGCCAGACGCGATTCCGGCTACGTCATGGTCAGCGCCTATGGCTGGACGCTCGAACTCAGCTTCGTCCTTGCCTGCGCGCTGGTGCTTGCCGGCTTCCTGGTCCTCTACGCAATACTGCGCCTGCTGATCGGCGGCTATCATGTTCCGCGAACCATGCGTCGGTGGCATCGCCGGCGCGCAGAGCGGCGGGCGCTGGCCGGTCTGGAGCGCGGCTGGTCGGATCTGCTGCTCGGCGAATGGCAGCGGGCTCAGCGGCGCCTGGAGGCCGCAACCCGTCACCGGGAGGGGATGTTGCTGGCCTGTCTCGGTGCCGCGCGTGCAGCCCACGAGCTGGGGCAGGATGAGCGGCGCGACGATTGGCTGCGCCGGGCAGCCGTTGCCGAGCCGAAGGCCGAAGTCGGCATTGCCCTCGCCAAGGCGGCGATGCAGCTCGAGCACTCGCAGTTCGCTCAGGCGGCCGCCAATCTCGACCGCATCCATGACATGGCTCCGGGCAATTCGCTGGTGGCTCGCCAGCGCATGCGGCTGTTTCTCCAGCTGGGTGACTGGGAGCGCGTGCTCGCGCTGCTGCCCGAGGTGCGTCGGCGCCGGCTGCTGGATGATTCCGAACTGCGTGACCTGGAACTGCGCGCGGCCGATGGCCTGCTCGATGAGCGCGCGGCCTCGGACGAAGAGGATCTGACCCGGCTTTGGGAGCACCTGCCGGCCAGTCTGCGCGAGCAGCCGGCACTGCTGCGACGTTACGTGTTGCGCCTGCTGGATTGCGGCGCAGGAGCGCGGGCCGAGCGGGTATTGCGCGATGCGCTCGATGATCGCTGGGATCCTTCGCTGGTCTATCTTTATGGGCTGACGGAAGGGGCGGATTCTTCGCGCCAGTTGCGGCAGGCGGAGCGCTGGCGCGAACGGCACGGCGACGATCCGATCCTGTTGCTGACCCTGGGGCGTCTGTGTCGGCGCGAAGCGCTATGGGGCAAGGCCCGTGATTATCTGCAGGCAGCGGTGCAGGCCGGCGCGCCGGCCGAGACTTTCGGTGAACTGGCGCAGGTGTTCGAAGCCATGGAGGAACCCGCGGAGGCTCTCGGCTGGTACCGGCGCGCCACGCAGGCGGCTGCGCCGGAAGCGCGTCGCATTGCCTGGCGGGACGAAAGGTTCTGGCGGTTGCCGGCGCCGAAGCGCGGGAAAAACTGAGCCGCTCAGGCGGCGCCCGAGTGCCCGCCGCGCCCGGATCGCTCGGTGCGGCGCCGACGTCCACCGCCCCCGCCGCCGGAAGATCCGGACGGGCGGCGTCGCCGGCTACGGTGAGCTTCATTGACCCTGCTGCGCGAGGGGGCGGTAAGCTCCGGCATCAGAGCGGCTTCTATCTGTGCGGCCGGTATCTTGTGGCCGATGTAGGCTTCGATGTCGGGCAGCGAGAAAGCGTACGTCTCGCAGGCGAAGCTGATCGCGACTCCGGCGGCCCCGGCTCGCGCGGTGCGGCCGATACGATGGACGTAATCCTCGGGATCCTGGGGCAGATCGTAGTTGATCACATGGCTGACATCGGGAATGTGCAGACCGCGCGCGGCCACGTCGGTAGCGACCATCACCGGCAGAGTTCCGTCGCGGAAGCTGGCCAGTAGCTCGATGCGCTTTTTCTGTGGTACGTCGCCTGAAAGGGTGTCGGCCTCGATACCGTTGGCGCGCAGCCAGGCACGCAGTTCGTGCCCCGCCTCCTTGGTGTTGACGAACACGAGGGTGCGGGTTGGTTCCAGCTGCCGCAGCAGCCCAACCAGCAACGGGATCTTCTCCTCGTTCGAGGTGTAATAGACCGACTGCTCGATGTTCTCGGCAGTGACCTGGTCTCGCACCAGCCGCACTTCCTGCGGATTGTTCATGTGCTCGTAGGCGAGCTCCAGCACGCGCAGCGACAGGGTGGCGGAGAACATCATGTTGAGTCGCTTTTCCGGCCGTGGCATGCGGCGCAGGAGGAAGCGGATGTCCTTGATGAAACCCAGGTCGAACATGCGATCGGCTTCATCGAGCACCACGACTTCGACCGCGCGCAGATCGAACACATGCTGCTTGTTGTAATCGATGATGCGTCCGGGCGTGCCGATGAGTATGTCCACGCCCTTCTCCAGGCTTTCACGCTGTTCCCGGTATCCGGTGCCGCCGTACACCACGTCGATGCTGAATCCAGCATGCTTGCCAAGCATCAGCGCGTCGCGGTGAATCTGCAGTGCCAGTTCGCGGGTCGGTGCGATCACTACCGCGCGGGGCTGGTTGGGCTTGCGTTCGGGGGCCGGGTCCCGCGTGAGCAGGCGATTGAACAGGGCGATCAGAAAGGTCGCCGTCTTGCCGGTTCCGGTCTGGGACTGTCCGCAGACATCGCGTCCCTTCAGCGCCAGCGGCAGGGTCTGCGCCTGGATGGGGGTGCAGTAGGTGAAGCCTGCCTCCTCGATCGCCTGTAACAGCGGGGCTGGCAGACCGAGGGAGGAAAAGGCGATGTCGCTCAGGTGCTTGTTCTGCATGGGCGCCAAGCATAACAGATTAGGAGGCGGGCGCGCGATGATCATCTGTCAGCGGGCGTATTTCTAAGGAGCTGTTTTGATGATAACCTCTTCGTTTAGGACAGCGGCCGGCAGGACGGTCGCGGATAGCAATGCGGAGGAGCAGTTAAGGTGAGCGCGAACATAGAGCACGTCTCGGACGCCGATTTCGAATCCCGGGTTTTGCAGTCCGATCTGCCGGTGCTGGTGGATTTCTGGGCCGAATGGTGTGGCCCATGCAAGATGATCGCGCCGATTCTGGATGAAATCGCCGATCAGTACGCTGGCCGCCTCATCGTCGCCAAGCTCAATATCGACGACAATCCAGCTACCCCTCCGCGTTATGGTATCCGCGGCATCCCCACCCTGATGCTGTTCAAGAACGGTAACGTAGAGGCGACCAAGGTCGGCGCGGTTTCCAAGTCGCAGCTCGCCGCTTTCATCGACGGCAACATCTGAAGACCTTCTGCATGTTCGGCCCCGCCGGGGCCGAACTGCCGCCAGATTGCCGGGAGTCCAAAAAAAGCTGGACGTTTCCCGGGGTTTGGTGGTAGCGTAGCCTCGATAAGCATTTTAAGCTTTCAGCCTTCTACAGCGTTCTTCCATTTTTTGTCGTAAATCCCTGACGGAGACTCGCGGTCTGCCCGGTTGCGGTTTTCCCCCGTTGCCTTTTTTCTGTCACATCATCTATCCGGAATGCTTAATGACGTCATGAACCTGACCGAACTCAAGAAAAAGTCCGCTGCCGAACTGCTTGCTCTTGCCGAATCGATGGGCATTGAAGGAATGGCCCGCTCCCGGCGCCAGGATGTGATCTTCGCGATTCTCAAGGCGCATGCGAAGAAAGGTGAAGACATCTACAGCGAAGGCGTGCTGGAGATTCTGGAAGACGGTTTCGGTTTTCTGCGCTCCGCCGACAGCTCCTACCTGGCAGGTCCCGACGATATATACGTTTCCCCGAGTCAGATCCGGCGCTTCAATCTGCGTACCGGCGACACGGTTTCCGGCAAGATCCGTCCTCCCAAGGAAGGTGAACGGTACTTCGCGCTGCTCAAGGTCAGCGAGATCAACTACGAAGCGCCGGAGATTGCCAAAAGCAAGGTGCTGTTCGAGAACCTGACGCCGCTCTTCCCGACCGAGCGGCTGCCGATGGAACTGGGCAACGGCAGTACGGAGGACATCACCCCTCGCGTCATCGAACTGGTCGCACCGATCGGC
>CAZOOF010000003.1:0-23437 GCA_964581365.1 uncultured Chromatiales bacterium
GGTGATCCCGGCGGCGGCAGCCTGGTCCAGACCATCGCGGAAGGGGAAGAAAGCGTCTGAAGCCATCACTGAGCCGCGCACTTCCAGTTCGACGTCGCTGGCCTTGATGCCGGCGATGCGGGCGCTGTAGACACGGCTCATCTGGCCGGCGCCGATGCCGATGGTCATGCGCTCGCGGCAATAGACGATGGCGTTGGACTTCACATACTTGGCGACTTTCCACGCGAACAGCAGATCCGCTGTTTCGCGGCTGTCCGGGGCGCGCTTCGTCACCACGGTGAGATCTCCGGGGCCGATCATGCCGGTGTCGCGATCCTGTACCAGCAGGCCGCCGCCGACGCGGCGGTAGTCCAGGCCGCCGACCGCTGCGGTCTGCGGGCTGCCGCAGGCGAGTACGCGCACATTCGGTTTGTCGGCAAGCACTTGCGCGGCAGCATCGTCGATGGCGGGGGCGATGATCACCTCCACGAACTGACGCTCGATGATCGCCTGCGCGGTGGCGGCGTCGAGCGGGCGGTTGAAAGCGATGATGCCGCCGAAGGCGGAAGTGGGGTCGGTGCGGTACGCATCTTCATAGGCCGCGCGAATGGTGTCGCGTTCGGCCACGCCGCAGGGGTTGGCATGCTTGACGATCACGCAGGCCGGCCCGGAGAACGCGAGTACGCATTCCAGCGCTGTGTCCGCATCAGCAATATTGTTGAAGGACAGCGGCTTACCCTGAATCTGCGTCGCTGCGGCAATGGTGCCGGGAATCGGTTCGGCCTCGCGATAGAACGCCGCCTGCTGATGGGGGTTCTCGCCGTAGCGCAGCTCCTGCGCTTTGATCAGCTGCAGGTTGTGCGTGCGCGGGAAGCGCTCGGGCTCGGCGCCGAGGCGCGCTCCGAGGTACTCGGCGATCATGCCGTCGTAGCGCGCTGTGTGCTCGAACGTCGCCACCGCCAGTTCGAAACGCAGCGCATCATCGATGCCGCCCTGGTCCATCGCCGCAAGCACGCGCGCATAATCGGCCGGATCCACGATGACGGTTACGGCGGCATGGTTCTTGGCTGCCGCACGCAGCATGGTCGGACCACCGATGTCGATATTCTCGATGGCATCGTCCAGCGTGCAGCCGGGACGCGCCACGGTGGCCGCGAAGGGGTAGAGGTTCACCGCCACCAGATCGATGGGCGGTATGCCGGCACTCGCCATGGTTTCATCGTCGATGCCGCGCCGGCCGAGCAGGCCGCCGTGGATGCGCGGATGCAGGGTTTTTACCCGGCCATCCATCATTTCCGGAAAACCCGTGTAATCCGCTACTTCGATCACCGGGATACCTGCTTCGGCGAGCAGGCGCGCGGTGCCGCCAGTGGAAAGGATCTCCACACCGCGCTCGCTGAGCGAGCGGGCAAAATCGACGATGCCCGTCTTGTCGGAAACGCTGAGCAGCGCGCGACTGATCCTGGTGATGCTCACAGGCTGATCCTCCACGCCGGCGCGGGAGTCGCGCGGCGAATAGCAATTATTTGTTGAGTCCGAAGCTTTCCAGCTTTTTGCGCAGCGTTCCGCGATTGATGCCGAGGATCTCGGCAGCGCGGCTCTGGTTGCCGCCGGTGTAGCGCATGATCGCCTTGAGCAGCGGGTATTCGACCTCGGTCATGACCATGTCGTAGAGACCGCTGTGCGGCTGATGCCCATCCAGATCGGCGAAGTATTCCTCGAGCGCGATCTGCACGCAGCCGGCGATCTGGCTGGATACTTTCTTGGGCGATTTCATGCGGCGAGATCGATTTCCGCCGCGAGGCGGTCGAAAAATTCACGAACGGCCGCGAATTGGCTCTCGCAGGTTTCGGTCTGATTGACCATCTGGCGGAAAGCGGCGCCGCCGGTCTGGCCCTTGCTGTACCAGCCGATGTGCTTGCGGGCGACGCGCACGCCCACGTCTTCGCCGTAGAAGGCATAGAGCTGCTGCAGGTGATCGAGCATCAGGTCGCGGATCCATGCGATCGAAGGTTCCGGCAACTGCTCGCCGGTGCGCAGATAATGATCGATGCTGCGGAATATCCAGGGTTTTCCCTGCGCGGCGCGGCCGATCATGACCGCATCGGCTCCGGTGCGGTCGAGCACATATCGCGCCTGCTCGGCGCTGCGGATATCGCCGTTGGCGATCACCGGAATGGATATGGTCGCCTTCACTTCGGCAATGGTGTCGTACTCGGCGTCGCCGCTGTAACCGCAGGCGCGGGTGCGGCCGTGAACGGCGAGCGCGCGAATGCCGGCCTGTTCGGCAATGCGGGCGATGCGCAGCGCATTGCGGCTCTGCCTGTCCCAGCCCGTGCGGATTTTCAGCGTCACCGGCACATCGACCGCGGCAACGACGGCCTCCAGGATGCGCGCCACCAGGGATTCATCCCGCAGCAGCGCCGAGCCGGCCATGACGTTGCAGACCTTCTTCGCCGGACAGCCCATATTGATGTCGATGATCTGGGCGCCGTTGTCGGCGTTGTAGCGCGCAGCTTCGGCCATCATGGCCGGATCGGCCCCGGCGATCTGCACCGAGCACGGCGCATCCTCGCCTTCATGATCGGCCCTGCGCCGGGTCTTCTCGCTGCCCCATAGCAGGGAATTGCAGGAGACCATCTCCGAAACCGCGAGTCCGGCGCCGAGCGCCCGGCACAGCTGCCGGAAAGGACGGTCGGTGATGCCCGCCATGGGAGCGAGAACCAGATTGTTGGCAAGCTTGTAGGGTCCGATCTGCATAGCCAGTGAAGCCGGGTGACGCGTCACTGATTGGGTGGCGCGGATTGAAAGCCGATAATCATACCCCCTCGATGCGCTTCGTCAAAGCCGGATATGGTGTGAACGAAACGAAGACGGGAGTAAGCCCCGGTTTTTTTGTATTTCCTACTGAAAGGCGAAAGTGAAGTTGACCGCATCGGGACCGGGGTCAACGACTTCGAGCACCGTCTGCAATGTTCCGCGAGGTGGCATGCCGGCGCTTGCATCGATATCCGTCGGCAGATATTCGGCCGGTTTGAAGCTGCGCTGTGCCACCACGCGATCGCGCAGATCATAGAATGTAAGCAGAACCTCCGGCCAGGACTGGGCGAATTCTGCTGTGTTGGTGAAGGTAATGCTGACGCGCAGCGCCTCCCGGGCGCTGGGATGACGGCGAATGTCACGGGCAGTCATCTGAATCCGCTCGGGGGCGCGCTGCAGCGAAATTTCGCAGCCGGCGTACTCACAGAGAGTGGTCAGCAGCGGCCGCAGGGGAGCGTGACGCGCAAGCTGTTCGCGCATGTGCCAGGCGATCTGAGCCAGGAGAGCGAGCAGCAGGATGAGGATGCCCAGTGACCAGAAAGTGGTGGAGAAGACACCTGGTTGCCGCTGTGGGGCAGGAAGCGGCGACGGGGCCGTCGCAGCATCGCCTGCAGCCTGGTGTCCGATACGGTCCTCCGGGGCTGCGCTGATGTGCGGGGCAGGCTCAGCGCCGTAGAGGATTCCGATGGTGTCGCGCCGCCGGCCGGCGCGGCGAGCGAACAGGTCGCCGCAACGGTCACAGGCGAGCAGTCCATCGCCCACGTCCTGTCGTTCGAGGTCAGTGACGTGGTGGCCGCAGCTCGGGCAGATTTCAGCGTCGCTGGCCATGCAGGAGCACCCAGTTGTCGTGGGTGAGCGGGGTTTCGAGCTCGAAATCATCGGCGTATGCGGCAGCCACGGCTTCGGTCTGTTCCTGCAGCAGACCCGAAAGCGCGATACGGCCACCTCTTTCGAGCATGGCGGAAAAGCGGGGGGCAAGCTGGATCAGGGGGCCCGCAAGAATGTTGGCAACCACGCAATCGACGATCAGCTCCGGCAGATCCTCCGGTGCGCCGCTGTGCACGAGGTGGGCGACGTCATTGATGGCGGCGTTTTCGGCGGTTGCGCGTCGCGCCTGCGGATCGATATCGACGGCCCAGACTTCGCTCGCGCCGAGCTTCGCGGCAGCGATGGCGAGGATGCCGGAGCCGCTGCCATAGTCGATGATGCGATCGCCGGGGCGGCAATGACGATCCAGCCACTCCAGGCAGAGCGCAGTGGTTGCGTGCGTCCCGGTACCGAAGGCCAGCCCGGGTTCGAGGCGGACGACGACGGCGTCGTCGCTGTCCGGCGCTTCGCCGTGCGGACACACCCAGAGCCGGGAGCCGAAGCGCATGGCGTGGAAGTCACTCCGCCAGCTGTGTTCCCAGTCTTCGTTGCCGATGCTGCTGATCGTAGCGCTGGGCGGCGTATCCATGTCCAGGGCAGCGGCCAACTGGCGCAGCACCTCATCGAGGTCGACGCCTTCGTCGAACAGGCCGATGACCTCGGTATGCGGCCACAGCGGCGCCTCGCCCGGCAGCGGTTCGAGCACAGGGTCATCGCCGGCATCCTGCATGGTGACGGACAGAGCGCCGGCTGCGGACAAGGCCTCGGCCATGGCCTCGCCGCAGCCGGGCGCAGCTTCGAGGCGCATCTGCAGCCAACGTGGTTCGGATGTTCGTGACACGGATCGCTCCGGGAGCGTATGGGGATGTGGCATAATCGTTCGTCAGCCGCAAAGCCTAGCAGAGAAGCGGGACAGCGGCCACAAGTAGTCTGCTGCGTGAGTGTCCGATCGCCGGCGACGACAACGTTACGAGCTTTCCCGGAGCATCCGGGAGCAACAGTAAGGAGGGATTGGCAATGCGAAAGTCGTGGCTGATCGTCACTGCCTCGCTGCTCGGCATGGCGCCGGCGCTGCATGCTTCTGATGATATCGATCTGGGTGGCATCGCCAATCAGCGATCCTTCAACGCGCTGGTCGACCAGCTTGGTACCGTCATCGCCTATAACCCGGTGGCGACCGCCGAACCCCTCGGCATCACCGGCTTCGAACTCGGGGTGACGGTCGCCGCCTTCGATCTGGACGACGATGTCTGGAATCAGGCTGTGCGTGATGGCGATGCGCCATCGCTGCTGCCGGCGCCGCGCCTGTTCGCGCGCAAGGGCCTGCCTCTCGGCTTCGACATCGGAGCCTCTTGGACGAGCGTCCCCGGCAGCAATATCTCGGTCTGGGGCGGCGAAATACGCAAGGCGCTGCTCGAAGGCTCTTCGCTGACTCCCGCCGTTGCGGTGATGGGGCATTACAGCCGGCTCAGGGGGGTCGACGATCTGCGGCTGTCGAGTTACGGCGCAGATCTGTCGATCAGCAAGGGATTCGCCATGCTGACGCCTTACGCTGGTCTCGGGCATGTCTGGTACGACGGCGAGGAGCGCGCCGGTCTCGGCTTCGCCAGTCACGATGACGGCGCGATGCGCAGCTATCTCGGCTTGCGCGTCGGCTTGCTGCCGTTCATGAGCTTTACCGCTCAGGCGGATTTTTCGGAGGTCGACAGTTACAGCCTCAGGCTGGATCTGGGCTTCTGACATGGCGAAGGTGATCCCTATCCTGCCCGAGCGCATCACCCCGGAAAACAAGTGCGGATTCTGCACCAACTCCAAGTGCTGTACCTACGTCACTCAGCAGATTCCCGCTCCGCGCTCCAAGTACGATTTCGAGCACCTGCTCTGGCAGATATCGCATCGCGATGTCCAGATATACAAGGATGAGGATGGCTGGTATCTGCTGCTCAACACGCCCTGCCTGCATCTGCAGGCGGATGGTCGCTGCGGCATATACGATCAGCGGCCGAAGGTATGCCGCGATCATTCCAACGATCACTGCGAGTTCGACGAACCGGCCGAAGACGGCTTCGAGCTGTTCTTCGACAGCTACGAATCCCTGCTCAAATACTGCCGGAAGCGGTTCCGCCGCTGGGGTTCGGCCTGAAGCGGCTCAGGCGCTCAGTGTCGAGTCCGGAAGGATCTCGCTGAAATCCGCCAGCAGGGGAAAGCCGGCAACCGTCCGGGGCGCTTCGCGCGAATCGGGACGGGCGACAGCCAGCAGGTGGCGCAGGCCGGCGCGGCGCGCTGACTCCAGGACATCGACGTTATCGTCGATGAACAGCGTTGACTCTCGATCGTAGGGTTCTATTTCCTGCAGCCGGTCCCAGAACCGCACCTCTTCCTTGGGCAGGCCCAGGCTGTGCGCGCTGATCACAGCATCGAGATGCCGTTCGATCCCGGTGTGTTCGAGCTTGAGCGAGAGGCTTGCCTGGTGAGCATTGGTTACCAGCACCGCCCGTCGTCCGCTGCCGCGGATCGCCGCCAGGAAAGCGACGGCGCCCGGCCGGGGCGCGATCAGATGCGCCACTTCGTTTTTCAAAGCCGCGATTTCCAGGTCCAGTTCGTTCGACCAGTAGTCCAGGCAGTACCATTGCATCGTGCCTCGCACCGAGTCGAAGCGACGGCGGAGTTCGTTGCGGGCTACGTCGAAGACGAGTCCGCGATGTTCGGCGTAGCGCCGCGGCAGGTGCTCCAGCCAGAAGTGATTGTCGAAGTGAAGATCGAGCAGGGTGCCATCCATGTCGAGCAGGACGGTTTGGATTTTATCCCAATCAATCATCTTGTTACCGTTGCTCTGGGAGCCGCTCACCGGGCTCGCTATAATGCGTGAAACTGTCTCGGAACGCGGGGCTGATCATGCCGTCGTTCGTTCCTGCAGACCGGGACGCGGGTCTTCCGCTGTCCGGGCGCCCGCATTTACTGGATGACGGCCGGAGAATCAACGGCCTGCTCGACACAGGCCTAGTCTATCATGCGCCAGAAGCCCGAGATCGTGAGCGCGGAAACTATCGCGCGGACGCGGATTTTCCGTGTCGAACAGGTCGAACTCCGATTCTCCAATGGGGTCGAGGTCTGCTACGAGCGCCTGCGCAGCAATCCTCGCGGCGCGGTGCTCATCGTTCCCATGCTGGATTCCGAAACCGTGCTGCTGGTGCGCGAGTATGCCGTCGGCGTCCACCGCTATGAGCTGGGTCTGCCCAAGGGGCGTATCGAGGATGGTGAAACGCCGGAGCGGGCGGCTGACCGGGAGATGCAGGAGGAGGTCGGCTACGGCGCGCGGGCTCTGCGCACCATCGCTTCACTGACCGTCGCGCCGGGCTACCTCAGTCATGTCACCCACATCGTTCTTGCCAGGGATCTGTACGAACAGCGCCTGATCGGTGACGAACCGGAGGAGATCGAAGTCGTGCCCTGGCCCCTCAAGGATATCGATCGGCTGCTGGAGCGCGAAGATTTTACCGAGGCGCGCAGCATCGCTGCGCTGTATATGACGCGAGATCTGCTAGCGCGTGAAGCGGCGGAAACCGGCCGGAAGGAGTAAGGATGAACGATCGCAGCGAAGGAAAACGGGAAGATCTGCAACTCCTGCTTCAGCCGGTTATCGCACTGGCCCGGGAGGCAGGCGACGAGATCGTGCGGATCTATGATCGAGGTTTCAGCGTCGAGCAGAAGGCGGACAAATCACCGCTGACCGAGGCTGACATGGTATCTCACGATATCATTGAAAACGGGCTCCGCGGACTGACTTCGCAATGGCCGGTGCTGTCGGAAGAGTCGGCGACCATACCGTTTTCGGAGCGGTCCACCTGGCAACGCTACTGGCTGGTCGATCCTCTGGATGGCACCCGGGAATTCGTGAAGCGCAACGGCGAGTTCACCGTGAACATCGCCCTGATCGAAAATCACGCTCCGATCATGGGGGTAATCGTGGTTCCGGTCACCGGTCTCTGTTACTACGCCTGTTCGGGTGGTGGAGCCTTCCGCCAGGAGCCGGGCGAGGCTCCCCGTCAGATCAGAACGCGCCCGCTCGATTGGCAACGCATCGTAGTTGCTGGCAGCCGTTCACACGCCGGCGAGAGGCTGGGCAGCTTTCTCGCGCGCATCGGGGAGTACGAACTGGTAAGCATGGGGAGTTCACTCAAGTCCTGTCTGGTGGCGGAAGGAAAGGCGGATGTCTATCCGCGCCTGGGGCCGACATCCGAATGGGATACGGCAGCGGCTCACTGCATCGTCGATGAGGCAGGAGGCCGGGTGACCGATACCGCCATGCAGCCGCTCAGGTACAACACCAAGGAGTCTCTCCTCAATCCGGATTTCTTCGTATCCGGGTCACCCGATTTCGACTGGTCGCAGTTTCTCGACTGATCCGGCAGCAACTGTCGCCAAACGGCAACGGGCGCTTTTGCGGGTCGATATGACATCTGCTGTTTAAATCTCCTGCCGGTTGTTCTAGGATATCCGTGCTGAAATGCAGTAGGTAAAGGACTGGGTGCCCAGGCCGTTTGCCCGCAGTTTGAGCATACGTGTTGGTCTTCGCACACCAGCTCTGTCTTTTCTAACGACAAGAACGCAAAGCAGAGGGTGGTCATATGATGAAGAAGATGTCTCTCACCGCCGTAGCCCTGGCCTTCAGCGGGGCAGCCATGGCTCAGTGCTCCTTCGAGATCGAAGCCACGGATCAGATGACCTGGAATACGCCGGAAATCAAGGTCCCTGGCGATTGCACGGAAGTCACTGTCACCCTGAAGCACGTCGGCAAGCTGCCCAAGCAGACCATGGGTCATGGCTGGGTGCTGACCAAGACGTCCGATATGCAGGCGGTTTCTTCCGCCGGTATGGCTGCCGGTATCGCCAACAACCATGTGCCGCAGGGAGATGGTCGTATCATCGCGCACACCAACCTCGTCGGCGGCGGCGAAACCGACTCCGTGACGTTCTCCACCTCGGGACTCGAAAAGGGTGGTGACTACAGCTACTTCTGCCCCTTCCCCGGGCACTTCGCAGTCATGAAGGGCAAGCTGACCTTCGGTTGATGAAAACGGCCGGGAGGTACGTTTGCCTCCCGGCACCTTTTTCCTGCGCTTCTTTCTCCGGCAGTACTTTCAGAACCACAGCATCAGCCCCAGCAGATACCGGGTTTCATGGACCGTCTGGCCTGAGCGGCGAGCCAGTTTTCTGCTGTCATCGAGCAGTCGCTCATCGAGTAGTCCCACATAGGGCGCAAATTTCCGGGTAATTTCGTACCGCAGCCGCAGGCCCAGTTCGATTTCGTGCAGACCCGCCCCGGCCAGGCGGCGAGCATCGCTGCGCGTATTTGCCTGCAGCTCGAACCCGGCCGCCAGGATCGCGCGCTGCGTGAGCGGCAGTTCGTACATCGCTTCGAACCGCAGTTCGCCGTGTCCGGATTCAGCCACCGAGATTGTGGTATCGATTTCCACGAACCAGGGTGCCGTTCCGTGCACGCCGATAGCGAGCCAATCGCGTCGTGGCCCCGGACCTTTGCTTCCACGCCAGCCAAGCGAAGCATCCCACCAGGTGCCGATGGCCCACTGCCACCTGGCCTCCGATTCGCTGTCGCTGGCGCGGCCATGCTCGCGTTCGCCGCGGCTGCGAATTCGCAGGCTATGGAGCTCGGTGCCCGCCCAGGCGAGCACATCCCAGCGGATTCCGTCGCCTTCCAGCCGCTCGGCCTGCTTGACGACGATCTGGCTCAGCGGCGGTTGCGGGTGATGAGCTTCGGCCGCGGCGGATCCGGTGTCCATGCCCAGTGCGGCGACACAAAGTGCCAACAGTGTGGAGTGCGCTGGCTTCATGACACCTGCACGACCCGGAACATGCCGGCCATGTGATAGAGCAGGTGGCAGTGCCAGGCCCAGGGGCCGGGAGCATCGGCAGTGAGCAGATGAGTCAGCACCGCGCCGGGTTGCACAACGACTGTGTGCTTGCGGGGCAGGTAAGCGGGATCCCCGGTTTCGAGTTCGCTCCACATCCCGTGCAGGTGGATGGGGTGGCTCATCATGGTGTCATTGACCAGCACTACGCGCAGACGCTCTCCCAGTCTCAGGCGCAGTGGTTCGGCCTCGGCGAACGGGATGCCATCCACGGACCACAGGTAACGATGCATATTACCGGTGAGGTGGAGCTGGATCTCTCTTTGAGGATCGCGGGGATCACGGGTCGGGGCAGCGCTCCGCAGATCCGCATGGGTGAGCACGCGGCGCCCGTTATTGCGAAGACCGGGGCCCGGATCGGCGAGGCGCAATCGTGGTGCCACGGCACGCATATCGACCTGTACGCCATGCTCGCGCCGGCCATGCACGATATCGCCGTGCCAGCCGTCGGCAGCTGGAAGTTGCGCTTCATCCCCGTGGTGGCCGTGATGATGATCATGAGTCATTCCGGCTTGATCGGATACCGAGCCGTGATCATGAAAGGCGTCATCTGCATCCGGCATGCCCATGTCCACATGCTCGAGGACAGGCGGAGGATCCATGGCTGGAACCGGACCGCGCAGCGCCGGATCGGGGGTCAGCGTGCCCAGCGCGTATCCCGAACGATCCATGGCCTGAGCAAAGACGCTGTAGGCCATGTCGTCATGTGGCTCCACGAGCACGTCCACCGTTTCCGCAACGCCCAGCCGGAATTCGTCGACCGTAACCGGCTCGATATTCTGGCCGTCGTTCGCAATGACTGTCATGGAGAGGCCGGGTATGCGCACGTCGAAGAAAGTCATGGCGGCTGCATTGATGAAACGCAGGCGCAGCTTCTCGCCGCGACGGAAGCATGCGGTCCACCCCTGGGCCGGCGGCGCGCCGTTCATCAGATACGTATAGGTGAGTCCGCTGACGTCGGCGATATCCCGATCGTTCATCCGCATCCGGTTCCACATCGCGCGTTCCCGCCATGTCGCGGCGACTCCCCGTGCCCGGATCTCGCGCCATAGATCGCCGGCGGTGCGCCGATGCGCAATGTAGTAGTCGCTCTGCCGGCGAAGGTTGGCAAGAATCGCTTCTGGAGCTTCATCTGACCAGTCCGACAGCACGACCGTCAGATCGCGGTCGGCCTGATGCCGTGGCGCTCCCGCCGGATCGATGATGATGGCGCCGTATAGCCCGGTCTGCTCCTGAAACCCGGAATGGCTGTGATACCAGTAGGTGCCATGCTGCTGGAGCCTGAAGCGGTATTCGAATGTCGCTCCCGGCGCAATACCGCTGAAGCTCAGACCGGGAACACCGTCCATTGCGGCTGGAAGCACGATGCCATGCCAGTGGATGGAGCTGGTTTCCCGCAGGCGGTTGGTGACCCGCACCGTTATCTCTTCATTTTCGCGCCAGCGCAGGACCGGCCCGGGGAGGCTCCCGTTCACGGCGGTCGCGACTGCGGGCCGGCCGGTAAGGTTCACCGGGAGGTAGTCGAGCGTCAGTTCGACATGGTTTCCGTGCTGGATGCGGGCGGACGCCGCCGGTATCGCGCCCATGCCGAGCGCGCCCATGCCGATAGCCGCGCCGGCGCCGAGCACGAAGCGACGCCGGGCAGGCGACAGCGGTTTGTCAGGGCTGGAGTGATACACAGTCGCTCCCTTGGGTTTTCTGATCCATGGAATCACTGAACGCGGCCTGGAGCGCGATCAGTCCGAACCGGTTCAGGAAACGGCGGGAGGGCGATAGAGCGAAGATGAATCCGCGACAGGAGACGGTCCGGACACGGATGGTGGAAGCGGCGCAGCTCCGATAGTCGAGCGGGTCAGAGCGCCCGGGATTACGCAGGCGCCACTGCAATAGCCGCAGCTGTCATCGGCGCTGACGCCGTCCGGGTGATGATCGTGGCCAGTGTTGCCGATCTCATCGCCATGAGCTGCTTCTTCCAGCGGCGTCGCGGCGTCATGATGGGCGGCGGGCGGTGCGGCTTCATCGCAATGCTGGATCTCGCCGGCGCCGGCCAATGCGAACTGGCATGCCAGCATCACCAACAGCAGGCTGGCGATGCCTCGCTTCATCCAGACGTGCGCCTGCGCGTTTGCCGGTACAGCGCACCGGAGGCAAGCAGCAGCAGGAGCGCACCGGCCGGCAGCGGATATGCCACGGCATAGACCAGCGGAGTCAGTGCCCAGCGCGTCATCGCGCGCAGTGCTTCGTGTTCAGCAATCACTCCGGCGATGGGCGGAGAGGTTTCATAGTACCAGGCAACGAAGGCCCGACCGGGCGCGTTGGTGAGCAGGAACTCGTCGCGGAAGCGGCGCAGTTCGGCCACATGCGGGTCGAGGTGACTGCCCCAGGCAGCGGTGGCGATGAAGCAGCGTCCGCTGGTTCGCAGACCGGCGCCCGCATCGGTCGGCTGGTTGACCTGCACGCTGAGGGAGGCGGTGTTGTTGGCCAGATTGGCGTCGCGACCAGCCGCGTCCAGCGCGACCGCGGACGTGGACAGGCTGCCCGGGCTGTCGGGACGTACGACCACGGTGACCGACGCGCTGGTGCCCGGAATGATCGTTCCCATGTCGCACTGGACGAAGTCGCCCGCGCGCTCGCAGCCCTCGGTCGCGAACTGGAAAGCGATTCCGGCTGGGAGCGTCTGGGTCAGCTCCACCCGGTCGGCGACTTCCGCGCCAACGTTGGTCACGGTCGATACGAAGCTGAGATTCTCCCCAGCGATGCCCGGGTTCGGCGTAGCCGCCATGGAAACCGCCAGATCCGGTGCGTTCACCAAGCCGTCGATCACGACGGTGGTAACGGAAGCAGTGTTGTTACCGGAATTGGGATCGGTGTCGTCACCGGAAACTGTCGCGCTAGCATTGACCGGACCGACGGCCTGCGGTGTGACGAATACGGTGATGACCGAGTCGGTGCCGGCGGTCAGACCGTCACGCGCGCAATTCACTCCGCCAGCCACCGGGCCACAATCCCAGCCGGTGGCGGAGGCGGAGCGAAACTCGACGCTGTCCGCGAGCGCGATGAATACCTCGGGCGCAGTGGCATCGGAAGGTCCCGCGTTACCAACAGGGATGATGTAACCCAGATCGGCACCCACGGTCACCGGATTGGGCGAGCTTGCCATCGTGACCCCGAGATCGGCGCGGGTATCGACGTTGATGGACAGTGAATCGCTGGGCGGCGTATTGATGAATGCGCCGTCGAAGTTGCCGTTGGCAACGGTCACCTTGGTGCCGCGTTCCGTGGGCCGCGCTGGGATGGTGATGGTCGCCACATCGGACCCTTCCGGGAGATCGCCCAGTTCACAACTGATTCGCTGTGAGGCGATCGAGCACGGGGTTGCGGCGCCGCTGCCGATGCGGAACACGGCGCTGGCCGCTGGGACGATGCCGGCGGGCAGCGTGGTGAGGATGCGGGTGTTGCTGGCCGTGCCGCCGGTGTTGTCCAGAGTGAGCTCGAAAGTGAACGGCTGGCCGGCGATGATCGTGTCGCCTTCACTGATGGCGCCGGTAGTCTCGGCGCCGCCGCCAGCGGGAATGACGATGCCGCTCGTTTCTGCGGTCAGCGTCAGCACCAGGTCGGTAGGCTGGTAGGCTTGGGTCGTGACTTCGATCTCGAGGCTGTTCTCCGCCACCGGGTCGTTCTGGTCTGCGGTCGCGGACACTTCCGCCTCGAGAATGCCTTCGCTGTTCGCGGTAACCGACACCGTGCGCGCTGTCTCCGCGCCGGCTGCCAGCGGTCCCAGGTTGCAGGTCACGGTGGCGCCGGCGCTGGCGCAGCCGCCCAGTCCGGAGACCGTCGCGCCGGCGGGGAGCGCGAGCGAGACCTGCGCACCGCTGGCATTGTTCGGTCCCTGGTTGACCACCCTCATGACGTAGGAATAGACCGAGTTGACCGCCACCGGATCAGGGGCGTCGAGCACGGTGACGGCCAGGTCTGCCTGGATGCCGGCCAGGCCTTCAAAGGCACCCAGGCTGCAGTTCCCGCCCGGGCGGGGAAAACCGCGCTGATCCGTGTCGGGACAGCTGGTGCTTCCGGCACCGATCGCCGGACTTCCGGCCTGCGGGACATGCACGGCGGTCGGTCCACCCTGTCCACCGGTGAGCGGATTGAGCTGCGCATCCGCGATGATGCTGCTTGCGCACTCCGCGCTGCCGATATTGGGGCCGGCGGCGGTAATGTTGGTGGTCGCGCCCCCGCAGGTGCCGCCGGCGCCGGCCTGGATGACGCTGTTGAGAATGGTGGCGGATCCCTGGTTGCCTCCCGATCCGGCGATTCCGGACTCATCTAGGTGGATGGCGCCGCTTTCCATGGCCTCGTTGTCCGCAATGGTCACGTTGACCAGTTCGGTCGGCCGGCTGAGGAACAGGCCGCCGCCAACCGCGCCGCCAGTGAAACCCGAGCCCGGCGGAATCGCGACCGTATTGCCGCTGATCGTGGTGTTGACGATGCGCAGCCTGCGCGAGGGTGCGCCATCGTCGTAGATGCCGCCACCCATGTACGACGTGTTATCGCTGATGGTGCTGCTGCTGATCTCGACTATCGCCGCGGGGCCGGCGCCGAAGGTCGACATGCCGCCTCCGCGACGATCGGCATGATTGCCGCTGATCGTGGTGCCGCTCATGACGAGCTGTCCGTCGCCGAGCGCGATACCGCCGCCATCGGCGGAACCCTGGGGCGGCGGGAGCGTGGCCTGTGCTGAGTTACCGGTGATGATCGAGCGCTCTATGCGCCCGATGCTGTTGAATATGGCGATCCCGCCACCGGCGACGGTCAGATCGCCGCTGGCGATGTTGTCGCTCACGGTGACGCCATCGAGCAGCAGGCTGAGTTCGTCGACCGGGTTAGTGTGATGAATGCCGCCGCCAGCAAAGCCGGGACTGGAAGGCGTGCTCGTGTTGTCCCTAACCGTCGCATCACGCAGCGTGAGGCGGCCGCGGCTGCGGATACCGCCACCGGTGCCATCGTCGGCGGGCGAAGCCTGAGGCGAGGCCACGCCGTTGGCGATGGTGACCCCGGAGATTTCCACGGTGGTGTTCTGGTCGATGATGTCGAACACACGATCGACCCCGCCGGCGTCAATGATGGTGGCGGCCGCGCCCGCTCCGCGCAGAGTCAGGCTCTCGGTGATGTCCAGATCGCCGGCGGCCGCGGCGTTTTCCCCACGCCCGCCGAGGCTGAGCACATAGGTTCCGGCAGGTACGACGATGAAGTCATGACCAGGCCAGGCATTCGCCTGTTGGATCGCAGCTCTGAGAGTGCAGGTGTTGGCCGCGGTGGCACAGACGCCATCGGACAGGTCGGCGTCGACAGCGTCATCGACGCTGTCCACCGTGTACACGAATGCATGGGCGGGCAAAACGCACGACAGGAGGACAGCCGGCATCCATGCGCGCGTCATCTTGTGGCGAGTGTTATAAAATTGCATCGACCTGACCGGCGGGTGAGACAACGCGCCCTCGTCCTCCTGTTGCGGTCGGCTATCGCGGGACGAGCGACAGTATAACATACGCAGGCGGACGACAATTGGTTCTGGTTATGACTTCAACGATTTACACTAAATCCGAGGAGCTGTCGAGCGCAGCTCAAGGTGAGTCAGGAGTGAGGGGAAGCTGGTGGCCAGGGACGGAATCGAACCGCCGACACGGTGATTTTCAGTCACCTGCTCTACCAACTGAGCTACCTGGCCGGTGTGGAGCTGCCGAGGTCCGGCAAAGCCGGTCGGCGAGAACGCGTATTAAACCCGGGGCTGCATCATCGCGTCAAGCCGATGTTGAAGCGGAACCGCGGGCGATCAGAAATAAATGATCGTCCGGCGGTGGTCATCGCGGGCCGGGATGCGCTGGTCGAGCACACTTATGCTGGTCTTGGTGCTGGCGGCCTGCCAGCGTGCTCCGGAGGAGTCCGCCGCGGTCGATGACGCGGGGGGCGGGCCTGTCCCGAGCGCTATCAACGACATGGTCCTGATTCCCAGCGGCGCATTTCTGATGGGCAGCGATCGCCGGGACACCGAGGGCTTGCAGGCCCGCTACGGTTTCACCGTGGACCTCTATCTCAACGAGCATCCCCCGCGCCGGGTGAGTCTGGAGCCCTACCTCATCGACCGCTTTGAGGTCACCAACGCGGAGTACAAGCGGTTCGTGCTGGAAACCGGGCATCCGGAACCCGAGCACTGGATTGCCAATGCCTACAACGTCGCTGACGCGCGGCTGGAATCGGCACATGTGAACAATCTGCGCTGGATTGCCGCTGATTATTTCGCGCTGGAGGGGGATCTGGGGGCGATGTCGCGCGAAGACCTGCTCGCCGTCATGCTGCGCATGCAGCGTGAGCGCGACACCTTGCCGGTGACCGGGGTGAGCTGGTATGACGCGGATGCCTATTGCCGGTGGCGCGGTGCGCGGCTGCCCACCGAGGCCGAATGGGAGAAAGCGGCGCGCGGCCCCGACGGCCTTGAGTTTCCCTGGGGCAACGACTGGGAGCACGGCCGCACCAATACCGGGGAGCTGATGGAAGGTGATGAGTCCCTGGCGCCGGTCGGCAGCCATGCGGGTGATGAGTCCGTCTGGGGAGTGCGGGATCTGGGCGGTAACGCTTCGGAATGGGTCGCGGACTGGTATCTGCCCTATCGCGGGGCCGAATACTGGGATGAGGACTACGCCCATCAGCATCGGGTAATCCGCGGCGGCGGCGCCGGGCTGGGACATTACGCGCTCAGCGTGTTTTTCCGTGGCGCGCGGCGCGGTCATGCCGCGCCCGAAGCCACCGCCAGCGATGTGGGTTTTCGCTGCGCGGCCGGCGTCAGCGAATGATCCGTTACGATCGCCCGTCCTGAGGGCGGAACTGTTCCGGCAGTTCGGAACCCTCGCCGAAGAAGAATTTCTCCATCTCGGCTTCCAGAAACTGGCGGGCACGCGGATCGATCGGAGAGAGGCGGTTCTCGTTGATGAGTATGGTCTGATGCCTGAGCCACATCTGCCACGCTTCTTTCGACACATTGTCGAAGATGCGCTTGCCGAGTTCTCCCGGATAGACGGAATGGCTCAAACCCTCGGCTTCTTTGCCCAGCTTGACGCAATGCACCATGCGGCTCATGTCTGACTCCTGAATCCTGATCATGCGCGGCCGGACACCGATCCGAGCAGGCGCCGGACCGCTGCCGGCATACCGTATGCGCCGGAACGCGCGAGATTGTACCAGACGCGCCCATCCTCCTCCATGACGCCATCGAGCGGCCGGGCCGGAGCGCTCAGCGGCAGCATGCGCAGCGTGAAGTGCGTGAACTCATGTCGCAGTGGCGCCCCTGGCCGCAGTTCACCGATATCCACCGCCAGAGCTTCGCGGCACCAGGCCTGCGCATCATCGCGGGGAGCAAGCTCCGCGGGCAGCTCAGGAAGGCTCCACAGGCCTCCCCAGATACCGGTAGGCGGGCGCCTCAGCAGGAGGATGGATCCCTGCTCGTCCTGCAGCAGCAGCATCGCGACTTCACGCACCGGTTTGTCGGGGCGGGCGCGGCGGGCGGGATAATCTTCCGGGTTGGCTGCGGCATGTGCCTGACAATCGGACGCCAGCGGGCAGCTGGCGCAGGCAGGGCGAGTCCGGGTGCAGACCGTGGCGCCGAGGTCCATGATGGCCTGGGTATAGTCGCGGACCCGTGTCGCTGGGGTATGCGCCGTTGCCAGTTCCCACAGGCGGCGTTCGGTTGCCGCCTGGCCAGGCCATTCGCCGATGGCGTGATAGCGCGTCAGCACTCTTTTCACGTTGCCGTCGAGAATCGGATGGCGTTGGCCTGATGCGAGAGCAAGGATGGCGCCCGCGGTGGAGCGTCCTATGCCCGGCAGGGAGCGCAGTGTTTCGATGTCCTTGGGGAACTCGGCGCCGAATTCGTTCTGCAGGATCTGCGCGCAGCGGTGCAGGTTGCGGGCGCGGGCGTAATAGCCGAGCCCTGACCACAGATGCAGCACCGAGTCGAGGTCCGCTGCGGCGAGCGTGCCGACGTCCGGGAAGCGCGCCATGAATCGTTCATAGTATGGGATGACGGTGATGACCTGCGTCTGCTGCAGCATGATCTCCGACACCCAGACACGATAGGGGCTGGGATCGCGCTGCCAGGGCAGATTCCTGCGGCCATGCAGATCGAACCAGGGGAGCAGTGCAGCTGCCAGGGCGGCTGCACTGCGGGACTCACCGATGCTCACTTGAGCAGGCCTTTGAGCCGATCCTGCAGCTGCTGCTGCAACTTGTGCTGTGCCTCCCCCGCCTTGCCGCCGGTGCGTTTGTCGATCTCGCGGAGCAGGCGATCACGCAGCAAGGCGCCGACGAAGTCCGCATCGACGCTGTACTGCAATCCGGCCCACGGGCCGTGGATGCGCAGCGGGATGTCCACTCCTTTCAAGTCATCGAGGCCAGCGCCACCCTGTCCGGTCGCGGTATCGACGATTCTGGCCTGGATGCGATAGTCGAGGTTCTCCTGGACCAGGTCGACCCGGCCTGCGCCGCCGAGCCGCAGCCACGGCGAGCTGCCGCGCAGATCGTCGTTGCGCAGCACGCCGGCGTTTATCGTGAAGGTGCCGCCCAGTTCGGTGAAATCCGTTTCCTGCGGTTCAGCGCCGCTGGCCGTGCTCTTGCCTTCAAACAGCGCTTTCGCCTGGCGGATCATCTGCGCGGCATTGAATCCTTTGATGGCGCCGTCACGAAACACGAATTCGCCCTTGCCCGAAAGTGCAGAGCGGATTCTTTCCATGTCCGAGCCGCGCGATGTGAGCGAAATCTTGAGATTGCCCGTTCCCTGCACAAGATCCTGCTCCATCAGATCCCGGATCAGCGGGCCTGCCTGGACTCCGTTCAGGGTGGCATCGAGGGCAAGCTTCGCTTCCTCGCCGCGTGCATCCAGGGTCAGGTTGCTCTCATAGTGACCGCCGTACAGAACGGCTGTCATCGGTGCCACGCGGATCAGGCCGTCGTCGGCGCGCGCGTCGAGCGACAGCTGCTCCATCGTGAGTCCGCTCGCCTTGATGTGTCCGACGGTGAGCTTGCCGTTCATGTCGAAGGAGCGCAGCGTCTCGACCGGAATAGTCGCCGCCGCTGCGGGGGCCACCGCCGCGCTGCCGGCGGGGATCTCCTCGCTCTCGGGCAGGTAACGATCGACGTCGATCGCGTCCACCGCCAGCTCGAACTCGAAGCGGGGCTCGGCAAAGGAACGGACGGCAGCCTGGCCTTGCAGTCGCGTATCGTCCAGGCGCAGGTCGATTCCCTTGAACTGCGCGCTGTCGGCATCGGCTTCGAAGCTCAGCGCCAGAGATGATCTGGTCAGCGTCCTGCCGTCGGCCGGAACGCCGGGATCGATGTGCAGCGCGTCGAGTGTGGGTCTGGGATTGAACTCGGCGATTGCGAGCCGGCCGCTTGCCTTCGGTGCGGTCGAAAGTCCGCTGACGCGCACGTCGCCGCTCACGGGGATGCCCCAGGCTTTCGCGGTCAGACCTTGTGTTTCGAAAGTGTCGGCCTGGAGGTCAACGCGCATGTCGGAGCGCAGTTCCGCCTTGAGTTCGCCGCCCGGCAGATCCGCGCCGCGCAGCAGGGTGTCGAGCCGCAGGTCGTCGATGGCCAGCCGGGGGCCATCGAAGCTGGCGGTGACGCGCGCAGCCAGGTCGATGTGGCCAGTGATTTCCGGCGCATCGCTGCGCAGGTCGAACTTCAGGGTGACGTCGGTCGGTCGGTTTTCCTCGAGCTGGCCGCTGCGCATGCCCAGCGCGAGAACGCGGATATGGGTATTTTCGCTGCGATCGACCCATTCGATGTTGGCGTTGCGGATATCCAGACCGCCGATGGTCAGAGCCGCGGGCAGGGCTCCGGCTGCCTGTCCGGGATCGGCGGGGCTGTCGTCGGCCGGCGGGCCGCCGGCCAGATCTTCCCAGTTGCCGCGACCCTTGGCATTGCGTTCGAGACGCAGCGACAGACCTTCGAGCACGATCGTGTCTACTTCGATGTTGCGCTTGAAGAGCGGCATCAGCTTCACGCGGATGTCGGCGCGCTCCACCCTGGCGAACGGGCCGGGGCCGAAGCCCTCGGCCTCCGCCAGGATCAATTCCCCGGTTTCGACGCCGAGCCAGGGGAAGACCGACAGCCGCAGATCGCCGGCGATCGTCAGTTCCCGGCCGGTATGCTCCTGGACCAGGGCCGCGATCCGGTCGCGGTAATCATTGGGATCGACGAAGATGATGATCGCCGCCAGCGCCGCGGCAAGCAGAAGGACGAGCGCTCCGATGAAGATGATCAATCGTTTCAGCATGCAGCGAGCCTATCACCGGGTCTGGCTTCGTCCAAGACCTCCGGCGTCCGCCGGTTTGCCCGTGAGCCGTGCCGCTGTGTATCCTCTTGTATCTGCAAGCCCTGCCGGGCGGTGTGATACCTCGATGATGGAGACCCGCGAGATCGTGATCAGCAACAGTGACGGCGGTACTTCGCCGGGTATTCTTCACGTTCGGCATTTCGATGGGCGCAAGCGGCTGTTGCGCGCGCTGGGCGTGCTCGGGGCGTGCTGGGGGGTCGGGCTGGCGACCGTGATCATTCCGCTGGTGCATTTCGTGGTGCCCCCGGTCATGCTGGTGCTGGGGCCGGTGCTGGCGTGGCGCCGTTATCAGGTCAGGATGCAGAACGAAAGAGTCACCGGTTCCTGCCCGAGTTGCGGTCAGACGATCAGCATCGATCTCGACCCTTCCGATGTGCTGCCGGTGTGGACCTATTGTCCGCCATCGGACGATCCAATCCAGCTGCTCCCCGCATCCCGACCGGTGCCGACCTGACATGGGGCGCGCGATCTTTGCCATCATGCTGCTCGGCATCATGCTTGTGCTCGGCAGTGCCACCCTGATGCTAATGTTGTATCTGCTCGGCGTTATCGGCTAGTTCCGTCATCTTTCCCCCTTAAGGAGGATGTCATGAACGAGTACTGTGTAGTGGTCGCCAATGCATCCCGTGCCCGATTCTTCATTCTGGAGGAACCGCAGGTTCCCGAGATCGAGAGCGCCCGGCTCATCGAACGCAGCGATCTGGTAGATCCCGAAGCGACCCTGGCGGGCCGCGAAGCATGGAGCGATACCCGTACCGGAGCGAACGCCGGTCCGGCTGGTGCGCTGCCCCATCGCTTCGACGATCATCGTGACTCCCATGAGCAGGAGCGCGGCCGCCGCTTTGCCCGGCGTATTGCTGAGGCGGCTCTGGACATGGTGCGAGAGTGCGGCGGGAAATGTCTGGTGGTGGTGGCCGCCAACCGCATGCTTGGCTTCCTGCGTCCCGAACTCCAGACGCCCGCCGGTGGTATTGAAATCCGTGAAGCGGCCAAGGATCTCACCGGTCTGGGGCCGCGCGAGATCCTGGAGCATCTGCTGGCCGCAGGCCTGCTGCCCGCGCGCTGAATCTGTCGGGGCGTCGCCTGGGCGGTCCGGATCGGTATATGCGCGGGTTATCGCAAGTCTATGTTTTTGCAAACTATATTTCTCAAGAGACAGACGAAAAGGATCGGATCATAAATTAAACTTATCTATGCCATCATCAACTCTTAGTGTCATTTATGAAAAACGGGGGCTAGACTGGCCTCACTTGGAACAGCGGCACGAGAGCCTGCCTGTTCCGGGCACAGAGCGGCGGCCAATCGAGCGACGCCTGAAACGAATTTCCGAATGACTGTTGAGGAGATGACCCATGGCAGTGAAAACCTATAACGCAGGCGTGAAGGAGTACCGCCAGACCTACTGGATGCCTGAGTACACTCCGCTCGACACCGACATCCTGGCCTGCTTCAAGATCACCCCGCAGCCGGGCGTGGATCGCGAGGAAGCCGCTGCTGCCGTGGCCGCCGAGTCGTCCACCGGCACCTGGACCACGGTGTGGACCGACCTTCTGACCGACCTCGACTACTACAAGGGTCGCGCCTATCGCATCGAAGACGTGCCCGGTGACGATACCTGCTTCTATGCCTTCATCGCCTACCCGATCGATCTGTTCGAAGAGGGTTCGGTGGTCAACGTGTTCACCTCGCTGGTCGGCAACGTGTTCGGCTTCAAGGCCATCCGTGGCCTGCGCCTGGAGGACGTCCGTTTCCCGATCGCCTACGTCAAGACCTGTGGTGGTCCGCCCCATGGTATCCAGGTCGAGCGCGACATGCTCAACAAGTACGGCCGCGCCCTGCTGGGTTGCACCATCAAGCCGAAGCTGGGTCTGTCCGCCAAGAACTACGGCCGTGCCGTGTACGAGTGTCTGCGCGGTGGACTCGATCTGACCAAGGACGACGAGAACGTCAACAGCCAGCCCTTCATGCGCTGGCGCCAGCGCTTCGACTTCGTGATGGAAGCGATCCACAAGGCCGAGCGCGAAACCGGCGAGCGCAAGGGTCATTACCTGAACGTGACCGCGCCGACCCCGGAAGAGATGTACAAGCGTGCAGAGTACGCCAAGGAAATCGGCGCGCCCATCATCATGCACGACTACATCACTGGCGGCTTCTGCGCCAACACGGGTCTGGCCAACTGGTGCCGCGACAACGGCATTCTGCTGCACATCCATCGCGCCATGCACGCCGTGCTCGACCGCAACCCGCACCACGGCATCCACTTCCGCGTGCTGGCCAAGATCCTGCGTCTGTCGGGCGGCGACCATCTGCACTCGGGCACCGTCGTCGGCAAGCTGGAAGGCGATCGCGAAGCGACCCTGGGCTGGATCGACATCATGCGCGACAAGTTCATCAAGGAAGACCGCAGCCGCGGTATCTTCTTCGATCAGGACTGGGGTTCGATGCCGGGCGTGTTCCCGGTGGCGTCGGGCGGCATCCATGTCTGGCACATGCCCGCGCTGGTGGCGATCTTCGGCGACGACGCCTGTCTGCAGTTCGGCGGCGGCACCCTGGGTCACCCTTGGGGCAATGCGGCCGGTGCGGCGGCCAACCGCGTCGCGCTGGAAGCCTGTGTGGCGGCCCGCAACCAGGGCGTGCCGATCGAGAAGGAAGGCAAGGCTATCCTGATGGACGCAGCCAAGCACTCCCCCGAACTGAAGGTCGCCATGGAGACCTGGAAGGAGATCAAGTTCGAGTTCGATACGGTGGACAAGCTGGACGTATCGCACAAGTAACAGTCGCGGACGGTTGCATCGTGCTCCCGTCGCGGGACGGGAGCACGGTCCCGGAAACGGTCTTCTCCGTTCGACGTGAATCTTTCAAGTAAAGGAACCGACATGTCTGAGATGATGGATTACAAGAGCCGACTGAGCGATCCCGCCAGCCGCAAGTTCGAGACCTTCTCCTACCTGCCCGCCATGGATGCGGCCACCATCCGCAAGCAGGTCGAGTACATCGTCAAGAAGGGCTGGAATCCGGCCATCGAGCATACCGAGCCGGAGCACCTGATGAGCAACTACTGGTACATGTGGAAGCTGCCGATGTTCGGCGAGACCGATGTCGATCGCATTCTGGCCGAAGCCGAAGCCTGTCACAAAGCCAACCCGGGCAATCATGTGCGCCTGGTCGGCTACGACAACTTCGCGCAATCGCAGGGCGCCGCCATGGTGATCTATCGCGGCAAGACCGTTTGAGTCGCGACGGGTGATGTGACAAAGACCCCCGTCGCCGAGAGGCACGGGGGTTTTTTTTGTCCGCGACCCGTGACTGAACAAGCTTTTCACAAGGAGATGCCATGAGTACCGTCATCGATCAGTATCGCGTAAGCCAGGAACCCTACTATCGCGCCGTGAGCGACGAGGTCGCGCTGTTCGAGGCGGCCTATTCGGTGCGCATGCCGATGATGCTGAAAGGCCCG
>CAZOOF010000003.1:23447-96701 GCA_964581365.1 uncultured Chromatiales bacterium
GTCGAGTACATGGCGTACCGGCTGGGCAAGCCCCTGATCACCGTGGCCTGCAATGAGGACATGACTGCATCCGATCTCGTCGGCCGTTTCCTGCTGTCGGCATCCGGAACGGAGTGGCAGGATGGTCCGCTTGCCATCGCCGCTCGCTACGGTGCCATCTGTTACCTCGACGAGATCGTCGAGGCGCGCCAGGACACTACCGTGGTGATCCATCCGCTGACCGACAACCGGCGCGTGCTGCCGCTCGAGAAAAAGGGCGAGCTGGTGCAGGCCCATCCCGATTTCCAGATCGTCATCAGCTACAACCCTGGCTACCAGAGTCTGATGAAGGATCTGAAGCAATCGACCAAGCAGCGTTTCGGCGCCCTCGATTTCACCTATCCCGAACACGAGATCGAAACCGAGATCGTTGCGCACGAGAGCGGTGTGCCGGCCGAAGTCGCCGAGAAGCTGGTGTCCATCGCCGAGCGCAGTCGCAACCTCAAAGGGCACGGCCTCGATGAGGGTCTGTCCACGCGCATGCTCATTTATGCCGGATCGCTGATCGCGCGAGGCGTCGAGCCGAAGGCTGCGTGCCGCGTCGCGCTGGTGCGGCCGATTACCGATGATCCGGACATGCGCGATGCGCTGGATGCGGCGGTAGGCACGTTCTTCTGAGCGCAAACGTTGAATGGGGGAACGCGCGGCATCGCGCCGCGCGTCTGCATGCCACATTTGGCGGGAACTGATCATGGCCATCCAACTCGAAGATTACGCCGAGCTTCTCGAGGATCTGTCCGAGCGCAGCCGGACTTCGCTGCATGCCAACTGGCATGAGGCAATCAGAATCCTGTCGCCGCGCGGGCTGGACAACTATCTGAAGGGCGTCTCGGCCATCCGCAGCCTGGGAAGAGGCGATTCCCTGGTCGAGAGCTGGATTGAGAAGGCGCCGATGGTGGCGAAGGAGGTCGGCGAGGACGTCGTCGGCGAGCTGGCGACCTGTTCGCTGATGCTGGCGTCCAAGACCTCCGGAGCGGTCATCGAGCGGCTGCTCGCGACCGCGCCGACGGCTGCCAGCCGCCTTGGCGATGCCGAGCTGTTTCTCAACTATCTGCAGTTCATCAATACGCTGGTAGCGCAGGCGCCGCGCGGCGTGCGACCCATGCTGGACAAGCTGGAAGTATTGTTTCAGAGCCTGACGCTGGGGGGGCTGCGGCGCTGGGCCTTGTGGGGCGCGCACGCCCATCGCACCAACTACGAAGAGCAGATCAGGTATTTCGGACTCGAGACCAAGGAGTCCCAGGCGGTCCTGCAGAAGGAGCGCAAGGGGACGCTGCTGGTCGATGTGCAGCGGCGCATCAATATGTATCTGCGCGCACTGTGGGGGCGCGACTTCTTCATGCGTCCGACCTCCGGCGACTTCGAGTCTCGCGAGGGTTACCGGCCGTTCATCGAGGACTATCTGTTGCATCTGCCCGATGCCTTCGACGATTTCACCGTGGAGGGTGCCGAGCCGGTCAGCGGTCTGGAGCTCTACCGCGCTGCAGCGGCGCACTGCGCCGCGCACATAGTCGAGACGCGAGAGCCGATCTCCGCCGAAGCACTCAATCCGATGCAGATGGCGGTGATTTCGGTGATCGAGGACGCGCGCGTCGAAGCCCTGTCGATCCGCCGTTTTCCCGGCCTGAAGACGCTGTGGAGCCGGTTGCATACGGCGCATCCCGGGCAGAATGCGAGCATGGGTGATTACATGAGTCGCCTGGCACGGGCGCTGCTCGACGAAACCTATGCGGATGATGATCTCTGGATCGCCCAGGGGCGCGCCCTGTTCGCCCAGGCGATTGCCGATGACCGTCTGTCAGACAACCGGATGTCCTGGGACATCGGGGTTACCCTGAGCCACGCTTTCAGGGAGAAGAATATCCACTTCAATCCGCGCGAGGATGTGCTCAGCGCGCCGTATCGCGATGACAACCGCTACTTCTGGGAGTTCGCCGAGTTCGATTTCGACAAGGCGGCCGCCGCGGGCTACGAGTCCATCAGACAGGTGCGCAAGTACGTCAGTGCGGTGGAGATGGCGAACGAGGTCGATGTTGAAACGGCTGGCGATGACGCTCAGGAGATCTGGGTGCTCGACACCGAACTCTTCCCCTACGAGGACATCGGGCCGGAGAGCGGCGGAAAGTCCTTCAACGAGTTGGAGGGGAAGGAGCCGGTATCGGCGCCGTTCTACTATTCGGAGTGGGATTATCAGATTCAGCTCGAGCGACCGGACTGGGCCACGGTGCTCGAGAAGCGCCCGAAAGCGGGCGAGCTCGAAGTCATCGAGGGCATCGCTGCGCAGTACAAGCGCGAGATCCATCGAATGAAATTCCTTCTGGATGCGATGCAACCCCAGGGGGTGCAGCGGATTCGCAAGCTCGAGGACGGCGACGAGATCGATATCAATGCCGCCATCGCCAGCCTTACTGATATCCGCATGGGCATCCAGCCGGATCCGCGCATCATGATGCGCTCGGTGCGCAAGACCCGCGATTTTTCCATCCTCGTGCTGCTCGATCTGTCGGAATCAACCAACGACAAGGTGCATGGCCAGGAGTATTCGGTGCTGGATCTCACCCGGCAGGCCTGTGTGCTGCTTGCTGATGCGATCAGCAAGGTTGGCGATCCGTTCGCCATCCACGGCTTCTGCTCCGATGGCCGGCACGAGGTGGAGTACTTTCGCTTCAAGGACTTCGATCAGCAGTGGGACGATGGGCCCAAGGCCAGGCTGGCGGGTATGACCGGCCAGCTTTCGACTCGCATGGGCGCGGCGATTCGTCACGCCGGCAATCACCTGAAGCACCAGCGTTCGAGCAAAAAGCTGCTGATCGTCATCACGGATGGCGAACCGGCGGATATCGACGTTCGTGATCCGCAGTATCTGCGTCACGACGCCAAAAAGGCGGTGGAGGAAGTGGGGCGTCATGGTGTGCTCACGTACTGCATGAGCCTGGACCCGCGCGCCGACAACTATGTCAGCCGCATTTTCGGGCAGAACCACTATATGGTGGTGGACCATGTGCAGCGTTTGCCGGAGAAGCTGCCGCTTCTGTATGCTGGTCTGACCAGATGACCGCCATCATGGCATTTCATAGACATCGATATGAAAGATAACGTTTACGTCGGCCTCGGCAACGACGGGCATGGTATGACCCAGCTTGGGCGCATCGTCCTCGAGGGCCGGCTGTTCGGTTTCATTCCGGAGACCGAAGACTGTGCCGGCTGGGATCTGGCGCGGATGCAGATGCTCATGGATCGCGTCCAGTCCGAATGGGACAAGTATGGCAATCTGCCCAGCAGACTGCCGGAGGATCTGCGTCAGCGGCACGCCCAGATCTTCGCCAGCGCCATGGAAACCGCCCGCAGCAAAGGCTGGGATCCGGAACTGGGCGACGAGGACTGAGACAGTACCTGCCTGACGCCAGCGGCTGCGCGCCGCAATCAGGAGGTGCGGTGATCAGTTGCCGCCGGACGGCTTGTCGAATGACAGCACGTCGGCATGGCCGGCGGCCGGGCGGCGCGAGTCGATGAGTTCGAGCGCCTTGTGAAATTCGGCTTGCAGGCGCAGCTGGAGTTCTGCGCCTTCAGCCGTATAGTATGTGGCCTCATAGGCCACGGCATCCTCGAGGCTGCCCCTGTCGCCGGGCCGGAACGAGCCCCAGGCTACTGCGATCCAGCGCTTGTGCTGACCATCCACGAAGATGATTTCCTCGCGATCGATGACCGCCATGTATTGCATGGGGCGGATGGGTACGAACACGCACCCGGTGGCGCTGTCCGCGAGCAGGATCCGCGTCAGATTGTAGGTTCTCGCGGGGAGCGCCATTCCGGTCCGGTCGAGGACCGGTCCCCGCTCGAAGGTTTCCATGTCATTGCTCACGGGCGCCTCTCGCAGCTTGAGAGTAATATGGTCATTATTCCGAAAACGATAACCCGGCGCGAGCGCATGCCGCATTGCGCATTCCGTCGGACCGCTGGCGGCTGATCGGGCAGGAACGGTCGCCGTTTTCGATGTCTTCCATCCAGAGCGAGCCATGAACGTAACCCTCCGCCAGCTGAAGATCTTTGAAGCCGTGGCGCGTCACCTGAGTTTTACCAGGGCCTCCGAGGAGCTGCATCTCACCCAGCCCGCGGTCTCGATGCAGATCAAGCAACTGGAAGAGATCGTCGGCATCCCTCTGATCGAGCTGGTGGGCAAACGCGTGCATCTCACCGAGGCTGGCGAGGAGCTGCAGCGCTACGCGCGCTCCATCATCATCCTGCTCGGCGAAGCGCAGCAGGTGTTCGAGGAAATGAAAGGTCTGAGGCGCGGGCACCTGAAGATCGCCGTGGCCAGTACCGCGAACTATTTCGTGCCGCGCCTGTGGGCGGCCTTCCGCAAGCGGCATCCCGATGTCAGCGTCAGCCTGGACGTGACCAATCGCCAGGGCCTGATTCGCGCAATGGTCGAGAATCAGGCCGACCTGGTCATCATGGGGCTGCCGCCCGAGGGGCTGGATCTGGTAGCCGAGGGCTTCATGCCCAACCCGCAGGTGGTGATCGCGCCTCCTTCCCATCCGCTCGCTGGAGTGAAGCAGATCCCGTTGCAGCAGCTCCAGAGCGAGGCGTTCCTGGTGCGCGAGGAGGGCTCCGGTACGCGCTCGCTCATGGAGCGGGTATTCGCCGAGAAGAATCTGGCGCCCGCCACGCCCATAGAAATGAGCAGTACCGAGGCGATAAAGCAGGGGGTCGAGGCCGGTCTCGGCCTGGCGCTGCTGTCGGTCCACACCCTGGAGATGGAGCTTGCTCTTGAACGCCTGGTGGTGCTGGATGTGGAGGGCTTCCCGGTGCTGCGCGAATGGTACGTCGTGCACCGGGCCGGGAAGCGGCTGTCGGCGCTGGCTCAGGCTTTTCGCGACTTCATTCTGAGCGAGACCCGGGGCGTCGTCGAAGTGCCTCAGGTGTGAGTTCTATGCGGCCCTCGCTTGCCCGCGCTCGTACCAGCCGCGGGAGCGATTGACCACGCGGACCACCAGCAGCATGACCGGCACTTCGATGAGCACACCGACCACGGTGGCGAGCGCCGCGCCGGAATGAATGCCGAACAGACTAATGGCGGCAGCAACGGCAAGCTCGAAGAAGTTGGAGGCGCCGATCAGCGCCGAGGGGCAGGCAATGCTGTGCTTCTCACCGAGCCGGCGGTTAAGCCAGTAGGCCAGACCCGAATTGAACAACACCTGGACCAGAATCGGCACCGCCAGCATGGCAATGACCAGCGGCTGCTGCAGGATGGCCTGTCCCTGGAAGGCGAACAGCAGCACCAGCGTCAGCAGCAGCGCCGCCATAGACAGCGGACCGATGCGCTCCAGTGCGCGATCGAACGCCGCCTGTCCGCGGCGCAGCAGTGAGCGACGCCATAATTGGGCAATGACGACGGGAATCACGATATAGAGTGCGACCGACGTCAGAAGCGTGTCCCAGGGCACGGCGATCGACGAGAGCCCGAGCAGCAGACCAACCATGGGCGCGAAGGCGAACAACATGATGGTGTCGTTCAAGGCAACCTGGGTCAGCGTGAACATCGGATCGCCGCCCGTCAGCCGGCTCCATACGAATACCATGGCAGTGCAGGGCGCTGCAGCAAGCAGAATCAGCCCGGCGATGTAGCTGTCGAGTTGATCCGCCGGTAGTGCGTCGGAGAAGAGTTGGCGGACGAACAGCCAGGCGAGCAAGGCCATGGAGAATGGCTTGACCGCCCAATTGACGAACAGTGTCACACTGATTCCGCGCCAATGGCCCCCGACCTGGCTCAAGGCGCCGAAATCGACCTTGAGCAGCATCGGGATGATCATGATCCATATCAGCGCGCCGATCGGCAGGTTGACTCGTGCGAGTTCCATGCGGCTGATTGCCTGGAACAGTAGCGGGAAGAGTTCGCCAAGCGCGATGCCCGCGACAATGCACAAAAGCACCCACACGGTCAGGTAGCGCTCGAATGCACCCATGGAGCCCGCCGGAGGCGCGGCGACAACGGCTTGGTTCTGCCCCGTCACGAGCCCGTCTCACTTCAGGCCGATGTCGCGCAGCTCCTGCTGCAAGGACATGGAGTCGAGGTGGTGGAGGGGGAGCGACAGGAGCAGTTCGATGCGGCGCTTCAGGACCATGGCAGCGTCCCTGAAGGCCATGCGTCTTTCAAGCTCGCTGCCTTCGACGGCGGCGGGATCGGGCACGCCCCAATGGGCTGTGACGGGCTTGCCGGGCCAGACGGGACAGACTTCACCGGCGGCGTTGTCGCACACTGTGAAGATGAAATCGAGGGCCGGCGCGCCCGGCCGCGCGAATTCGTCCCAGTTCTTGCTGCGGTATCCGGTGGATGAAAAGCGCAGCTGTTCAAGTGTCGCCAATGCCAGTGGATGAACTTCGCCCTTGGGGTGGCTGCCGGCCGACCAGGCGCGGAAACGCGCCTTGCCCAGCTCGTTGAGAATGCCTTCGGCCAGAATGGAGCGTGCCGAGTTGCCTGTGCAGATGAACAGGGCGTTGTGGATTTTCCCTCCGGTCGTCATGAACGCCTCGCATCAGCAGCAGGAAGAGCGCTTCGCTGCGACCCCATCGGGTGGCTGCTTGCGGGTGTCGGTCGGTGCGCAGCAGGCGGTCGCGCTCGTCGCGCGCTCTTCGACTTCGTGGAAGACGGGGATGTTTCGCAGGGAATGAAAGTGTTCCCAGGCAATACCCTGCGGATCGGTGACCCAGTGCTTCTCGCTGCGCGCATAGCAGCAGCTCGTCTCTCCTTCGTCGAGCAGGGTGGCCATGTCGGCCGCCTGCGCCTGAGCTTTCAGTGCGGCAAGCTCGACAGGCGAGTCGGCCTGAACACCCAGATGGTCGATGCCGGGGGCGCCGCCGCGGCTGGAGATGGCGAAGTTGATCGGTGGGTCATCGAGCATCCACTTCGCGTAGTCGGATTCAACGCGCGTGGGCTTGGCTGCAAACAGCCGCGAATAGAAGTCGATGCTGCTGTTCAGGTTGTTGACGTTCAGGTGGACATGGAAGCGTTTCATCGGCTTTCCTTCAATGGGATGTGCAGGTATCGACATTGGTGACTTCGCAGGCGCCTCCCTGGCAGCAGTGCTCGGTGAGGTAGCCGAGCAGGCCGTTCATCCGTGTAAAGTCGGCGCGGTAGATCAAATTGCGACCCTGCGGCTCGATCGTGACGAGACCGGCATGGGCGAGTTCTTTCAGGTGAAACGACAAGGTATTACGCGCCACTTCCAGTTCGTTGGCGAGGACGCTGGGTGTCAGCCCTGCCGGGCCGGCCACAACGAGGGCGCGAAAGACGCGCAGGCGCTGTGTGTGAGCCAAGGCATTGAGTGCGGTGAGGGCCTGGTCTTCTTCCATGGTTCGACAATACAACAAACATCGAATAATTGGCAACACCCTTGCCAGGAGGGTACATCAGGCGGAGTCTCTGGATGGGCAGGGGTCACGCCACGCGCGGGCTGCGGAAGCTCATCAGCATCTGCGCAAGGCTAGCGGGTCCAGAAGCAGCGTCGGTTCTGCGTCTGACGATTGCGTCGTGGAACAACGTTCGGTCCGTCGCGCATATAGTCTGGCGCTGGATGCGATGCAAGCGCTAACGGCCAACGCAAGAAATCAATACGGCAGCAATATGTTGCGTCGGGAGTCCGGGAGCCGGAGACTGAATGGAGCGGGTGATGGGAATCGAACCCACGTCATCAGCTTGGGAAGCTGAGGTTCTACCATTGAACTACACCCGCGTTGGCGTTGCATTTGACCGCATCGCCCCGCTGCGGTCAAGCGCCGGGTATATGGTAAGATTCCAGCCTTGCTGGAAGTGATTTTTTGGAGATTTGCCATGGAGATCTACATCAACGGCGAGGTGCGGCAGGTCGCGCCGGGGATATCGGTTGCGCAGTTGCTGGCCAGTCTCGACTGCGCGGGGCGTCGCGTGGCGGTGGAGGTCAATCGTGACATCGTTCCCCGCAGCGGCTATGAGACCCGTGTGGTAAATCCCGGAGACCAGATCGAAATCGTTCACGCCATTGGTGGCGGCTGATGAGCTCAACGCAAAGCAAGACTCCGTCCGCGGTCGAGGATGATGCGCTGGTCATTGCCGGCGTTCGCTACCAATCCCGCCTGCTGGTCGGCACGGGCAAATACCGCGATCTGGAAGAGACGCGGCTCGCAACCGAGGCGAGCGGCGCGCAGATCGTCACTGTTGCCATACGCCGCAGCAATATCGGTCAGCGTGCGGACGAACCCAATCTGCTCGATGTGCTGCCGCCGGATCGTTACACCATCCTGCCCAACACGGCGATGTGCTATACGGCGGAAGACGCGGTGCGCACCTGCCGGCTGGCGCGCGAGCTGCTGGACGGACACGATCTGGTCAAGCTCGAAGTCCTGGCCGATGAAAAGACGCTTTATCCGGATCTGGTGCAGACCTACGAGGCCGCGGAGCAATTGGTTGCCGAGGGCTTCAAGGTCATGGTCTACACCAATGACGATCCCATTGCGGCTCGCCGGCTGGAAGAAATCGGCTGCGTGGCGGTGATGCCGCTTGCCGCGCCGATCGGATCCGGTCTCGGCATACGCAATCCGTACAACATCCTGACCATCGTCGAGAACGCCAAGGTGCCGATCCTGGTCGATGCCGGGGTGGGCACCGCATCCGATGCGGCGATTGCCATGGAGCTCGGTTGTGACGGCGTGCTGATGAATACCGCCATTGCCGGAGCCCGGGATCCGGTACTGATGGCTTCAGCGATGAAGAAGGCGGTCGAAGCGGGTCGTGAGGCCTATCGTGCCGGTCGCATCCCGCGCAAGCGCTTTGCCAGCGCTTCCTCGCCGGTCGACGGTCTTTTCTTCGCTTGATCCCGGACGTGACCGACGCTACGCAGCGCCGCGTGGTGCGCAGTTTCGTGCGCCGCGAAGGGCGCATGACCGAAGGTCAGCGGCGCGCGCTGGAGCACCATTGGCAGCGCTACGGTGTGGAGCAGGGGCGCGATGCGCTGGATCTGGATGCCTTGTTCGGGCGCTCGGCGCTCAGGCGACTCGAGATCGGCTTTGGCATGGGCGAGTCCCTGCTCGCGATGGCCGGTGCCGCTCCTGAAATCGATTTCCTGGGAATCGAGGTCTATCGTCCGGGTGTCGGACACCTGCTGCGTGAGCTCGCGGCCCGGAATATTGGCAATGTCCGGGTCATCTCCGCCGATGCGGTCGAAGTGCTGCGAGACATGATCCCGCCTGCCGCGCTCGATGCCATCTATATATTCTTCCCCGATCCCTGGCCCAAGAAGCGCCACCACAAGCGGCGGCTCATGAATCCCTCTTTCGCATCACTGGCGGTCAGCCGGCTGAGTACTGGCGGCCTGCTGCATATGGCGACGGACTGGGAGGATTACGCTCATCAGGCGCTGGAAGTGCTGGAGACCGTTCCGGAGCTGCGCAACACCGCCGGGCCGCGCCAGTTTGCGCCACGGCCGGAGTGGCGCACTGCCACCCGTTTCGAGCGCCGCGGCGAACGCCTGGGTCACGGCGTCTGGGATCTGATTTTCGAGAAGATCTGAAACCGGATCAGGGATCGAGAAAGGCGAGGATAGCGTCCAGCCCTGAGTGGTTGATCACCACGTTGGCCTCGGCCTGGGTTGCGGGTTTTGCATGATAGGCGACACCCAGCCCGGACAGGCGCAGCATGGGCAGATCGTTGGCGCCGTCACCGACCGCGATCGCACACTTCGGTTCGATACCGAGCTCACCACACAGCCGGGTCAGGAAATCCGCCTTGGCCTGCGCACCGACGATGTCGCCGCGCACCGTGCCGAGCAACTTGCCATCGGCGATTTCCAGCTCGTTGGCCAAGGTGTAATCCAGGTTCAGCCGCCGGCCCAGCCGCTCGGTGAAGAACGTGAAGCCGCCGGATACCAGGGCGGTCTTGATGCCGCGCCGATGCAGTCCGGCGATGAGCTCCTCGGCGCCTTCATTGAGCTGCAGGCGCTCCTCATATACCCGTTCGAGAACTGATGAATCCAGCCCCTTCAGCAGTGCCAGGCGGCGGCGCAGAGAAGTTGGAAAGTCGATTTCGCCGCGCATCGCTGCCTCGGTAATCGCGGCGACCTGTTCCCGTACGCCGGCGAACGATCCGAGCTCGTCGGCGCACTCGATGTTGATCAGGGTCGAGTCCATGTCGGTCAGGAACAGACGGATCGCGCCCGGATCGAATCCCTCCGGCACCGGGTTGATATCGAAGGGAAAGCGCTCGCGCAGCGAGTGCAGCGCCGCTGGAGCAAGTGACTCATCGGTAATGATGCGCAGATGACCTTGCCTTGTTTCCACGCGACCGCCGGTGATCTCGGCGGCATGCCGCGCGCCGGTGTCGTCGAGTTTCGGGCCCTGCAGGATGAGCGTTGTCATTGCCGAGAATCCGGGGTCAAAAATGAACGCCGATCATAGCGTTTTTCCGTGCTTCACGCGAGATCGGTCCGGGCGGTCACGAATAGCATCAGCAGCTCGTTGAGGTATCGCCTCCCTCTGTCGGTCGGCCATACCCGCAGATGATCGCGCTCGATCAGCCCCAGGGCTTCGGCGCGTGCAAGCTCCTTTTCGACCAGTATCAGAGGAATGCCGGCGTGCTCCTCGAACACACGGCGATGAAAGCCGGCATTGAGGCGCAGCGCGTTCATCATGAATTCCAGACCGAGATCAGCGGTATCGAGTCGGCGCTGTTCGGCGATGCGCGCCGCGCCTTCTCTGGCCATGTAGTCGCGCGGGCTGCGCCGGCGCGAGCTGCGTTCGACCGACTGCGCGGAAACGACGGTGATCTTGGCGTGGGCACCGGCGCCGATGCCGAGGTAATCACCGAACAGCCAGTAATTCAGGTTGTGTTCGCATCGATGTCCGGGTCTGGCCCAGGCCGATACTTCGTACTGTTCATGACCGGCGGCGGCGAACAGCTCCCGGCACTGCTGCTGCATATCCCACAGGGCGTCGTCGTCGGGGGTGGCCGGCGGGGCGTGATGGAATGCGGTGTTCGGTTCTATGGTGAGCTGATAGTGCGATACGTGCGGAGCGCCGAGAGCGAGCGCCTCGCGCAGATCGGCCTGCGCGCCGGCGACCGACTGCCCGGGGAGTCCGTACATCAGATCGATGTTCCAGTTGTCGAAGCCGGCAGCGATGGCGCCTTCCGCTGCGCTCTTGGCGGCGGCAGCGTCGTGGATGCGGCCGATGCGGAGCAGCATTTCATTGTCCAGGCTCTGCACGCCGATGGAGAGGCGGTTTATGCCGGCGGCCTTGAGCTCGGCCAGCTTTGCCTGATCCACCGTGCCCGGATTGGCTTCCAGTGTGATTTCAGCGCCGGGATGCAGAGGAACCCGGGCGCGGACCTCGGAAAGCAGGCGGTCCACAGATTCCGGCCGCAGCAGGCTCGGAGTGCCGCCGCCGATGAATACAGTTTCTACCGGGCGGCCCCACACCAGCGGCAGATCGTGTTCGAGGTCGGCGATGAGCGCGGCGATGTACTCGGATTCAGGAATATCTCCCCGCGGCTCATGCGAGTTGAAGTCGCAGTAGGGGCACTTGCGCGTACACCAGGGAACGTGGATATAAAGCGCCAGCGGCGGCGCCGCCTGGAAACGGGGGGGCTGCGCCAGGGCCGGAGACAGGCGAACCGTACCGCTCATGACGGATGCGGTGAGCCCAGCGCCTGCAGAAGGCTCCTCAGCGCCTGGCCGCGATGGCTCAGCCGGTTCTTGGTGTCCGGCGTGAGTTCTGCAGCCGAGCAGTCATGGTCGGGAACGAGAAACACCGGATCATAGCCGAAGCCGCCACTGCCCCGCGGCTCGGTCAGAATGCTGCCCTCCCAGGTCCCCTGGCAGATGAGCGGGGTCGGATCCGCGGCATGGCGCAGGTACACGATGACGCAGCGGAAGCGTGCCGTGCGCTCGCCTTCAGGAACGCCGGCGAGCGCTGTCAGCAGCTTGCGTACATTGGGACCATTGTCTCCGCCGGGGCCCGCATAGCGGGCGGAATGAATTCCAGGAGCGCCGTTCAGCGCATCGACTTCGAGGCCGGAATCGTCGGCGAGGGCGGGCAATCCCGTGTGCCGGGAGGCGTTGCGCGCCTTGATGATCGCGTTTTCGATGAAGGTGAGCCCGTTTTCCTCGGCTTCCGGGACGCCGAAGCCGCTCTGTGAGCAGATGACGATTCCGCTTCCGGCGAGGAGATCGGCAAACTCGCGCAGCTTGCCCTGATTGCCGCTGGCCAGAACGATACGGCGTTCCGGAGCGGACGGGTGTGTGCTCATGCCTGACTCTTGGAACCGAGCGCTTCCTGCTGCAGGCCGATCAGCCGGGTGATGCCGGAGCGGGCCAGTTCGACCATGGCCTGCAGCTCATCCATACGAAAAGCGTGTCCCTCTGCGGTGCCCTGCAGCTCGATGAAGGCGCCGGCATCGTTCATGACCACGTTCATATCGGTCTCGGCCTGCGAATCCTCGGCATAGTCCAGGTCCAGCACAGGGGTTCCCCGATAGATTCCGACCGAAACCGAGGCGATGTAGCCATGGAGCGGATTCCTGCTCAGCGCTCGTTGACGGAGCAGGGTCGAAACCGCGTCCGCGAGCGCAACGTAGCCGCCAGTGATGGCCGCCGTGCGGGTGCCGCCGTCGGCCTGAATGACGTCACAGTCGATGGTGATCGTACGTTCGCCCAGCGCCTCGAGGTCGGCAGCCGCCCGCAGCGAGCGGCCGATCAGCCGCTGGATTTCGAGCGTGCGGCCTCCCTGGCGACCACGGGAAGCTTCGCGCTGCATGCGCTGATTGGTGGAGCGCGGCAGCATGCCGTACTCGGCGGTTATCCAGCCGCGCCCGCTGCCCTTGAGAAACGGCGGCACGCGCTGCTCGACGCTCGCATTGCACAGCACGCGGGTGTGACCGAATTCGACCAGCACCGAGCCTTCGGCGTGACGGGTATAGTTACGGGTAATGGTGACTTCTCGCAAATCACTGGGAGCACGGCCGCTGGGACGCATCAGGTAGGTTCCGTTGTATATCTGGGGTCTGATTCTGTGGGAGAATTAGTATACCCTATCGAACCCGCATGACCGGAGGATTCTTCCGCTTGATCCGCAGCATGACAGGTTTTGCCCGCCGCGAGGCCAGTTTCCCCCAGGGAGCTCTGGTGTGGGAATTGCGTGCCCTCAACCATCGCTACCTCGATGTCGCGTTGCGACTGCCGGAGGAGTTTCGCGCCATGGAGTCGCGGGTGCGGGAGATGGTGAGCTCTGCGGTGCGACGCGGCAAGCTGGAGGCGACGCTCCGTTATCAGGCCGGCGGGACGGCCGCCTCTTCCTTCGAACTCGACAATGAGCTGGTAACCGGTCTGCTCGCCCTGCAGCAACGCATTGCCGCCATGATGACCAACGCGGCGGCGGTAAGCCCGATGGAAATCCTGAAGTGGCCCGGCGTGCTGGCGCGGGCGGATGCAGATCCGGCCGCGCTGCATGATGCCGCGCTGGGTCTGCTCGAGGATGCGCTCGGGGACCTCGACGCGGTGCGTACCCGTGAAGGCGGCGAAATGCGGACCCTGCTGTTGCAGCGTACCGCGGAGATCAGGCGTCAGGTGGCGGCTGTGCGCAGCCAGATGCCGGCCATCATAGAGAATCAGCGCGCCCGCCTGCTCGCCCGCCTGTCGGAACTGGAGGCGCGCTTCGATGCCGCGCGCATGGAGCAGGAAATGCTGTATCTGCTGCAGAAGGCGGATGTGGAGGAGGAACTCGACCGGACCCTCGTCCATCTCGACGAAGTCGAGCGGGTGATCGGGGGCGACGGGGCTGTCGGGCGGCGGCTCGATTTCCTCATGCAGGAGCTCAATCGCGAAGCTAATACCCTGGGATCCAAATCGATCGATGCGGTGACTTCGCTCGCATCGGTGGAGATCAAGGTGGCGATCGAGCAGATGCGTGAACAGGTCCAGAACATAGAATGAGTGAAGTGGCAGGAGGCGCAGGGCGCCCGGATGCACTGGTTTCGGGCGGGGCGGCAGGCACCCTGTTCGTGATCTCGGCGCCATCGGGCGCCGGCAAGACCAGTCTGGTGAAAGCGCTGGTGGCCGCCGATGCGGAGATTCAGGTGTCCGTTTCCTATACCACGCGCGCGCCCCGACCGGGCGAGGTGGACGGACGCGATTATCACTTCGTCGATCGCGACACTTTCCTGGCGATGGTGGCGGCAGACGAGTTTCTCGAGCACGCCTGTGTCTTCGACAATTATTACGGTACCTCGCGGGCTGCAGTCCTCGCCCGGCTGGAGGCCGGCCAGGATGTGATCCTGGAGATCGATTGGCAGGGGGCGCGGCAGGTTCGCGCTCTGGCCCCCGCAGCCGTCGGAATATTCGTGTTGCCGCCTTCCGTCGATGTGCTGCGCCAGCGGCTGCAGGCCCGGCGTCAGGATCCGCCCGAGGTCATCGAGCGTCGCATGCGGGGCGCGCTGTGCGAAATGTCCCACTATGATGAATACGACTATCTGATCGTCAATGGCGACTTCGACGCCGCGGTCGCCGACCTGCGCGCGATCGTCCGCGCTCGCCGGCTGCGTACGGCCGTCCAGTCACGCTTTCATGCCAGCCTGCTTGCCGGGCTGCTGGTCGAGGAGGCAGCCGGAGTGAGCGGTACGATGCCAAAGACGCCGAAACCGGTATAATGACCGGATCATCAACATACAGAATTTCCGGAGAGCCATGGCACGCGTCACTGTAGAAGATTGTCTGGAAAAGGTGCCCAACCGATTCGACCTCGTGCTGATTGCCGCCAAACGGGCGCGGCAGCTGAGTCTCGGCAAGGAGCCGACGGTGCCTTGGGACAACGACAAGCCGACGGTGGTGGCGTTGCGCGAGATCGCCATCGGCGCCATCGACAGCTCGGTGCTGGACGAAGTCGGCCCTGAAGAGCAGCGGGATGCCGCCCTCGACGAGCAGGGGTTGCGCGAACGGCTGCGGCAGGAGCTGCAGCAGGAACTGCAGGATTTTCGTCCGGAGTCGCCTGAATCCGAGCAGGAGCAGGATTAAGGCCGCCTCGTGACCGGACCCTGCCTTGAAACGCTCCGAGCAGATCTTTCATGTCGAGCAGCCTGAAGTTTCGGATCCCGATCTGCTGCTCGAGGATCTGTGCTCGGAGCTCGAGACCTATCTCGATCCCGCACAGATAAGCGAGGTCCGGCGCGCTCACCAGTTCAGCGCCCGGGCCCATGAGGGCCAGCAGCGGCTCTCGGGCGAACCCTACATCAGTCATCCTCTCGCTGTCGCCCGCATCCTGGCCGGGATGCGCATGAATACCGAATGTATCGTGGCGGCGCTGCTCCATGATGTCATCGAGGACACGCCCACCGCGCGAGAGCAGATCGCCGAGCAATTCGGCGAGGATGTCGCCCATCTCGTCGATGGCGTCAGCAAGCTGACCCAGATCCAGTTCGAGAGTCGCCGCGAAGCCCAGGCCGAGAACTTCCGCAAGATGCTTCTGGCGATGGTCCAGGACATCCGCGTCATCATCATCAAGCTGGCTGATCGCTTGCATAACATGCGCACCATCGGCGCCTGTGCTCCGGAGAAGCGGCGGCGCATTGCCCACGAGACCCTGGAGATCTACGCGCCGATTGCCAACCGGCTGGGCATGAATGTGATACGGACCGAGCTGCAGGAGCTCGGCTTCGCGGTCTACTACCCCATGCGCTATCGGGTGCTCGCCGAGTCGGTCCGCAAGGCGCGCGGCAATCGCCGCGAGATCGTCAGCAAGATCAAGGCGGCGCTCGAAGAACGCTTGAGTCATGACGGCTTGCCGTGCCGGGTAATCGGACGTGAGAAGAGCCTGTACAGCATCTACCTGAAGATGCGGCACAAGCGCCTGAGCTTCGCTGAAGTGTTCGACGTCTATGCCTTTCGCATCATCGTGGACAGCGTCGATGCCTGTTACCGCGCCCTCGGCGCTGTGCACAATCTCTACAAACCCGTTCCCGGCAAGTTCAAGGACTACATCGCCATTCCCAAGGCGAACGGCTACCAGTCCTTGCATACCGTGCTGTTCGGGCCATTCGGGGTGCACATCGAGGTGCAGATGCGCTCGGAAGACATGGAGAAGGTCGCCGAGGCCGGCGTGGCCGCGCATTGGCTGTACAAGCTGGGCGATGGCGGTACTGCCAGCGGCACCGAAAAGCGGGTGCGCGAATGGATGAGCGGTCTGCTCGAAATGCAGAAGAGCGCGGGCAACTCGCTGGAGTTCCTGGAGAACGTGAAGATCGATCTGTTCCCGGACGAGGTCTATGTCTTCACTCCACGTGGCCGTATTCTCGCCCTGCCCCGTGGCGCCACACCGGTCGATTTCGCCTATGCCGTGCACACCGATCTCGGTAATACCTGCGTCGCTGCCAAGATCGAGCGCCGTCTCGCGCCGCTCTCCACTACGCTGCAGAACGGGCAGACGGTGGAGGTCATTGCCTCACCCGGTGCCCGGCCCAATCCGGCATGGCTCAACTGGGTCGTCACCGGCAAGGCCCGCGCCAATATTCGCAGCTTCCTGAAGAATCTGAAGCGCGAGGAGTCGGTGGAACTGGGGCGTCGCCTGTTCGAGCGCTCGCTGCGTAACGTCACCGGCCGCGGACCGGAGGAAATCACGCCCCGGGACATGAATCGGCTGCTCGCCGATTTCAAGTGCGAGCGAGCGGAGCAGCTCTACGAGGATATCGGCCTCGGCAACCGCCTGGCGCCGCTGGTCGTGCGCCGACTGCTGGAACTGACCAGTGCCAGCGGGCGGCGCGGCAATCGCGCGATCAAGCAGGTGTTTTCCCGCTACATGCCGTCCTGGCTCGGAGGGTCGAAAAACGGGCCCGCGCCTCTGTCCATCAAGGGGACCGAAGGCATGGTCGTCACCTTCGCCAAGTGCTGTTACCCCTTGCCGGGCGATGCGATCCAGGGCTTCGTGACTTCCGGCCGCGGCATCGTCGTCCATGCCGAGTCGTGCAAGAACGTCAAGGAGTTCCGTAATCAGCCCGAGCGATGGATCGACGTGCAGTGGGAGCGCGACATCGAGGGCGAGTTCCCGGTGGAGATCCGGGTCGATGCGCTGAATCGCCGGGGCGTGCTCGCGACCATCGCTGCAGTTATCGCCGACATGGGCGTCAACATCAACAACGTGTCGATCGAAGAACACGATGGCAAGTACAGTTCGATATACTTCGTGATCGCTGTCAACAACCGGGTGCATCTCGCGCGGGTCATGCGTCGCATCCGCACCATCGAGCATGTGGTCAAGATAGTCCGCAAAAAAGCCTGAGCGCAGAAGAAGAGGACGGGGACTTGGAAAGACAGATCATCAGTACCGCAGCCGCGCCGGCGGCCATAGGTACCTATTCGCAGGCGGTCCGGGTCGGGGATACCGTGTATCTCTCCGGACAGATCCCGCTCGATCCGGCGACCATGCAAATGGTCGAGGGGGACTTCGCGGCGGCGGCGACCCAGGTTTTCGACAATTTGAAGGCGGTGGCGGAAGCGGCCGGCGGCTCGCTCGCTGACGTGGTCAAACTGAATGTGTTTCTGGTCGATCTCGGCACATTCGCTATCGTCAATGAGGTCATGGAGCGCTTTTTCTCCGCGCCTTTTCCCGCCCGCGCGGTGGTCCAGGTGGCAGCGCTGCCGCGCGGCGCCGCTATCGAAGCCGACGCGATCATGCAGCTGGGCGGCGCCGGCCGGCGCTGAATCATTGGCTGTTGCGTCCGGCTCCCGACGACGGGCCTCGACAGTGCGCATCGCGCCGTCATCACCGGTGACGGCGCTCAGGGGAGTGGCTGCGCAGACAGCTGCGCGGCTGTCCCGCCTGGACGTACACACGGTGCTCGATCTGCTGCTGCACCTGCCGAGTTCCTACCAGGATCGCAGCCGGATCGCCGCCATCGGCAGCCTGCGCGTGGGCGATGTGACCGGGGTGCGAGGCGAGGTTCTGCTGGTCCAGATGCGCCCGGGGCGGCGCGCGGTGCTTTCCGCCCGCATCAGCGACGGCACTGGTATGCTCCAGCTGCGCTTCTTCAATCCCCATGCGCGGCTGCGGGAACTGCTGGTGCGCGGTGCCCGCATTTATTGTTACGGTGAAGTCCGGGATGCGGCCGGAATGGCGGAGATGGTCCACCCGGAATGCCGCGTGGATAATGACGCTGCTCCCGAGGGCGAGGCCGCCCTGGTTCCTGTGTATCCTGCTACGGCGGGACTTCATCAGGCGACGCTGCGCACCATCGTCGCTCGTGGACTGCAGGCGCTAGAGGTCGAGGCAGCAGCCGCCGACGATGCCTTCAGCGAACTGCTCCCCGATGATCTTTTGCTTCGCCATGGGCTTCCCCCATTGCGCGAAGCGCTGCTCTGCATCCATCGACCATCGCTCGACGCCGATGTGGCGACGCTGCTCGATGGTCGCCACCCGGCCCGCCGCCGTCTGTCACTGGAGGAACTGATCGCTCATCAGCTCAGCATGCGGAGCCTGCGCGAACGTCGCGGCGCGCAGCGCGCGCCGGTGATCGGCGCCAGCGAAGGCGGGCTGCGGGACACATTCCTGGAGGGCTTGCCCTTCCGTCTGACCTCGGCGCAGCGCCGGGTCATCGAGGAGATCGATGGTGATCTGACGCTGCCCCATCCCATGCAGCGTCTGCTGCAGGGAGATGTCGGGTCGGGCAAGACAGCGGTCGCAGCGGCTGCGGCGCTGGCCGCGGTGGAGTCGGACTACCAGGCCGTGGTGATGGCTCCGACCGAGCTGCTGGCCGAGCAGCACTACCGCACACTGCAGCAGTGGTTCGCTCCGCTAGGCATCGAGCTGCGCTGGCTGGGCGGCGGAATGCGTGCGCGGGACCGGCAGGCGGCACTCTCCGATCTCGCCGCGGGAGCTGCTCAGGTGATCGTGGGGACGCACGCTCTGTTCCAGGAGGATGTCGTTTTCGCCAGGCTCGGCCTGGTCGTGATCGACGAGCAGCATCGCTTCGGCGTGCACCAGCGGCTGGCCTTGCGCGAGAAGGGCCGCACCGGTGAGCGGTATCCGCATCAGCTGATCATGACAGCGACGCCCATCCCTCGCACACTGATGATGACTGCGTATGCAGATCTGGACTGCTCGGTCATCGATGAACTGCCGCCGGGCCGCCAACCGGTCACCCCCTTGGTACTGCCCGACACGAGACGCGTGTATTTGCTGGTGCGGGTGCGGGAGGCTGGCCGCCCGGGGGGGCTGGCCTACTGGGTCTGCACGCTCATCGAGGAATCCGAAGCGCTGCAGTGCCAGGCCGCAACCGAAACGGCGGCGACGCTGAAGGAGGCGCTCTCCGGACTGAGCGTCGGTCTGGTGCATGGCAGACTCAAGCCTGCCGAGAAAGAGGCGGTGATGGTAGCCTTCAAAAGAGGAGAGATCGATCTGCTCGTTGCCACCACGGTCATAGAGGTCGGGGTCGATGTGCCGAATGCAAGCCTGATGATAGTGGAGAACGCTGAGCGGTTAGGTCTGGCGCAACTCCACCAGCTGCGGGGCAGGGTGGGGCGAGGGAGCGCAAAAAGCGCCTGTGTCTTGATGTATCATAGCCCCTTGTCCGAGCGGGGGCGCGCACGCCTCGCCGTGCTTCGCGACACTTCCGACGGGTTCGCCATCGCGGCGCGTGATCTGGAGTTGCGCGGGCCGGGTGAATTGCTCGGCGTGCGGCAGGCGGGCGAAATGCGCTTGAAGGCGGCGGACCTGCAGCGCGACGGCGATCTGGTTCCGCTGGCGGCGGAAGCCGCCGAGCGCTTGCTGCGCGAAGATCCGCGTCGCTCCGCTGCGCTGGTCCGGCGCTGGCTGGAGAATCGGCCACAGTACGGAGCGGTATAGCTGTCAGCGGGGACAAATCCTGGAAGCCGCGTTCCGGTGCAGGCGCAGTCCGCCTGTGTGCGCCACGGGTCTCGGTCTGACCCGTCGCGTCCGGCCAGGCACCCCGTCTTCAACTGCCAGGAAGGAATGCGCCGCGCGCCGGTGCCGATTACAGGCGAACTGACGACATCGATGTTGAATCAAGGCAGGGAACCACGCTGGCGGCCGATCAGGCGCGCCGGCCGCAGCTTGCCCCCCGGACTCGCCTGCTGGCTGACCGCTACTGAGTCGCTGACCCAGCGTCTGCAGCGTCTGTGCGGAGAGGATTTCGCCCTCGATCTTCTTGGCCAGTCCTGGTGCCGGCCGCTCCCCGGAGAGCGCGTCGCGCTCGGGATGCAGCGGCGTGCCTGGGCCCTGGTGCGGCAGGTATATCTGAGCTGCGGGACGCGTCCGCTGGTCTATGCACGTACCGTGATCCCGCGCACTACCTTGCGGGGAAGTCGCCGGCGCTATGCCCGGCTGGGTGAGCGGCCGCTGGGGGAGGTGCTGTTCGCTACGGCGGACGTCGAGCGCAGCCCGCTGGAGGTGGCGATGCTCATGCCTGGCGACTTTCTGCATGACGCCGCGACCAGCGGCCTTGGAGCCAGAGGCACGGGTCGCGTGCTCTGGGCCAGGCGTTCGGTGCTCAGGGTCAACGGTCATCCGCTGCTGGTCAGCGAGATCTTCCTGCCCGCCATCGGCACCATAGGCCGGAAGACCGGTTCATGAGGATCGATGGCATGAGACTGCGTGAGCGCGCCGGCGTCTATGCCCGGTTGATGCGTCTCGATCGGCCGATCGGCGCCTGGCTGCTGCTGTGGCCGGCGCTATGGGCTCTGTGGCTGGCGGGGGAGGGGAGTCCGGATCCTTGGAACGTGGTGGTCTTCGTCGGTGGCGTGATCCTGATGCGCTCGGCGGGATGCGTCATCAATGACTATGCCGATCGCGGGATCGACGGTCATGTGCATCGGACCCGGTATCGGCCTTTCGCGCAGGGCGAGGTTTCCACCCGCGAGGCTCTCGGGTTGTTCCTGATTCTTTGCCTTCTGGCCTTTGGTCTGGTGCTCACCCTGGACTGGTTCACCATTGCGCTGTCGCTGGTTGCGCTGTTCCTCGCCGCAACCTATCCCTTCATGAAGCGCTATACCCACCTGCCGCAGGTATATCTGGGCATGGCCTTCGGCTGGGCGGTGCCCATGGCTTTCGCCGCCGAGACCGGCGCCGTTGCGCAGGGTGGATGGCTGCTATACGTCGCTGCGGTGTTGTGGACCACGATTTACGACACCATGTACGCCATGGTGGATCGCGAGGATGATCTGCGCATAGGCGTCAAATCGACCGCCATCCTGTTCGGAGACGGCGATCGTGTGATCATTGGCGTACTGCAGGTGCTCCTGTTCATCGTTCTGCTGGTGGTCGGCAGCCGCTTCGAGCTCGACTGGGGTTACTATCATGCCGGCCTCATCGTCGCCGCCATCCTGGCGCTGTGGCAGCAGTATCTGATTCGAAACCGTGATCCGGATGCGTGTTTTCGCGCGTTTCTCAACAACAACTGGTTCGGGATGGCGATCTTCATCGGTTTGCTGCTGCATTACCTGGACTCATGACAGCGATCCGGGCAGCGTTGCCATGCCCGGGGTAATGGGTTCAAATATGCGCAGGCTCGCGGCCGCGCCAGCGGTCGCCGGGCGGATGCCCGTTTTATCGGCGGGTATGTTCCAGCGGGCGGAGAATCGATGACATCCAGCGTACCCACAGACTCGGTTGCGGCCGGGGCTTCCGAGGCTGAGCGTTTCAAGCGGCTTGGCCAGGCGGTCATTGATACCGAGGCTGCCGCCGTGCTGGCTTTGCGTGAACGTATCGGTGATGCCTTCGTTGCCGCATGCCGGCACATGCTCGCCTGCAGTGGTCGTATCGTCGTGCTCGGTATGGGCAAGTCGGGGCATATCGGCGGCAAGATTGCCGCCACCCTCGCCAGCACCGGCAGTCCCGCCTTCTTCGTCCATCCCGGGGAAGCGAGTCATGGAGACCTGGGCATGATCACGCCGGGCGATGTCGTGCTGGCCATTTCCAATTCTGGCGAAACCGAGGAGTTGCTGACCATCCTGCCGATAATCAGGCGGCTCGGTGTGCCACTCATCACGCTTACCGGCAAGCCGGCATCCACGCTGGCGCGCGCTGCCGATGTCAACATCGATGTCAGCGTTTCCCAGGAGGCCTGTCCACTGGGACTCGCGCCAACCTCGAGTACGACTGCCACGCTGGTGATGGGCGATGCGCTGGCGGTGTCGCTGCTCGAAGCAAGAGGATTCACTGCCGACGATTTCGCCCGTTCCCATCCGGGCGGACGTCTGGGGCGCCGGCTGCTGCTGCTGATTCGTGACATCATGCATACTGGAGATGCGGTGCCGCGGGTGACGGCTGACATCGTGCTCAGTGAGGCGCTGGTCGAAATGACGCGCAAGGGGCTGGGTATGACAGCGGTGGTGGATGCGGACGGGCGCCTGTGCGGTATTTTCACCGACGGTGATCTGCGACGCATCCTCGATCGCCGCATCGATGTCCATGCCACCACGGTCGGTACCGTGATGACCGCCAGCCCGCGCAGCGTCGAGCCCGACATGCTGGCCGTCGAAGCGCTCGAGTTGCTGGAGCAGCATAGAATCAGCCAGCTTCCGGTTGTCGATGGTGACGGTCGCCTGGTCGGCGCCTTCAATATGCATGACCTGCTGCGGGCAGGTGTGGTCTAGGAGCAATCTGTGCAGGATTTCATCGAGAAGGCGCGGCAGATCCGGCTGGTGGTATTCGATGTCGATGGCGTGCTCACCGACGGCGGGCTGTTCATCGACTGCGATGGCCGCGAGCACAAGGTGTTCAATTCCCGCGATGGCCATGGCATGAGGATGCTGCAGGAAAGCGGGGTCATCATCGGGGTCATCACTGGCCGCAGTTCCGAGTCGGTGGCCCACCGCATGGCGGGGCTCGGCATCAGTCATGTCTTCCAGGGACAGAGCGACAAGCTGCCCGCATTCCGGCAGCTGCTCGACACGGTCGGCATATCCGCAGAGCACGTGGCATGTGTGGGCGACGATGTGGTGGACCTGCCGATGATGCGGCGCGCCGGTCTGGCCATCGCCGTCAACGATGCCCATGAGCTGGTCAAGGAGCATGCGCACTGGATCACGGCCAATCGCGGTGGTCACGGCGCAGCCCGGGATGTGTGCGAGCTGATCATGAAGGCGCAAGGGACCTTGCCGGCGCTCTGGGAGCGTTATTTGTCGCTCGACGGCTGAGCAGGCATGGAGCGAGCGCTGCTCATCGTACTGCTGGTGATGGCGGTGGCCAGCGCCTGGTGGTGGTCTCGCGATATCGATGAGCCCGATGCGAGGTTCACCTCGGGCGAAGTGCCCGACTACAGCATGGCCGATTTCCAGCTCACCGAACTGAATCCGGCCGGACGCCCCAGCCACACCCTGGCTGCTGAAACCCTGTATCATTACCCGGAGCGTGCGGAATCGATACTCGCGGCGCCGGTACTTCATTTCTTTGAGGCAGATCGCCCGGCCTGGGAGATTTCCGCGCGGCATGGAACGGTGTCCGACATCGAGCGCTCGGTACGGCTCGAGGGTGAGGTGCACGTCCGCTACTCAGCCGCGGATCCCGGCCGTGATTTCGAAATCAGAACCGAAGAGCTTTACGTTTGGCCCGATGATCGTCGGGCGGAGACGGAGGCGGCAGTGCGCATCATCCAGCAGTCTGGGATCACCGATTCGATAGGTATGCAGGCCGATCTGGAACAGCGCTGGATGCGTTTGCTCTCCCGTGTGCGAGGCCATTATGACCCTTAGCCTGATGGCAAGAACCTGTGCGTTGCTGCTGCTGGCGGGTGCCGCGGCGCATGCGCTTGCCCTGCCGACCGATCGCGATCAACCGATAGAAATCGAAGCGGATAGCGCCGAGCGTGATGACGCCAGAGGCGTCAGCGTTTACCAGGGCAATGTCGTCTATACCCAGGGGACCATCCGTCTCGAAGCGGACGAAGTGCGGATATTCGAGGATGGAACCCGGCGTGTGGTTCGAGTGGAGGCCGAAGGATCGCCGGTGCGCTTCAAGCAGCGTATCGAGGGGCATGATGAGGACATGCGGGCGCAGGCCCGGCGCATGGATTACTTCGTTGAGCCGGAGCGGCTCGTGCTGCAGATCGACGCGCATGTCTGGCGCCTTGATACCGAGCTCTCCGCTGAAGTGATCAATTATGATCCGGTGCGCGACGTGGTGAATGCCGAGCGCGGAGCGGCTGACAGCGGCCGCGTCCGCATCATCATCCAGCCGCGCGAAGGCGACGACACGCCGGCTGCAGCTTCGGGCGACTGAGCATACATGGCCCTGCTCGACGTCGAACAGATCTCCAAGCGTTATCGCCGTCGCGATGTCGTGCGCGGCGTGTCGATGCATGTTGCCGGCGGCGAAGTCGTCGGTCTGCTCGGTCCCAATGGCGCCGGCAAGACGACGTGCTTCTATATGATCGTCGGTCTGGTGCCATGCGGCGGAGGAACGATCCGTCTGGACGGGCGTGATGTCACTTCGATGCCAATGCACGCGCGGGCGCGGCTCGGTATCGGCTACCTGCCGCAGGAAGCATCAGTGTTCCGCAAGTTGTCGGTGGCCGATAACCTCAGGGCGGTACTGCAGACCCGCCGTGATCTCGATCGGGCGGCTCAGGAGCGCCGGGTCGATGAGCTGCTCGAGGAGTTTCACATCGAACACCTGCGTGATTCCGCCGGGATGAGTCTTTCCGGCGGAGAGAGGCGTCGGGTCGAAATAGCGCGCACACTCGCCATGCAGCCTCAATTCGTGCTTCTCGACGAGCCCTTCGCCGGCGTGGATCCCATGTCGGTCCTCGATATTCAGAGGATAATCAAGTATCTTCGTGAAAAGGGTATAGGCATCCTGATTACGGATCACAACGTAAGGGAAACGCTGGGTATCTGTGAGCGGGCCTATATCATGAGTGACGGTGCGATCCTGGCTGAGGGACGGCCGGAGGAGCTGCTGGCGAACGAGCGTGTCCGGGAGGTCTATCTCGGCAGCAGTTTCCACCTGTGACGCGCCGGCCCGCCCAAGCGGCGGCGGGACTTATGCATTAGAATTGGAGTCGATGGCGCTGGTTGTCGGCGCCCTATGGTACTCATGAAGCAAACCCTGCAAATTCGCCTGGGCCAGCATCTGGCCATGACCCCGCAACTGCAACAGGCGATTCGCCTGCTGCAGCTGTCCGCGCTCGATCTGAGTGAGGAGATCCAGCAGGCGCTCGAATCCAATCCCATGCTCGAGCTGGCGGACGAGGGAGCGGATGGCGGTGGCGATGACTTCGGTACGGATGGGGCTGATGGAACGCCCGAGTCCGAGGCTGCCGACGCCCAGGGCGAAGGCGGCAGAGCGGACGACATGGCCGGTTCCTATGAGGAGGGGCTGGAGGCGGCCGCTATCTCGGGCGAGGCTATCGAAGGTCCCGAACTCACCGATATCAGTGATGACCTGCCGGTCGACAGTGTGTGGGAGGATATTTACGACAGCGCCGTATCCTCGCGAGCGGCGGCCACCGACGCTGATGGCCGCGAATATGAAAGCCAGGACTCCGCGGCGCAGACTCTGCACGATCATCTGATCTGGCAGATGCATATGACCAATTTCAGCGACCGTGACCGTGAGATCGCGCTCGCCATCATCGATGGAATCGACGATCGCGGCTATCTCACCGTGGATCTGGAGGACATTCGCGAGGGGTTCGGTACGCAGTTCGACGACCTGGATATCGCCGAGATCGAGGCGGTGCTGCGCCAGGTGCAGAACTTCGATCCGGTTGGCGTCGGCGCCCGTGATTTGCGTGAGTGCATTCTCATCCAGTTGAATTGCATGCCCGAGGGCACTCCCTGGCTGGAGCAGGCCAGGCAACTGGTGGGTGAGTATCTGCAGTTGTTCGCCGACCGAGAATACAGTCAGATCATGCGGCGGATGAAGTGTACGCAGGAAGATCTGCAGCAGATGCTGCTGCTGGTCCAGTCTGTGAACCCGCATCCGGGTTTGCAGATTGCCGATCAGAACACTGAGTATGTGGTTCCCGATGTCATCGTTACCCGCGACAAGAGCTCCTGGCGCGTAGAGCTCAATCCCGAGGCTGTGCCCAGGGTCAGGATCAACGCCGGTTATGCCGGCCTGGTGCGTAGGGCCGATAGCAGCAACGACAACACCTATATGCGTAATCAGCTCCAGGAAGCGCGCTGGTTCGTGAAGAGCCTGCAAAGCCGCAATGAAACGCTGCTCAAGGTCGCCACCTGTATCGTGGAGCGTCAGCGCGGGTTCCTGGAGCACGGTGAGGAGGCGATGAAGGCGCTGGTTCTGCATGACATCGCCACAGCTGTCGGCATGCACGAGTCGACCATCTCCCGTGTGACGACGCAAAAGTATATGCATACGCCGCGCGGCATCTATGAGCTGAAGTATTTCTTTTCCAGCCACGTCAGTACCGACAGTGGCGGGGAGTGCTCCGCGACCGCGATCCGCGCGCTGATTAGAAAGATGGTGGCTGCCGAAGATCGCAGCAAACCCCTCAGCGACAGCAGGATCGCCGAGCTGCTGAAGGAGCGCGGAATCAACGTTGCGCGGCGGACGATTGCGAAGTATCGTGAGGCGCTTTCCATACCTTCCTCCAGCGAGCGCAAGCGCCTGGTGTGAAGAATGAAGCACGGGTGGATGCGCGGGGCGGCCGCTGTCGATGGCCGATTCGCATCCGATACCGGCCAGAACTGGACGGAATGTCGATCAGGACATGAATCAACTGGTAGACCTGCTGGCTCCGGAGCGGGTGTTGTATCGCCCATCCGTTGGCAGCAAGAAGCGGGCGCTGGAAATCCTCAGCGAACTCATGGCAACCGAGTCCGGGCCGGTAAGCGCAAACGAGGCGCTGACCAGCCTCATCGAGCGTGAGCGTCTCGGCAGTACCGGACTAGGACACGGCGCCGCCATACCTCACGGGCGACTGAGCGGGCTCGATCACGCCATTTGCGCGTTCCTGAGGCTCGGGGAAGGTGTGGACTTCGATGCGGTGGACGAACAGCCGGTCGATATGATTTGCGGGCTGCTGGTGCCGGCGCAATCGACCAGCGAGCACCTCAACATTCTGGCACTGCTGGCGGAGATGTTCAGCGATGCACAGTTGCGTCAGCGTATCAAGGATGCGCGGACCGACGGCGAGATCTACGATCTGCTGGTTGGCTGGCAGCGCGGCGGTGGAGACTAGGTCGACAGCACCAATGCGAAACGGCATCACACCCACGGCAGTCTTCGAGGAGCATCAGCAGCGACTCGGGCTGGACTGGGTGGCTGGCAGCGCGGGCGGAGCGCGGGAAATCCCCGCCGGGCCCGCCGACGATGTGATATCACGCGGCTATCCCCTGGTCGGCTGGATCGGCTACCTGAACCTGGTCAGTCCTCATCGGATTCAGGTCCTCGGTGCGCGTGAACTGGAATATCTCGCATCGCTCGACGACAGGGAGCGTGCCCGCGTGCTGGCGCGTCTGCTCGAGACCCGGCCGGGGTTCATCGTGGTTTCGGACGGTCTGCCGGCTCCCCAGGATCTGGCCGCAATGGCCGATGCCGCGGCCATTCCATTGTTCCGGTCTTCCGTTCCCGGCTACGAGCTCATCTCGCAGTTGCGCCATCATCTCGCCGATGCGCTGGCCGAGCGGATCACCATTCACGGGGTATTCCTTGCTGTGATGGGCATAGGCGTGCTGCTGACGGGTGAGAGCGGAATCGGAAAGAGCGAGGTCGCGCTCGAGCTCATAAGCCGCGGCCATCGTCTGATCGCCGATGATTCGCCCGAGTTCCGTCGCGTGGCGCCTGATGTGATCACCGGCTATTGCGGGTTGGCTGAGCTGTCCGGCTTTCTCGAGGTGCGGGGGCTGGGGGTGCTGGACATCCGCGCGATGTTCGGCGATACCGCAATCAAGCCCGACAAGGCGCTGCGCCTGATAGTGGAGCTGAAACGGTTGAGCGGCCAGGAGCTGAATGCGCTCGATCGCCTCGAGGGCAGCCGTCAGGAGCGAAGCATTCTCGGAGTTTCGATCCCCCAGATCACCATTCCGGTCATTCCCGGCCGCAATCTCGCCGTGCTGGTGGAGGCGGCCATCAGCAACCAGATGCTGCTGATGAAGGGTTACGACGCTGCCCGTTCGTTTATCGAGCGGCATCAGCGCATCATCCTGGGCAACGCATGATGAAGATGCTCATCATCAGTGGGCTGTCGGGCTCGGGCAAGAGCGTGGCGCTGCAGGCCCTGGAAGATCTCAACTACTACTGCATAGACAATCTTCCGCTCGGTCTGCTAGCTTCATTCGTCGAGCAGGTCATCGACCCCCAGGCGGCACGCCGCATCGACCGGGTCGCGGTCGGCATCGACGCCCGTAATCTGCTGCAGGACCTCGGCCGTTTCGGCGACATTCTGCGCGAGATCCGCGAGCGCGGCGTGAATTGCGACGTCATCTTCCTCACCGCCACTGACGAGGTGCTCATCAAGCGGTTCAGTGAGACCCGGCGCAAGCACCCGCTCACTCGCCCCAACGTTTCTCTGACCGAGGCGATCGCCGAGGAGCGGGAGCTGCTGGCGGCGATCTCCGCCAGCGCCGATCTCCAGATCGATACCAGCTCGTTCAATGTGCACCAGTTGCGATCGCTGATCGGGGAGCGCGTTGCCGAGCGGCGCGGGTCCAGCCTGTCGATCCTCTTCGAATCCTTCGGATTCAAGTATGGCATTCCGACCGATGCCGACTATGTCTTCGACGTGCGGTGTCTGCCCAATCCGCATTGGGATCCGCAGCTGCGGCTTTACCGCGGCACCGATCAGGCGGTCATCGATTTTCTCGATCAGCAGCCGGATGCGGTGCGGATGTACGAAGACATTCGTGATTTTCTGGAGCGCTGGATTCCCAGCTTCGAGGCGGAGAATCGGAATTACATGTGCATTGCCATCGGTTGCACCGGCGGCCAGCATCGTTCGGTCTATCTGGCGGAAGCGCTGGCGAGACATTTTCGCGCATCCCGCGAGAGCGTGATGGTACGCCACCGGGAGCTGCGATGAGCGTTGGATTGTGTCTGGTCACGCATGATCGCATTGGCGAATCCATGCTGGCGACCGCCAGATCCATGCTTGGCACCTGTCCGTTACCCGCGGCAACGGTGGCGGTGACCTCGGCCTGTGACTCCGCGCGTGCCGAAGGCATTCTGCGCGAAGCGCGCGAGGTGGTGCGGCGGCTCGATCAGGGCGATGGGGTCATCGTGCTGACGGATATGTACGGATCCACTCCCGCCAACATCGCCGCCGCGCTCGGCGAGCTCGAGGGGCACGATGTGATCGTGATCACCGGCATCAATCTGCCGATGCTGGTGCGCATCCTCAATTACCCCGGGCTGGCGCTGGAACAGCTGGTGGAAAAGGCCCTCAGCGGTGGTCGCGAAGGGATTTTTCGCGGTACCGGAGAAGCGTGATGGTGCGTTGCGAAACCGAGATCGTGAACCGGCTGGGACTGCATGCCCGTGCTGCAGCGCGCCTGGTGACTCTTGCTTCGCAGTTCAAGTGCGAGGTTTTCGTTCAGCGCGGCGAGAAGCGGGTCAACGGCAAGAGCATCATGGGCGTGATGATGCTCGCGGCCGGTCAGGGCACCACGATCGAGATCATTGCCGAAGGCGAGGATGAAGAGCGTGCCGTCGAAAAGATCGTCGATCTGATCAGGCACCGTTTCGGCGAGGAGAGTTGACCACGTCGTAGCGGCCTCGCCTCCCGTCCATCGGGGAGTGCAGCAGGCATGATGACATTGAGCGGCATCAGCGTATCCCGGGGTATCGCCATCGGCGAAGCGGCGGTGCTCAGACGCGAGCAGCTCGACATCAGCGAGTACGTCATTCCCTCCCCCCTGGTCGAAGAGGAAGTCGCCCGGTTTCGTGCGGCCCTGTCACGAGCGCGCCGGCAGCTGCGCGCAATCCGCGATGAAATCCCGCCCGAGGCGCCGCCCGAAGTTGTTGCGCTGGTCGATACTCACCTGGTCATGTTCGATGACCAGATGCTGCGCGATGGGCCCATCGAAATCATTCGTAACAGGCGCTGCAATGCCGAGTGGGCGCTGAAGGTCCAAAGGGATCTGCTCGTGCAGGTCTTCGAGCAGATGGACGATCCCTATCTTCGCGCGCGCAAGGATGACATCGACCATGTGGTCAACCGCATTCAGCAGAACCTGCAGGGGCAGGATTCATTTCCCGATCAGATGCTCGACCATCGGGTGCGCGGTGCCATCGTCGTCGCCGATGATCTCTCTCCCGCCGAAATCATGCTCATGCAGAAGCAGGGTGTCGGTGCTTTCATCACCGAGTTCGGGGGCGCCAATTCGCATACGGCCATTCTCGCCCGCAGTCTCGGCGTGCCGGCAGTGGTTGGGGTGCATCACGCCCGGAACTACATCCGGCATGCGGACCGGCTCATCATCGAAGGCCGTCTCGGCGTGGTGGTCGTCGCACCCGACCGCGGCGAACTGCGCTGGTTCCGTGCTAGGCAGCTGAGCGAGCGGCGGGCGCGGGCAGAGCTGGGAAAGCTGCGGCGGCGGCCGGTCGTGACGCGGGATGGCGAGTCGATCACGCTGATGGCCAATGCTGAGGTGCTGGAGGATGTCAGCGCCGCGCGCGAAGCAGGCGCCGCCGGGATCGGTCTGTTTCGGACCGAGATGCTGTTCCTTGGCCGCAAAGAGCTGCCGGATGAGGCAGAGCAGTATGAGACCTACGTTCGCATCGTCAGGGCTATGCAGGGGGCGCCGGTCACCATTCGCACGCTGGATCTCGGCATGGATAAATGGGTGGGCGAGGAGCGTCCCAGCGCTGCCGAGGGGACCAATCCGGCCATGGGGCTGCGCGCCATCCGCTGGTGTCTCAAGGATCCGGCAATGTTTTCGGTGCAGTTGCGGGCGATTCTGCGCGCTTCGGCCCACGGCAGGGTCCGCCTCATGTTTCCGATGCTATCGGACGAGCGCGAACTGCTGCAGGCGTTGGCTCTGCTGGATTCGGTAAAGGCGGAGCTTCGCACGGCCGGTGAGCCGTTCGACGAACGTCTGGAGGTGGGGGCGATGATCGAGGTGCCCGCTGCCGCGCTTTCGGTCAACCGCTTCGCGCGGCACGTGGATTTTCTGTCCATTGGCACCAATGATCTCATCCAGTACACGCTGGCAGTGGATCGGCTGGATGAGGAAGTGAACTATCTCTATGATCCCCTGCATCCTGCTGTGCTCAAGCTGATCCAGATGACCATCAGTGGCGGCCGGCGCGCCGGGATCAGCGTTTCCATGTGCGGAGAGATGGCGGGAGAACCCGCCTACACGCGCTTGCTGCTCGGAATGGGGTTGCGGGAATTCAGCGCCGCGCCGAGCACGCTGCTCGAGGTCAAGCGGATCATCGTCGATGCCGAGTGGGCGCGGCTGCGTCATCAGGTGCGGCGGCTGCTTCGTAAGGGACGACCCGGCGGGCTCGAAGAGGCGTTGGAACGGTTGAGTTGAGCGCGCGATCCGAAAGGGGAGGATTGTGTCGGCTGCCGTGCTGCTATAATGCGCCGTGATGAGCACCGACAGCCTGATTCGTGTCGAGCATCTGTATCGCCATTACGGACCGCTGTGCGCTGTCGAGGATATCAGCTTCGAGGTCCACCGCGGCGAGGTGCTCGGCTTTCTCGGCCCCAATGGCGCCGGCAAATCCACTACCATGCAGATCATCAGCGGCAATCTCGCGCCGAGTGCGGGCCGCGTGCTGGTCAACGGTGTCGACATCCTGGATCAGCCGCGTCGCGCCAAGGCCGGGCTCGGCTATCTTCCCGATCAGCCGCCACTCTATCGTGAGATGACGGTCGACGAGTACCTGTGGTACTGCGCCCGCATCAGGCGGATTCCTCGCGGCGATAGTCGTTCCGCGATCGAGCGGGTCAAGGAGCGCTGTGGCCTGGGTGTGGTGGGCGCCCGCGTCATCGGCAATCTGTCGAAGGGTTACCAGCAGCGCGTGGGTATTGCCCAGGCGATCGTGCACGCGCCGGCCGTCGTCATCCTCGATGAGCCGACGGTGGGCCTCGATCCGATCCAGATCCGCGAGATCCGCGCCCTCATCCGTGAACTGGGCAGCGATCATGCGATCATCCTGTCGACCCACATACTCCCGGAGGTACAGGCGGTATGCGATCGCGTGCAGGTCATCCATCGCGGGCGCCTGGTATTCGATGATTCCATCGAGGGTTTGCAGCGGCATATGGTCATGTCATGGCTGACCATCGGTATGCGCAATGCGCCTGAGGCGTCGACGCTTCAGGCCATGCCCGATGTCGTTCAGGTGGAGGATCTGGGTGAGGGGCGTATGCGTCTGCAGTATCGTCCGGAGGCGGCTGATTTTTCGGAACGCCTGGTGGCGAGGGCTGTAGCCGAGGGGTGGCGCCTGCACGAAATCACGCATGAGCGCCGCAGTCTGGAAGAGATCTTCGTCGAGCTCACCCGCACCGAAGAAGTGAGCGAGGATGCTCCGGCATGACCGTCCTGGCTATTGCCGGCCGCGAGCTGCGCTCGCTGTTTCTGTCGCCGCTGGCCTGGACGCTGCTGGCGGTGGTGCAGCTGATCCTGGGTTACATGTTCGTTACCCAGATCGATTTCTTTCTGCAGCTGCAGCCGCGGCTGCCCGGCATACCCGATGCGCCGGGCGTCACTGAGATCGTCGTTGCGCCGATGTTCGGCAATGCCGCGCTGGTACTGCTCCTCATTGTGCCGCTACTGACCATGCGCCTGCTGGCGGATGAGTTGCGCAACCGCACCCTGCCGCTGCTGTTCTCGGCGCCCGTGTCCATGACTGAGATAGTGCTGGGCAAGTATCTGGGCGTGGCCGGCTTCATCGCCGTCCTGCTGGGGCTGATCGCGCTGATGCCGCTGTCGCTGCTGTCCGGCGGCGAGCTGGATTTCGGCACCCTGTGCGCCGGGCTGCTGGGGTTGTTTCTGCTGCTGGCCGCATTCGCGGCGATCGGACTGTTCATGTCCGCATTGACCGGGCAGCCGGCAGTGGCTGCGATCGCCACCTTTGGCGCCCTGCTCATGCTGTGGATCGTCGACTGGAGTGGCGATGGCGGTGTGCTTGCCTGGCTGTCCATGGTGCGCCACTACGAGCCCCTGCTGCGCGGCGTCTTCAGGAGTTCCGACATCGCTTATTATCTGCTCGTCATAGTGACGTTCCTCATTCTCACCATCCGGCGCCTGGACTCCTGGCGCCTCCAGCACTGACGCCATGCAGGTAACCAGACGCAGCAGACGATTGATGCGCTTGCAGGACATCATTTTTGTCCTGCTCCTGCTCGCGATTGCCGGTCTGCTCGGCTGGCTGAGCACCCGCTATGTGTTCGAGGCTGACTGGACCGCTGCCGGGCGCAACACGCTGTCACCGGCGAGCATGGCCCTGCTGCAGGAAATGCCGGGCGAAGTTACGGTAACCGCCTTCGCGCGGGAGACGGCGCCGCTGCTGCGCAAGCGGATCACCAATCTCGTGGATCGTTACCGACGCTACAAGCCGGACGTCACGCTGGTGTTCGTCGATCCCGATCGAGAACCTCAGCGCGCGCGCGAGTTGGATGTCGTCATGGATGGTGAGCTGGTGCTCGAGTATCGGGGGCGGACCGAGCATCTGCGTGATCCGGATCCGGGCGAAAGCGGCCTGACCAATGCCTTGCAACGGGTAGCGCGCAGCGGAGAACGCCGCTTGCTGTTCGTCACCGGGCACGGCGAACGCGATCCCATGGGTGGCGCCGGACATGATCTGTCGGGCTGGGTGCGGTATCTGAGCGCGCGCGGAATTCGCGCCGAGACGGTCAATCTGCTGGAGGAAGGTGCGCTGCCGTTGACCGAGTCCGCCGTGGTGCTGGCCTCGCCCGAAGTATCGCTGCTGCCGGCGGAGCTCGCTCGGCTCATCAGTTTCGTGAGAGACGGTGGAAACCTGCTGTGGCTGGCCGATCCGGGCGCGCCCGCCGGCCTCGAGCCACTGGCGACGGAGTTGGAGATCGTCTTCGAGCCGGGTGTGGTGATGGATCCGACCGTGGCGCAGGTCGGTATGATGCTGTTCCAAACCGACGATCCGCGCGTGGCGCTGGTCGCGCGCTATCCTGCCCATGCCATTACCCGGGACTTCGATCTGAATACGTTGTTCCCCGTGGCTGGAGCGATCACGGTGGATGAGGATGCGGGCGGCTGGCGGTTGACGGCCCTGCTGCGCACGCTGTCGAATACCTGGTTGGAGCGCGGGCAGGTGAGCGGAACCATCACCATGGACGATGAGGACATACCCGGTCCGCTGGTGCTCGGCGTCGCCCTGAGCAGGACGCTGGAGGGCGACGATGAAAAGTCCGCACGCGAGCAGCGGGTGGTGGCGATCGCAGATGGCGATTTCCTGGGCAATGCTTTTCTCGGGGGCGGCGGCAATCTGCAACTGGGACTGAACATCGCCGACTGGCTGATCGGCGATGATCGGTTCATCGATATCCCGGCGCGTACCGCGCCCGATGCATCGCTCGACCTGTCCCGGTTTGCGACCGTCGCGATCGGCCTGGGATTCCCGCTCATCCTGCCCTTACTGCTCGCCGCCACTGGAGCGTGGGTGTGGTTGCGGCGCCGCCGACGCTGAGGAGCGACCATTGAACCGCAGGCTGCTGACGAACCTCGGTCTGTTGCTGTTGGTCGGGATCCTCGGGCTGATTGCGTGGCTGCAGCCTGGCCTGGAGGACGGCAAGGTGGAGCCGCTGTCCACCATCGACCCCGGCTCCGTTTCGCGTCTCGCAGTGAAGCGTCCTGGTTACGATGCGATCGTCCTCGAAAAGGAGGGTGGAGTCTGGATGATGCGCGAGCCGATCCGCATTCATGCCAGCGAGGCCAGGATCGAGGCCCTGTTGGCGGTTCTCAACGAGCCGGTGCATGCCAGCTTTGCCGTCGCCGAAGTCGACCCGGCCGGCTTTGGATTGGACGCTCCTCGAGTACAGCTTCAGATCGACGGTTCTGAGTTTGCTTTTGGCGACACCGATCCGATCGCGCATCGGCGTTATGTCCGGATCCAGGATCGCATCGCACTCATCGACGACGAGCATTACGTCTGGCTGCACGGCGGGGCCCATGATTTCGTGTCCCGACAGCTCCTGCCGCCGGGGGCCGAGCTGGCCATGCTCGAATTACCCGAAGCGATACTGCGGCGGAACGACGATGCTTCCGCATGGGAGGTTTCTCCCACCGATGCGATGCTTGCCGAAGAGGCCGCGGCGATCGCTCGTGAATGGCTGCAAGCGTATGGGCTCGCGGTCGAAGCCCGGAGCCCGCTGGTCGATGAGGGCGCAAAGCGGATACGCCTGCGTCTGGGCGATGGCCGCGAGCTGGAATTCGCTGTGAGCGATGATAGTGATCCCTTGTTCATGCGCGCGGATGTGGGGCTGGCGTGGCGGATGAGTGCGGCCCAGGCGGCGCGACTGCTCGGCGATTCCTAGCATGCCTGAACTGCCAGAGGTCGAAACCAGCCGGCGCGGCATCGCCCCCCACATCGAAGGGCGGCGTGTCACGTTCGTGGATGTGCGTCAGCGGCAGTTACGGTTTCCGGTGACCGACGGACTCGAGCGCCTCCTGCCCGGGCAGCGTGTGGACAGCGTCGAACGCAGGGGAAAGTATCTTGTGCTGCGATGTACCGGCGGAGCTGTGATCCTGCACCTGGGAATGTCAGGCAGTCTGCGGATCATAGAGCATCCGGGTCCTCCGCCGGGCGCGCACGATCATGTGGATATCGGCTTCGAGGATGGGGCGATGTTGAGGCTGCGCGATCCGCGGCGCTTCGGATCGCTGGTGTGGACGAGCGAAGATCCTCTGGCGCACCCGTTGCTGCGTCACCTCGGGCCTGAGCCGCTCGCGCAAGGATTCGACGGCACCTGGCTGTATGCGCAGTCCAGAGGACGTCGCGCGGCGGTGAAGACCTTCATCATGGATTCGAAAATCGTTGTCGGGGTAGGGAATATATATGCCAGCGAGGCCTTGCACGGCTGCGGCATTGACCCCCGGCGTGCAGCCGGCCGCATCTCGGCCGCCCGTTACCAGGCGCTCGCCTGTGCGATCCAGGATGTTCTGCGAGCCGCGATTCGCAGCGGCGGCACCACTCTGCGCGATTTCCGTGGCGGCGACGGCCAGCCCGGCTATTTCTCCACTCGCCTTGCGGTATATGGCCGGGAGGGAGAGGCATGTGGTTGCGGCGGAGTCATTCGCTGCTTTCGTCAGGCCCAGCGGTCCACCTATTTCTGCCCGGCCTGTCAGCACTGATGTGATCCAGTTATTGCCGGCCGTGTGTTTGCGCTAGGATAGGTGAAACGACGGGGAGGTGTGATGGCAAAAAGCAGTCTGCTGGCGGTGCGCGTCAGCCATTTCAGGGCATTGTTCGACTGGACGATCAAGATCGTTTTCAGCGTTATGATCGTATTCCTGACGCTCAGTATCATCATCGGGACCGGGCGCATGTTCATGACGGTGAACAATCTGCTCGCCGAGGGCGATCTTTCCAGGGACTTTCTGCGCATCATCTCCGATGTGCTCACCCTGTTCATCCTCATCGAACTGTCGCGCTCGCTGGTCGAATATTTCAGCACTTCACGCCTGCGCATGACCTTCATCGTCGATGCCGCCATCGTATTCGTGCTGCGAGAAGTGATGATCCAGCTGTTCGAGCACAAGATTACGCCGACGGAAATCTATGCGACCAGCGCCCTGCTGCTGGTCATGACCGTGCTGCGCATCGGATCCGTGATCGTCTATCAGCGCGGACTGGCTTTGGGAGAAAAGCCCCTAGGGGATGGAAAGAGCGAAGACTGAGAGGTAAAAGGCAGGGACGTGTCCCGCTCGTCGTCCCTGCCCGGTTCGTCATCTCGAGCGGTTACGGTGCATCTCTGAAGTGTACCGCCACGCCCGCCTCTTCCAGCAGAATCGTTTCAGTGATCCCGGTCAGCTCGGCGAGCTGCGCCGCCAGGGTTTCGTTGCGCTCATCCCTGGGGTCGAACAGCAGGTAATCGACATTGGCGATGTTTTGCAGCAGCGTTTCGTGGTCAGGGAAGGGCGGCGGCAGTGGCAGAGTGTGCCTGCGGGTTGCGAGCATGGTCTTGCCCGGCCATTGACTCATCGTCATGGTCGCCTCTTCCCGGCCTGCGTCTTCCATCTCCACGCTGAACGCCAGCAGCAGCGCATCGACGGGCGGCAGCTGATTCTGTGAGATCGCATAGTGGTGTGCCTTGCCCACCTGCATGAAGATGATCGAGGCGATGAAGACCACGACGAAAACGAGCCCGCGCTGACCGGCGAATCCACCCAGTCCCATGCCGCGATTGAAGGCGATCAGGCGCGGGACCCCGAGATAGAGGGTCATGGCCATGGCCAGCAGAGCCCAGGCTCCGTCGGCGGCGGGCAGCCCGAAAATCAGCGCCAGCAGCAGCATGCGCGTCATCATGTCTTCCGCGGCCATGCGTCGCCCCGCGATTCCAGCTCCGAGGATCGCGATGGCGAACAGAATCGCCAGCAGCCAGGCGAGGGCGGTACCGGGAGCATCCCGCCCGAGAATCGCCTGGTACAGAGAGACGAACGGCTGATCCAGCCACTGGAGCGCCGGCCAGCCGAGGCGCAAAATCAGAATGAGCGCCACCGCTACCGCGACGCCGATGTACACATGCCGCTGTTGACGGGCATCGAGCGGACGGCTGCGCCATTCCCAGAGGAGCGCCGCCGGATAGGCGAGGGCGGCGGGATGAATGCTGACGGCGATCATGATCCACAGCAGCTGGGCAAAAAACCAGCCGCCGAGCGGGCGCTGCACGCTGCGGTATTTCCGGTCGATCCAGAGACCGACGCCGAAGGCGAGCAGCAGGTAGGGGCCTGCGCCGAGCGCATCGATCTCGAACAGGGTGGCGGGGGCGATCAGCAGCAGGCCGCTGGCGATGAGGGCGCTCTCGCTATCGAAGTTCCGCCGCGCCCAGCGGTAGAGCATGGTCACTGCCGCCGCCATGATCAGCAGGGCGTGGACCTTGGCGGCGAACATGCTGCCTGGCCAGTAGGCGCCCAGCGGCGCAAGCAGTATCGCGCGCAGATCCGGCAAGCCAAGCAGGACGACGGTACTGATGATGCGTTCGCCTACCGACCAGACGAGCAGGAGGGCTCGCGCACCAGCTTCGTCGACGCCGAACTCATCGACGCGCACGAGCCCCAGTCCGAGTATGGCGGCGCCCCAGGCCGCAAGCACCAGAACTCCCCAGTAGTCCTCTTTCGCCCTGGTCAGGACGTGCCTTCCACGATCGCGTAAATTCATTGTCTCGCCTCTGTGAAACGGGCTGGATTCTAGCGCGTGCGCTGCGACAGGTCACCCGCATCGTGTGTCGCTCGGACTTGCATCGTCCCATGTCGCATGATATACAGACCGCTGAGAATAAGAACCGGCGCCGTACCGCGAGCCCGGGTATTTCACGGTCATTCGGAAAATACGGAATGGGGGGGTAGCAATGCTGTCGACAGGACAAGTCCTTATCATGTACGCCGTTTGGTTCCCGCTTGCCTTCGCTCTTGCAGCCTACTTGGTCAAGAAGAACTCCTGACTGAACTGCCGTCTCGTTCGCGGTCATCCCGATGATTTACGGTGGACCCAGCGCGAGGCCCCGTCGCTCAGGCGACAGGAAGATTGACGGCCTTTAATCACCTACGTATCATGTGCCATTTGGCGCTGGGCGTACATAATAATGGTTATATTGAGAGGGATCCAATGCGACGCTTAACGACCCTGGCTTCGATCCTCACCGGTGCACTGCTCATCGCGGCGATGCCTCAGGCACATGCCGCCAAGTCGGCAGTGACTGCCAGCCTTTCGAATGGCGAAGCCATCTTCACCCAGGGCAAGGGCAATGCCCCCGCCTGCAGTTCCTGTCACGGTGCCGATGCCATGGGTATCGATGCCATGGAAACGCCCCGCCTGGCCGGGCAGGTCGCCGAGTTCCTGGTCAAGCAGCTCGAGGACTTCGCTACCGATCGCCGCATGGGTCTGGGCGCCGGCGTGGTAATGAACGTGTTCGCCAAGGAGCTGTCTGCCGAAGACCGGCGTGACGTCGCGGCGTACCTGTCGATGCAGGGTCGTGATCGCGCGACTTCCGCGACCGGTGCTTCCAATCTCGCAGAGCTGAAAGAGATGGGCATGGCCGTCGGTGAGCCGCATCTGGGACTGCGTCTGGTCAACTACGGCGCGCCGGAGCGGGACATTCCCGCCTGCCGTTCCTGCCACGACTTCAACGGTCGCGGCGTGGAGCCGATCTACCCGATGCTCAGCGAGCAGAAGTACGTTTACCTGGTCAACCAGCTGAAGTACTGGCGTGATGGTTCGCGCAACAATGATCCGCGCGAGCAGATGCAGAAGGTTGCCCGCAACATGACGGACGAGGACATCATCAACGCGGCTGCATATCTGACCGGAGCGTCTCCGTATCCGGCGGGCAGCATCCGCATCCCCGAGCGTCATGTGAGCTTCAAGATCGTCAAGTAATCCGCGCCAACCCGCATCCCGGCACCGGAGCCGGGATGCGGAGCAGATCAGAGACGAAAAAAAGGGCGGGAACATCCGCCCTTTTTTATTATGAATCATGCGCTTATTTGCATGTTAGCGCCAAGTGCGAGATAATCCGGGCATGTCTGGACGACAGTCGCTCAAGCAGGGAGAGAAGATTCTTTTCGGCATCGCGATCGTGTTTATCGCCTTTGCCGTGATCGCTTACCTGGCTCTTGAAGCCTATCGCTTGAGTGTCGGAGGGCAGGTCTTCGAGGCCACCACGCACTTCACTCTGTCCGAAGAAGGGCATCGCGGTTCGGAAATCTTCCGTGCGAACCGCTGTACCTCATGTCATCGCGCGATGCGCAACGGCACCAATATGGGTCTTTCCCTCGACGGGATCGGTTCCCGCCGTACTCAGCAGTGGATCTACGATTTTCTCCGCGACCCTGAGGCCACTTACGGTGCGCCGACTTTCGATCATGGCTATCCGCCGAAGGAGGCTGCCTACGTTTCGACGCTTCCGCCGGACGATCTGCGCCTGATCGCTACCTTCCTGTCCGAATTGCGCTCGGATCAGGGTTCATCGTCCGCGCCGATGCCGCCGTCAGGTGATTCCGCTTTCATCGACAACATGCTCAGGCTGTTTGCTCCGGGCAGCTGGGACGAGAAGTACGGCGATGTCCGTCAACGCCAGCCGGCGCCGGATGAGGCCCGGGAGCCAGCCGAACAGTAGTTTTTCCCTTTGTCTTTGACCGAAAGACCGTTCCCGATCGAAGCGTCCCCGCAGCCAGATCTGCCGCGCGCGCTTGAGACCGGATGGCAGGAGAGGATATGAGCGACCACAATGCGCCCTGGGCGAAAGATGTCGAGTACACCCGCTATACGGTGATGTTCGTTTATGCCTGCATCATCTACGCCATCATCGGATTCTCATGGGGAGCGCTGATGGGCGGGATTCAGGAGTTCAGGCACTTCGTCGATCATCGGATGCATGGTCAGTTGATCGTGCGCGCCCACACCCACGTCAATCTGCTGGGCTGGGTGGAAATGGCGATCTTCGGAGCGGTCTACTATTTCATTCCTCGCCTGGTGCGCAGGCCCATCCATAGCATGACCTTGGTGAAGGTTCACTTCTGGATGCATAACGTCGGACTGGTGGGCATGGTGGTCCTTTTCACCATCGCCGGCGTGATCGGCGGTATGGCGAGCGTGGAGATGAGCCCGGAAGAGGTCGAGCCGATGGTCAGTCCGCTGCTGGCCACCATGGGTATCTTCGGAACCCTCGTCCTGTTGGCCAACATCATCTGGGGCTATAATATTTTCCGCACCTGTGCAGGATGGTCGAAAGGCAAGGAGTGGCAGGAACGATGAACAGGCACTACCGGACGGCTGTTGCGCTTCTCTTCACCACACTGCTCCTCGCTGGTTGTGAGATGCAGGGCGGCGTCAACGTCGGTTCAATGGCGCCTTCGATTACCACCAAGACCCTCGCGGACGTTGGCGGGGACTTCAGCCTCATCACGACCTACCGCTATCCCGACGAGCGCATGTACCAGTACTCCCTGGACGATGCGCTGAAATCCGGCAAGACCATCGTGCTGGAGTTCGCGACCCCGGGGCATTGCACGGTCTGCGACAAGCAACTGCAAATGCTCAAGGGGCTGATGGATAAGTACGAATCCGAAGTGCTGTTCCTGCATATGGATCAGTACCGCAATCCGGAAGCTTTCACCGCCTTCAAGGTCATGGGTGATCCCTGGACCTTCGTCATCGACGGAAACAGCGTAGTGCAGTTCAAGCGTGCCGGCAGGGTCCTGTACGATGAACTCGATGCCACGCTGGTGCGGGTGCTCCGGCAGCAGCAGACCGGGATGAGCTAAGTGGCCGCAGCGGTATCGTATCGCCTGTCCCAGGACAGGAAAGGCATGTGGTGGGATCTTCTTCTGTACATCCCGACCGTAGTGTTTCTGTTCGCCACTGGCCTCAAGCTATGGTTCAGCAGCAGCTACCAGAACTGGTCTTATTTGCTGTTTTTCATGGCGTTTTTCTTCCTGTTCGCGGGGGCGAGCAGGGTGCTGTCGGGACGGCTCATGCTGTTCGGCTCCTCGCCGGTAGCCATCTCCTGCGACCGCGAACAGATCAGCCTCGAACTGCGCAACGGCAACCGTGTCGATCTCGTCAAGGATGTGCGCTTTTTCTCCGACTACGCCGGCAAGTCCTTCGGACTCACCGGCATGGACCTGTCGGGACGGCGCCGTCAGTTCGTTTTTCATCGGGGCCAGTTTCCCGATGCCGAGGCCTACCGAAACCTGCTTGATCGCCTTGCGGTATTCAAGTGAGCGGAGTCGGGCGGAAGGGGTGATTTCAGCGTGACCTGCGGCGGCGGACGACGTCTGCGGCCATGGCGCCGATGACACCGGCGCCGATGAGACAGGCTCCAGTGATGACCCAGCGTTCGGTTTGCGGGCTCACGAGTCCCCCGATCAGCATGTGGATCGAGAAGCCCAGGATGAACAGGGACGATACTGCCACGATAGCGTAGAAAATAATCTCTTTCATGAATTCCCGGCGCTTTGCAAACAGCCTTTTGAACAAGGCGAAAACGCTAACACAGACAACGGCGAAAATGCCAATGGATCTGCTCTCAAACACTTGCAGACACAGGATGGGGTTGCTATCCTCTGCTGTGCGAAAATATCGGGCGCAGACTGTTATAAATGGCGTCCGCTCGAGCGAAACTCGGGTATATGGGGCTTGACGGGCCAACAGCCGTATGCAAGCATCCGTTCCCATATAAAAAACAGGGTTGTCCGGGCCGCAGCTCCCCGCTGCGGACAGGCCGACCGGCAGCCAGCGCACGACACAACAACAACTATGGCGTGCGGTGATCGGATCTAGAGTCCAGCGGAGGGGTTGTTAATGAATAAACTTGGCTTCAGCAAAACCTTCTGGGTAGCCCTCATCGGTGGCGGTGTCACTGGCATGGGTAACGGTAGCGTATTCGGCGCCGCGCTCATGTGTGCGCTGGGACGCGGCTACTTCGAGGACTGGGGTGGCATGGGTATGGATGCCTACAATGCCGTTACGTTCCAGGGATTCGTGAACTGGTGCATGATCATCTTCGGTGTGGCGTTCACGATCATCGTCATGATCGCTCTGCGGCGTCACGGCGAGCTGGAAAAGGCAACGAACTGATCACAGCGTTCGCTTCTGCACCAACGTCATTCAGTCCGGGGAGGCACCACACAATGTTGGCAACGTTTGCTACGATTGGCTGTATCCTGCTCGCGTTTTCGAGCATGTGGTTTGCTTGGTATCTTCTGATGCCGGGCGATCATACCTGAGCATCGGTCCGCCGGCGCCGGCGAGCACGTAAATGCTGTCAGGGAACATGAAAATAGCGCTTTTAGGGGGGTAAGTCCGATGTTCAAGTATCTGCTGGCCAAAAACGAGGAGATCCCGCGCGGTACAGCGGCGGTCTACTTCGGTGTTTCTTCCATCATCTGGTTCGTGATCGGGACCGGCCTCGGCTCCTTCAACGCCGCCAAGCTCGCGTTCCCCGACTTCGTCACCGGCTCGGAGCTGTTCTCCTTCGGTCACATGCGCCAGGTCCACGTGATGGCCGTCATCTTCGGCTGGATCTCGATGGCTTTCGCCATGGCCATGATGTACATCACGCCGGCACTGGGAAATACCAAGCTCTGGTCTGAGAAGCTGGGCGTCTGGAACTGCTTCATCTGGAACTTCGGTCTTTCTCTCGGCCTGACCGTGCTGTGGGCCGGAATGAGCTCTGGCCGTGAGTACTCGGACTTCCCGTGGTTCATCGACCTGGTGATTCTGTTCGGCATCGTTCTGCCGCTCGGCATCAACGTGTGGATGACCATCATCAAGCGCCGCACCCAGGGTATCTACACCACCAACTGGTTCTTTGCCGCCGGCTGCTTCATGCTGTTCATCGTGCTTCTGGTCGGTAACCTGCCGGAGTACTTCCAGCTCACGGGTCTGACCGAGGCCTATCTGACCTGGTGGTTCGCGCACAACGTGCTTGGACTGTGGATCACCCCGATCGCTGCGGCCATCGCGTACTACACCGTGCCGAAGATCACCGGTAATCCGCTGTACTCGCACCGCATCGGCCACCTGCACTTCTGGTCCGTGGTGGTGTTCTACTCCACGCCCGCTGCGCATCACCTGATGTCGGCGCCGCTGCCGGAGTGGCTGAAGTCCTTCGCATCGGTGGAGGGCGTGCTCATTCTGGTGCCGGCCATTGCGTTCGTGTCCAACCTGCTGCTGACCATGACCGGCAAGTGGCGGTACTTCGTCGACAACGTCGAGATCAAGTTCACGATTACCGGCGTGCTGATGGCGATCCCGCTGAACATGCAGGGCGGATTCCAGCAGACCCGTGCCATCAACTGGTACATCCATGGTACCGGCTGGATCGTGGCGCACGCACACCTGGCACTGCTCGGCTTCTCGACCTTCCTCGAGGCTGCCGCCGTGTACTATGGTCTGCAGACGATCCTGCGTCGCAAGCTCTACTCGCTGGCGCTGGCTAACTTCCACTTCTGGTTCCTGCTGATCGGTTTCACGATCTACTGGATCTCCATGACGATTGCGGGCCTGATCCAGGGTGCCGGCAAGATCTATGAAGTGCCCTACATCGACGTCGTGATCGCGGAGCATCCGTACATGATCGCCCGTTGGGTTGGCGGCACCATGGTGTTTACCGGAAACCTTGTCTGGCTCTACAACATGTGGATGACTGCGCGTGAAGGCACTGTGATCCCCGCGGGCCGTCTGCCGCACGAGATCGCCTACGAGCGCTAGGAGACAAGTCCGCAATTATAAAAGGTTATGAGGGGAGGAATCAGACGTGGCATTCCGTGAATATAAAATAGGTGCGCGACTGTTCGGTGTTGCGCTCGGCGGATCGATGATGATCACCATCTACATGCCGAGCCTGGACATCGTTCAGGTGGCGTCGACCGAGATGGGCCTGCGCAAGGGTCTCATGTACGGCCGAGTCGGCGGGTTCTCGGTCGAAGATCCGTTCCTGCAGGGGGCGGGCAAGCCGGTTACCGTGGTCCTGCGTAAGGATCCGCGGAATGGTGAGCCCATCGATGAGACGTACGCCTACGTCTACGAAGCGGGCATTCCGTTCACCAGTTCCATCCGTCACCCGCGCATCATGGGTGAAGGCGTGGAGGACCTGAGTCTGCAGCAGGGTCGTATCGGCGAAGCTGATCAGAATCGGGGCGCTGTGTTCCTGGTGGTCGAAGGCCGCTGGAACGGTGAGCCGACGCACTACATCGAGAACGCGACGGCTACCCGCAATTGGACGCCCGAGCTCATCCGCAACGCGGTTAGCGATCAGGACATGCACTATGTCGGCTCCGGCAAGATCATGTTCGTGCGTGAAGGCTGCTGGTGGTGTCATACGCTCCTCCCGGAGCAGACGCAGGACTGGCAGGCGTTCGGCGCTCCGCCGCGGCTGGGTGACTTCAACAGTGAGTCGCCGACTGCGTTCGGATCCGACCGCAAGGCGCCCGATCTGCTGCATGTTGCCTCGCGCAACTCCTCACGCGAGTGGATGGTGATGCACTTCTTTAATCCGCGTCTCGTTCAGCCGCACTCGATCATGCCCCGCTACGACTATCTGTGGGGTGAGGTTGATGCGGATGGCAACCGGATCGATTACAAGAAGTGGCGTGCCGAGTACAGCGAGTACGCCTCCGGCAAGCGGATCTATCCGCCGGAAGTGCCGGAGCCTGCCGCTGATAGCGACGCCCGCTATCTGATCGACTTCGTGCTGAGCCTCAAATAAGAGAGGGGGGTAAGACATGGCCTGGAAATTCGATAACCCGCTCTATAGTCTGACCGATGAGGAGCAGAACGAGAAGGCGAAGGAGCTGTGGGAAAAGGAAGCCCTCGGTGGAATCACCGAGGACAACAACCGCCTGCCGCGTCCGGTGGTCTGGTTGCTTGCGCTTACCATCGTGAGCGCGTTCCTGATGACGTTCCCTCTCTGGGGGCAGCGTCCGTCGGCGGCAATCTATGAGGACTACGTCGCGCTGATGGATTCGCCTGAGATTCAGGCGATTCAGCAGGAACAGGGCGATGACGCTGCCATGGCTGCGATGGTCAAGAAGGTGCGCGACCAGGGCTCGACCTACCAGGGGCTGCTGGATCGTCATCCGCTGTCCATGAATGAGCTGCGTCTCATTCGGGATGACATCATCGAGCTGCAGAACACCCGGGTCGACCTGGAAGAGTACTCGGTTGTGGGTGACCAGGTTCTGCTGGCGAACTTTGAAGGCAACTGGAAGCCGGATGGGACTCGCGAGCGCAAGCAGCCGTGGTGGGACAAGGGGTACACGATCGACCTGTTTTACGTGACGTACTTCTGTCTGGCGGTGTTGATCGCGGTGAAGCGTCTGCCGAACTATCGTTGGCAGCCGACGCATCACGGTCACTGATAATCTAGGAGAGAAACCATGATCGATGTCGACAATCCACCGCTCATAGTCCTGATCCCGATTATCATCGTGTTCGTGGCGCCGTTCATTTACAGCTTCTTCGTCGACAAGTACGACAAAGCTACGCCGCCGCTGCGAGACGACGAGTAATTGGCGATAGTGATGCGGGATCTAACGATCCCGCATCACATTGAGCAGCAGGATGTGAAAGAATAAACGATGCCGTTCGCGAGGGCGGCATCGTTTTTTTACGCGCAGAGAGCGCTCATACAAGATCATTGCCGATATGACCCCGACAGATATGTATGAAGAGATTGTTTTTGCACTGATGCGGGCCAGCGAGCTGCTTTTGCCGGTACTGCAGCAGAGCAGCGGGCCATCGAGCTACTGGAGCATCGAGGGCATGCAGGGCTATCGCTTCAGCGTCGGCATTTTCGTGTTCATGTTGGCCGGGGTGATCGTGTTTGGCGCCATCGTTTACCACTTCTTCATGCACGCCGGACCACGCTCTGGTATCAAGCGGGGCGAGAAGATACTGTTCGCGTGGATCGTCGCCGGAATGTTTGTGGCGGTAGCTATCGGTGCAGTACAATTGTTGTATGGCCGACTTTTCTAGCAGGAGGCTGTCATGAACTTTCTGCAATCGTTGCCGGATGGTTGGACCATCTACGTATGGCTGGTTGCTGGGGCGGCCATCATCTTTGCGGCGATTTACGGTTTGCGCTGGGCGCACCGTAATGAGCAGTTCGACGAGGACATCAAGTATCTGGTGTTCGACGAGAACGACAAGGAGAAGATGAGTCCCGAGGAGTACGCGAAGAGCCGCGAAGTGCTCGAGAAGCAGGTCAAGCGCCGGGAAGAAATCCGGCGGGAACGAGCGCAGCAAGCGGGCAGGCATGAGGACCGGTGAAAAAGGGATCCTGCTTGTAATCGCAGTACTGGTAGTCGGCGGGGCGCTGTGGAGTTTCCAGCGTCAGAGCGAAGCCCCGCCGGAAGACCGCGAGATTCCATTCTACAGCACCGCGTCGGCTGAGCTGCGCCAGGCGGCCGGGGCGATCTATCGGCGCGAGAACTGCAAGAGCTGCCACACTCTGTGGACAGTGCGTGATATCATGCAGTCGGTACCGGCGCCAGCGCTGGATGGTATCGGTTCTCTGCACGACGAACAGTGGTTTTTCGAGTATTTTTCCGCAGGCAACCCACAGCTGATACTGCCTTCACGTCTGAAGGCTGAGTATCAGATGCCATCCTACGCCCACCTGCCGGATGACGAGCGGCGCACGCTGGCTGCCTACATGGCGAGCCTTAAAGTCAAAGACTGGTATCTCGACGAGGCCAGAAAGGCAAGGTGCCGCAAGCTGACAGGGGAGGAGGAATGCCCATGAGTCCGCAGACCAGACGCAACATCCTGGGAACCATTGCCGTACTTGCCGGCTGTGCCGTGGTCTACGTTGGCGACTGGCTGGTCGGCGTGGATCTGGAGTTGTGGTGGGGACTGGCCACCTTTACTCCGATCTGGATGGTCGCAATGTTTGTAGTGCCGCTGATCTCCGGTCTGGTGTGCGCGATGATCTTCGGTCTGGGCGGAAAGTGGCTGTGTTATTTCCCTCCGCTTATCGTCCGTACCATCAATTACTTTGCCTACGTCTATGAGTTCAAGGTGCCGCCGCCTGGCGCCGAGCTGCTGTTCTTTCCCTACTGGATCATGTTCGTCATCTTGGTCGTGGAAGCGGCGGCGTTCGGGGGCGTGTTTGGAGAGATCGTCGTCAAGAAGACGTATGGTCGTCTGCCGCGGGAAATGGTGTACCGCAAGGCAGGTGATCAGTCGGCCGGTTCCGGAGGTCAGGGTGGATGACCTCGACTCGTGCCTTGCCGCGTATAGATGAGGCCATCCGGCGGCGCCGCAAGCGCTACCTGACGGCGACGATTATCACCTGTATTGCTCTTGCCATGGTCGGTGGGAGCCTGCACATCGTGCAGCTCGGAGCCAAGCGCATGGAGGAGATGCGGGGCAAGGCGAGCTACGATGTCAGTGAGATGCGCTCGCGGATTCGGGCTGCTGGCGAGGAACTTCATCGTCACCGCCTCCACGAGGAAAGACAGACATTCGTCGAGTCCTATTCGGTGGAGGAGGCCGAGGCACTGCTCACGCCGGAGCAGTGGGCCGAGCTGGAGACGATGGTGACGATTCCCGCTGGGCCCTTCATCATCGGTACTAACCGGCCACGCAGCGCCGTGCAGGATCAGCCTGAACACCGGATAAATCTCCCTGCCTTCCGCATCGACACGTATCCGGTAACGAATGCGCAGTATGCCCGCTTTGTCGCGGCCACCGGGCATCGCCCGCCGCTGAACTGGGATCAGGGCCGGATTCGCCCGGGTACCGAGCTGCATCCGGTCACCATGGTTTCCTGGTATGACGCTAACGCGTATGCCAGCTGGGCCGGGAAGCGTCTGCCGACGGAAGCTGAGTGGGAAAAGGCCGCGCGAGGACCGGATGGCAAGCGCTGGCCATGGGGTGATCTCATGGATGCATCGCGCCTCAATACCTATTACAACGTGGGCCGGACCACCGAGGTGACGCGTTACGTCTCCGGCGCCAGCGAGTACGGTGTCATGGACCTTGCCGGCAACGTCAGTGAGTGGACGAATGACAACTTTCGCCCCTATCCCGGCAGCGATGCGCCGCCGGAGGTGTTCGAGGCGAAGATTGCGGTGGCCACAACGCCGCTGGATGAGGCAATGCAAGTTGTGGATTTGGTCCCGGTGGACGGCAGCTACAAGGTGCTGCGCGGGGGTTCGTGGAAGAGCGACCCGTTCTCGACCGCTGCCTACCATCGGAATTATTCATGGCCGCACTACGCTTCCGACTTCTTCGGGTTCCGGACGGCGGCAGATATCGTTACGGAATGATGAACGCTACGACTCTACGCAAGCTCTGGCTGTACTGTACGCTGGCCTTGCTGCCGCTGATGCCGGGGACCTCCCTTGCGTTCGACAGTTACAGGTACCTGCATGTCACCATCGACACGATCTGGTACATATTCGTGTTCCTGCTGCTCATTCTGCTGGTTCCATTCATCCTCATGGCAATCCTTTACTGGTGGACTCTGCGCCAGCGCAAGCTGGACAGCGAGCACTCCGAACCGAAACCCTGATCAGGGGCAGCACCACGTGCACGCACGCTTTCACACCGCTGTCTGCGCCTTTCTGATGCTGCTGGTGGCAGCGCTGATGCTGGCGCCGGCCGGCGCCCGGGCGGCGGCGGCCGAACAGGGCACATCTTCCGATACCCAGGTGATTCAGGCATTTTCCGAGGCAATGCGTGAGAGTGCGCAACGCGCCGAAATCACCGAGCAGCGCAAACACGCCATTCTGTTTCTGATGGGCGTCGTGCTGCTGGTCTGCATGCTTGGCACCGCTGGCCTGGGTGTGGCTATGGCAATCTTTGGCAAGAAGGTGTTTGTGGCGCACACGATCTTTGCCGGACTCAGCGTTACTCTCGCCCTGGCGCATGCCGTGGTCGCAGTCGTCTGGTTCTGGCCGTTCTGACCATCGCTCTGGCGACCCCGGGATCGCCCGCAAATGACGCGATCATCCACCGATCAGGCGGCTCTTCGATGAGCCGCCGTTTCCTTTATCTGCTTTACGCCTGTTCGGGAGCGACCAGCCTCGCCTTCGAGGTGTTGTGGGCGCGCATGCTTTCCCTGCAGTTCGGCGTCAGTATCTTCGGTGTCGTGGTGACCATCGCCGCCTTCATGGCCGGTCTGGGCCTCGGCTCGCTGTTCGGTCTGCGGCTGGGGCGGACCAGCCGCAGACCTCTGGTCGCTTTTGCCTGTCTGGAGGGGGGCATTGCCATCTATGCGCTGGCATTGCCGTCGCTGCTGTCGGGTGCCGAATCTTTCCTGTTGCAAGTGGCTGCCGGGGCGCCACTACAGACCTGGTATCTGTTTCAGTCCGTCGCGCTGCTGGCGCTGATTCTGCTGCCGGCTGTGGCGATGGGCGCGGGCTTCCCCCTGGTGCTCAAGGCGCTCGGCGCGCGCCCGCATGTCCTCGGCACCCTGTATGGTGTCAACGCATTCGGTGCCGCTCTGGGCGCTTTGCTGCCCCTGTGGCTGCTGCCCCGGTTTGGTTGGATGGCGGCAGTCGAAGCGGTAGCTGTGCTCGGTCTGCTGGTGGGTACATTCGCTGGCGCGCTCGCCTGGCGCGGCGAGTTTCGTGTGATTCCCGAACCGGGGATGAGGGCGGTCGATCGGCAGCGGCCAGCTCTGGTCTCACTGGTGGCCTACGCGGTCATTGGCGCCGCTGCCATCATGCTCGAGGTGGCCTGGACCCGCCTGTACGGGATGGTTCTGCTGCGCACCGAGTATGTGATGGCGGTGATTCTCGCCGTCTATCTCCTCGGTATCGGCGGCGGCAGTCTGCTTGCGCGCTGGCTGCGAGATTCGCGCTGGCTGGCCGTGTTCCCTCTGGCGGCCGCATTGCTGGCTTTACCCAGCCTGTGGCTCTTGCCGGCGATCTCGACCTGGTCGCAGGGTCAGGATTTCGGTTCTCTATGGACGGCGCTGCTGGCTGAAGGGCTGGTGTTGGCGGCAGTGACTTTGCCTGTGACACTGCTGCTTGGCGCCTGGCTGCCGCTGCTCGCCCGGCGCTACGGCGACGAGGGATCATTCGGCCCGCTGTTCTACGGCGTGAACTCGGTCGGTTCGGCGCTGGGGGGCCTGCTCGCCGGTTTCGTGTTGATTCCATTGCTCGGGACACCGGCAACCCTGGTGGCGGCGGCGCTCGCGCTTTTCGTTGCCGGTTGCGTCTGGGCTCCGTCCCCTCGTATCTGGCTGGCCTTCCCCCTGCTGCTCGTCGCGTTCTGGCCGGTGACGGATTTCCCTCCGGTTGCCAGGCTGGTGCCCGGGATGCACGCCGCCAGTGAGGACCTGTACCGCTATGAGGACGCGATGGCGATCACGCACGTGATCGAGCAGGCCGATGGGCAGCGTCTGCTGCTGAGCGATCTGCAGCGTATGGATGCCTCCAGCGAGCAGGCTGCGGTCGAACTGCAGAAGAACCAGGCGCGACTGCCGCTGATGCTGCATCCCCGTGCGGAATCGATCCTGTTTCTGGGGCTGGGGACGGGTATATCGGCTGCCGGCGCGCTCGAGTTTCCGGAGCTGCAGAAGCGCGCTGCGGTCGAGCTTTCGCTCGGTTCGATTCGCGCCGCGCGGGACTGGTTCGCTCCGGTCAATGAGGGGGTCATCGGACAGATGACCGTGGTGCGCGATGATGCCCGCCGTTATCTCATGGCGGATGAGGCTCAATGGGATGTCATCGTCGGTGACGTGTTTCATCCCGATCTGGTCGGACGCAGCGCGCTGCTGTCCGTTCAGCAGTTCGAGCGTGCACGCTCACGTCTGGCACCGCAGGGCATTTTCGTGCAATGGCTGGCTCTGAACCAGTTCGACCACGATTCCCTGCAGGTGGTGCTGCGCAGTTTTTCCCGGGTGTTCCCGGACGGCGTGATGTTCATGGACGGGTTTCGCATCGCGATGGTCGGCGGCCTGGGGGGAAGGGACCCGGTTCGCTGGATGGATTCGCTCCGCGCCCGCGACGAGGCTCTGGAGGCTGGCGAAGGAATCTGGACCTGGCTCGGGCGCTATTGGGGCACGATTCCGCCGGATGACGGCGGACCGGTGCAGGATGAGTGGCGTCCCCATATCGAGTTCCGTCTGCCACAAGCGCGCTATGGCGGTGGCCTGGGACTCGATCAGTTGCTCGATTGGTTGCTGCGCATCCGTCCTGAGTCGTCGCGCGCCGCCAGCGAGCTTGGCGTGACGCCCGCCGACCGCGAACGTTTCGAGGCCTGCTATACAGCCTCGGATCTGGCACTGAAAGCCTGGCTTGCGGGACTGAGGGGCGATGTGCCCCAGTCGCGGCGTCTGCTGCGCTTTGCCTGGGAAGCGAACCCGGAGGATCGCTGGACAGGTTTCTCGCTGGCGGACAATATTCTTGCGGAACTGCAGGAATCACCGCGGGGGCTGGAGGACAGGCGTCGCGTACTGGAGGCCGTGCTTTCCATCAGGCCGGATCATGCCGATACCCTGCGCGCGCTGTGGCATCTCGACGCCGCCCTGGGGCGCCATGAGAGCGCTGCGGCCTGGTTCGAGCGCCTTGCCGAAGTCAGTCCGCTCGATCGCGAGGTGACGGCAGCGCGGGCTGCTGAGCACGGTGCGGCAACGCCGCCTCCAAAGTGAAAAATAGCCTGCTACATGCTAGAATTCGCAATATGTACCACTCCAAGGCACTGTCCAGTATCCCGGTCGTAGTGACCGCGGACGCAAGGGCCGGACGGAGATTGCGCGGAAGGCGTCGTGCGGTACAGCTCGGCACCCTCCTGCTCGCGATGCTCATTCCGCTGTCCGGTCTATTCCGTATCGATCCGGTGGCTGGCGCCTTCGTGGTGCTCGACCGTCAGATCTGGTTCGCCGATTTCTACATCGTCGTCGGCCTGTGGATGGCTGTTTCCAGTGTGCTGGTCCTGACCTATTCCTTGGTGGGAACCGCATTCTGCGGCTGGTCCTGCCCGCAGAATACGCTGGCGGAGTGGGCCAACCGCATGACGACACGGCTGCTGGGGAAGCGTGCCCAAATCAATCTCGACGGGGAACCGATCAAGGTTTCCGCGGGCAAGGACAAGGCGCTCAACTGGGTGATTCTCGGCAGCCTGTTCCTGCTCGCCGCGATGGTGATCGCCATCATTCCGATGCTGTATTTCTACACGCCCGAGCTGATCTGGCGCTTCATCACTTTCCAGCACGACGCCCGACTGGCTGATTCCCTGCACTGGATCTACATGATCTTCGTGCTGGTGATGTTCGTGAACATCGCCTTCGTGCGCCATTTCTGGTGCCGCTTCATGTGTGTGTACCGGGTCTGGCAGCATACCTTCAAGACGCGCGAAACGCTGCATATCGCCCATGACAAGAGTCAGCCCGACGAGTGCGCGCGCTGCAACTTCTGTGAAACCTCGTGTTTCATCGGCATCGATCCGCGTGAAACGGTGGTCTATGATGCCTGTATCAATTGCGGCGATTGCATTACCGCGTGCAGTTCGATTCGCGGTGCGCGCAAGACCGGCAACAGCCTGCTGCGATTCGAATTCGGGGAGCGCAGCGAAGAGGCGGACAGACAGCAGGATCGCGGCCGCCACAGTAACGTCGGTTCCGTGATGAAGCGCGCTCCCTGGGCGACGGCGCTGACCGTCTTTGGTCTGGTTCTGTTCGCCTGGGGCATCATCACCTATGATCCCGTCCATCACACGGTTTACCGTGCCGAGTCGGTGCAGGGCGGGCAGATCAACGATTATCGCGTCAACGTCGCGAACAAGCTCTATCGGCCCATGAGTCTGACCGTGAGCTTGGAGGGCCTGCCGGACGGGGCGTATCGACTGGCGTCTGGCGTGGTTGATTTTACCGAAGCCGGTCGGCAGGACGTCCGTCTGGAAATCGCCAATTCCCTGTCCCCCGGACTGTATCCGTTCCTGGTGCATGTCGATTCCGAGGACGGCAAGCGGCGCACGTTCCGCGTCCATCATTTGGTCCAGGAGGGTGCATGAGTTCGGACAAGTCTACGCAGGAAGCAAAGGGCAAGGATACGCGCCCGCTGGATCCGGTAGAGTCAGAGTGGGGTCAAGTCTCGCCGGACCATTACGGTTATGCCTCCGAGGAGGAGCGGCTGGCGAAGCGCGGCCTCGAGGACTGGGAGCTGGTCGATCGGATCTCCGAGTCACAACGCGGTGTGCCGGTGTGGTTCATTGCGGTGATCATCATGGTGCTGCTGGTTGCCATCGGTCTCAGTTTCCCGTTCTGGGGAGACCGGCCGGGCTACGAGCGCGAATGGATCAACTGGGGTTTTGGTGCCGCAATCGTCTATCTGCTGATCTTCGGCACTTTCGTCTATTTCATGGTGCAGCTGTACGGTTCGCGCTGGGCAGGGCGCCTGGACTCCGACCCAGACAAGAGCGACGAAAAGAACGCGACGTCCGAAAGGAAGGATGCCGGCGACGCTCCATGATCCGTGCTGTCGTAGTCGCTGCTCTGCTGCTGTTGATGGCAGGATGCTCGGGAGATTCCGCTCCCACATCCTCCGCGCCCGCGGCTTCGTCCGCAGACAAGTCCTCGCGTAATATAAACCGGACCTATCTGCATTATTGCAGTGGCTGCCACGGTGCGCCGCGTCCGGGTCAACACACAGCGCGGGAATGGCCCAGCATCGTCGCTCGCATGCAGCAGCGTCGGATCAGCGCCCGGCTCGGTCCGATTCCGCCGCAGGAACTGCGCGAGATTCTCGATTATCTCCAGGAGAATTCGGCGGGCGGTCCGCTGCAATGAGAGGCGATATGTTCAGAGTTCTGGTTTTCCTCGTCTCCGGCCTGATGCTGCTCACCGCCTGTACGGACGGGAAGGAGCATGCCCAGCTGGAACCGCAGCACTGGGAAGATATGGTCGTCGCCGTGGAGTTCCGTCCCGTGCCCTTGCGTCCCGGCATGACTGAATTCATGGTGATTGCGACCCGAGTCGACCGCACCAGGGCGGACGACATGATCGTCGCCCTGCGCAGCGATCCGGGCGCTTCATGGCAGCAGGCGATCCAGGATGGCAAGACGGGCGTCTATCGCCGGGCAGTACCGCTGCGTGAGGGCGAGCAGATTCTGTATGTCGAGCTCCGGCGCGGTCTGGAGCGGAAGGTGCTCGAGTATCCGGTGCGGGTAGGCCCAAGTCGCTAGACTTCGGCCGGTTCAGGCCTCATTGCCGGAAGGTCGCCGGCGCTTTGCCAGCGTCCTGCTCTGCCGCCAATGGCGAAGGAGCAGAATCTTTTCTCCCCCCCGCGCTTCGGCGCAGCGCGAACAGGTCAGATGACCGAGCAGGAGCTCGCGAGGCATCTTGCCGGCATCGAGCAGACGACTCTGGATATCTCGCACTACCGGCCGCAGGCTGCCAAGGTTTCCCTGATGGAGCCAGGCGTAAACCTGATAGGGGCGGGGGAGCCAGCCGACCAGGTGCGAAGGTGACTGGGTATTCTCCAGCAGGCGAATGAGGGTGCCGCGGAACATTCCGGTACGCACCAAGGCCAGCCCCGGCCATTTCTCCTTCAGTCCGAGGCGATCGATGTTGGCCTGTTGCCGATGCAACTGCGCGTCATACCCGATCGGCATGTGCAGGAGCATCGGAACCTGTACCCGATGGACACAATGTCCACCGAGATCAACGTCCTGCGCATGCCAATCAGGCCAGGTCGACGGGCATCCGCATTCCAGGATCATGCCTTTCGCGAGTAAACCGTTCGCGCCGTCATGAATACGTTGGCGAAGAAGATCCAGAAGCCCATACCCATTGCCGTCGAGATGGTGGCGATCAGGGGGCGATAGTAGCGGTGAATCTCGTAGATGGCATCCGTCTCACCCTGCAGCAGCAGGCGGCCTTCAGTGATGCCGAAAATCATGAGCGTGGAATAAAAACCGGCCACGCCGAGCGCGGTCCACCAGAACGAGTGATCCACCAGCCGCATGGACCAGATCGGACGCTTGGAGATGGTGGCAAACAGGTAGTAGGTGACCGCCATGCACAAGAGTACTACCCCGCCCACCACATTGATATGGGCATGGGCGAGTGGGTCGATCATGTGTCCGGGACCACCGTACGGGCTGCCGATCGAATCCAGCCACGCCCGCACTGGCGGGATTACCTGGATGACGCCATGAACCGTGCCGATGAAGAAGAATGTGGCCGAACCTACTAGAAATTTCAGTAGCTTACGCAGATCCTGTTCTGCTGACATATCCTGCCCCGATGGCGCTGGCACAAGGCGCGCGGGTTGTCTGGCTGAAAAAAAACCCGGCGTGCGGCCGGGCTTTTATTGATACGGCGCCGCAATTACTTCTTGCGGTTGATGCTCTCCAAGGCGCGCTCGCTGATGTAACCGCCCAAGAACACGCTGAGACCAAAGAAGATAATGATCGGCACCAGAATTTCCGGCCACATGAGTCAAGCCCTCCCCATAGGGTTGATTAGCATATTGCTTGCGGGCAGTTTAGCGGATCACTCCGACTGAGGCAAGCCACGGTTTCCCCTGCATGATTGCCCCGGATTGCGGGGCGGCAGCACCCCGATTCAGGCCCGCTTGCGTGCCGCGCTATCTGCGGACGGCCGCGGCGCGCAGGCCAGCAGACCGCTGTGGAATTTCTCCAGGGCCGCCTTGCGCTCGACCAGAGCTGCCTGGCCGGTCTGGAGCTCGCGCAGCTGAGTTTCGAGGTTGTCCTTGGATTCCCGGATGCGGCTGAGCGTCTTCATGTGGCGCTCCGTGCTGTTGCGCATTTCCTGAATCTGTCCAACCAGAGGGTTGACCAGTTCCTTGAGCCAGGCGTCAGCCTCCCTGTTGGCCTCGACAAAGATGTTGCGGGCATGAGCCACCAGCGAGATGAAGAACTTCTTAACCACGAAGCTCTGCTCGGTCATGGTGGTGCTCGGGCTGTTGCGGAACTCCTCTGCTCTCAGATACAGGAGGTCCAGTTCCTCGGTGTACTTTCGTGTCGGGAACATGCGCGGTTCGGCGATGCGCAGACCGTAATCGTCATGAAAGCGCTTGTAGATCGACTGCACCAGCTTGAAGGTCTCTTCGGACTGGCGCACGGTGATCTGCATGGCGTCGCGCATGCTGTCGAAGAAGACCGAAATGCCGTTCTTCATGCCCGCGGTGGTCCAACTGCCGGCCATGTCCTCGCGTGTCCGTTCGATGATCTTGTCGATGGCGCCCAAATCCATGGTGGCAAACATGCTCTTGGCCTGCAGCGCCAGCTTCTTGCGACTGAGCTGGAAGGCCTTCACGCTCTCATAGTAGAGGTTCTTCTTCTCCTTGGCCTTGATCAGCAGCTGCTGAACGATGTCCTCGTTGTTCCCTTTGACCGAGTCGATCTCATTGATCTGGGCGTTCAGGTTCTCGATCTGGCTGTCGAGCGGAACCCGGATTTCTTCCACTGAGCGCTCGAACAGGCCCACGAGGTTATCCCAGATGACCTGCTGGCGATGCGGCAGGATATCGTCCCCGAGCAGGGATTCGAGCGCGGGCAGGTTGCTGCGCTGCAGCAGTTCCTGGTTGCCGCGGATCTTGGCGAGCAAGGCCTTCTGGGCGGAAATCGGGAACACGTTGGCGGCATCGATCTCCAGCAGGCGGGCGCTGCTCTGGCACTGCTCACGGATGGTGGCTTCCACCTCTTCCGGGCGTTTCATCTCGTCCCAGAGCGTGTCGATCTTGTTGAGCACCGCCACCAGACCCTTCTGCTTTTTGGTGCGGAAGGCGGTGATGTAGTTCTGCCACATATCCAGATCGCTGCGCGTCACGCCGGTGTCCGCGGAGAGAATGAACAGCACCGCCTGGGCGCTCGGAAGCATGTTGATCGTCAGCTCCGGCTCGGAACCAAGCGCATTCAGACCCGGCGTGTCCAGAATGACCAGTCCCTGGGTCAGCAAAGGGTGGGGGAAGCTGATCATGGCATGGCGCCAGACCGGGATTTCTACGGTGTCCGGCTTGGCCGCATCGCTGCCCGCGTTGGCAATCTCTTCCACATAGAGTCCGAGCTGCTCGGCCTCCTGGACCGTCACCCGCTTCGTGCGTACCACCTCCTGGCAGGTTTCCACGATCTGGTCGGGCGAGGACATGTCCAGCGGGAGATGGGTCCAGTAACTGGATTCCGCCTTCAGCTCGGACAGGCTGAGTTCGCTCAGCCGCGTCTCGATCGGCAGTAGCCGGAGATAGGCTTCGCCTGCTTCGCGGTCGTAGAACAGCTCGGTCGGACACATCGTGGTGCGACCGGCGTCGGATGGCAACAGGCGTCGACCCAGATCGGCGAAGAAAATGGCGTTGATCAGCTCGGTTTTGCCGCGCGAGAACTCCGCGACAAAGGCGATGTTGATCTGGTCGGTCTGCAACGCATTGAGCGCGTCGTAGATCCGCAGTTCGATTTCAGGACTGCCGAGCTGATTGCTGTTCAGCCATTCCTGAAAGTCCCGCATCATTCCGGTCAGTTCCGCCTTCCAGGTGGAGAAGGCCTGCATCTGATCTCGGAAGCGATCCTGTTCCGGGGCGTGTTTCAGCCCGATTGCTTTGCTGGACATGGGTTGGCCGGACCTGCAGTTATTATGCGTTACCCTGGGTTATCGGAATGTTGCCGATTTGTATGAGTTTTTCCTGTGATCCAGTGCCGTTTTGCAGCATCCGCCCGTGACTGGCAACGGATGTCGCGCGCACTGTCGGGGAATGCTGCCGCTGCTGAGGCTGCAGCGAAGACCGGTTGCCCCTCGCGTCCTTATCGGACGCGAGGCATGCCAGGTTGAGGGGGGATACGAAAAAGGAGGTTCAGGCCAGACCCAGCCCGAGGTCGCGCAGCGGAGCCACGACCAGCATCTTGGTCATCTGAATCAGCAGCAGAATCACCAGCGGGGAGAAGTCGATGCCGCCCGTATTCGGCAGCATGCGCCGGATCGGACGCAGCACGGGTTCGTTCAGGCTGTGTAGCAGCGACACCAGCGGGTTGTAGGCACCGGGATTGATCCAGCTCAGTACCACCTGGATGAGGATGGAGATCAGGAACACATTGAGGGCGAGGGCGAACAGCTCGCTGATCGAGATCACCAGCAATCCGGGCACGGCCATGGTCAGGCCTCCCGTCATCTGGATCAGCCAGAAGGCGAGCATCTGGAGCGCCAGCATGAGAATGATCGACGCGAGGTCGATACCCCACAATCCCGGAATGACCCGCCGTAGCGGACGCAGGGGCGGATTGGTCGCTTTCACCAGGAACTGGCACACCGGATTGTAGAAGTCCGCGCGAACCCATTGCAGCAGGAAGCGCAGCATGATCATCAGTATGTAGATGGAGAACACCGTGTCCAGCAAATAGGCGGCGGCGTTGGAAACATAGGGGTTGCCGGTCATGCGGATCCTTTGTCGAGAAGGTTGGACAATTCGATGGCGCGGTCCCGGGCAGCCTGCAGGGCGCGGCCGAGGAGATTCCCAAGATCGCCGTCGTGGAGCACCTGAAGCGCGCGTTCGGTGGTTCCGCCCGGCGAGGTGACCTGCTCCCGCAGCTCACCAGGGCTGTGAAGAGGGCTCTCCAGCGCCATCTTGGCAGCCCCGAATGCGGTTTGTATGGTCAGCAGGCGGGCGATCCCCGGCTCCAGTCCCAGCCGGCACGCTTCCTCCTCCAGTAGTTCCATGAACAGGAAGAAATAGGCCGGACCGCTCCCGGAGAGGGCGGTTACCACATCCATCAGCGTTTCATCTTCGATCCACTGGGTCAGTCCGACCGCGCGCATGATCGATTCCGCCGTTTCGCGATGTCCGGCTCCGGCGGAGAGGATGGCGTAAAGCGCCGTAGCGCCGCTCTGCACCAGGGCGGGTGTGTTGGGCATCGCGCGCACGATCGGCACGTCGCCGAACCAGGCCGAGAGTGTCGTCGTCCGGATGCCCGCAGCCACCGATATGACCAGTTGTTCGCCGGTCAGAGCCGGAGCCAGTTCCCGGGCGACCTGTTCGACCACTTGGGGCTTGACCGCGATGACGATGACAGCGGCGCCCGCGACCGCCTCCGTATTGGAAGCGCAGGTGCGGATGCCGAAGCGCTCGCCGAGCTGGCGTCGCTTTTCAGCGTCCGCATCCGCTACCGACAGCAGCGTCCGCGAATATCCGTCGGCGATCAGGCCGCCGATCAGGCTGCCGGCCATGTTGCCGCCGCCAATGAAGGCTATGGAGAGATCGTTCATCTGTCCTCGTTCCGACGCTCGGAGTTCTGCAGCAGTCTACCCCAACCGGATCGTCGGCGCCCGTTACCCGGAGGCGGCCGGCCGGGCGCCAAAGAGTCCGCTGCCGACGCGCACCAGGGTGGCGCCCTCGGCGATTGCTGCCTCGAAGTCACTGCTCATGCCCATGGATAATGTATCGAGCCCGGGCCATTGCTCCTGCAGTTCGAGCAGCAATTCGCGCAGCCGGCGGAACGACGAGCGGGATTCCTGCATGCCAGCTGCCGGCGCCGGTATCGTCATCAGGCCGCGCAGGCGCAGGCGTGGCAGTCCGATGATTTCTCCGATCAGTGCCGATGCCTCTTCCGGACGAACACCGGATTTGCTCGCTTCACCACTGATATTAATCTGCACGCAGATCTGCAGCGGTGGCAGTTCCGGCGGTCGCTGTTCGCTCAGACGCGCAGCGATGCGCGCGCGGTCGATGCCGTGGACCCAGGAGAAGTGGGTGGCGATTCCGCGTGTCTTGTTCGATTGGACGGGGCCGATGAAATGCCACTCCAGACCGAGCTTCTGGAGTGCCGCGATCTTCGTCAGCGCCTCTCCGAGATAGCTCTCTCCGAAGCATCTCTGTCCTGCCTCCGCCAGCGCCCGGATGGCATCCGGCGCAAAGGTTTTGCTGACGGCCACCAGCCCGACCGACCCGCCGGGGCGGCCGCTGAGCCGTTCGGCTTCCCGAATGCGGGCCAGCACGGTTGTGAGCCGTTCAGCGGGACTGCTCACGACTGTTCGTCCACGGGCGCCTCAAGATGGAGGGCGCGGTGCCGCTAGTTGTCTGGGATTCAACTTTCATGGAAGGCGTTCACGAATCCTGCGCCAGTTTGCCACAAGACTTCGAGGACAAGTAGATGGATATCGCGGAACTGCTCGCGTTCAGCGTCAAGAACAAGGCTTCCGACCTGCATCTTTCGGCCGATCTGCCGCCGATGATCCGCGTCGACGGCGACGTGCGCCGCATCAATGTGCCGCCGCTCGACAACAAGACGGTGCAGTCGATGCTATACGACATAATGAGCGACAAGCAGAGAAAGGATTTCGAGGAGTTCCTCGAGACCGACTTTTCATTCGAGATCCCGGGTCTGGCCCGTTTCCGCGTCAACGTCTTCAATCACAATCGGGGTGTCGGCGGCGTGTTCCGCACCATTCCCTCTACCATCCTGTCGCTCGAGGAGCTCGGCGCGCCATCCATATTCAAGCGCATTTCCGAGTATCCCCGCGGGATCGTACTGGTTACCGGTCCAACCGGTTCGGGTAAATCGACCACCCTGGCGGCCATGCTGGATTACAAGAACAACAACGAATTCGGTCACATCCTCACCATCGAGGATCCGATCGAGTTCGTTCATCAGAGTAAGAAGTGTCTGGTCAATCAGCGCGAGATCGGGCGCGATTCGCTGGGTTTCGCCGAGGCGCTCCGTTCGGCCCTGCGTGAGGATCCGGACATCATCCTGGTTGGTGAAATGCGTGATCCCGAAACCATCGGTCTTGCGCTCACGGCAGCCGAAACCGGCCACATGGTGTTCGGCACCCTGCATACCAGTTCGGCGGCCAAGACCATCGACCGAATCATCGACGTGTTCCCGGCCGCGGAGAAGGAAATGGTTCGTTCGATGCTTTCGGAGTCGCTGCGGGCGGTTATTTCGCAGACGCTGCTCAAGAAAGTTGGCGGCGGCCGGGTCGCTGCCCATGAGATCATGATCGGCACCCCCGCGATCCGAAACCTGATCCGCGAAAATAAGGTGCCGCAGATGTATTCGGCGATCCAGACCGGCCAGTCCGTCGGTATGCAGACACTCGATCAGTGTCTCCAGGAACTGGTGCGCAAGGGCGTGGTGACCAAGCAGGATGCCATGGCCAAGGCCATGAACCGCGAGAGCTTCGCCTAGGCATCGCTTGCGGTCGCGCCGAAGGGCGGCACGGGATGCGCCGGGGCGATGGCGCGAGCCGCGCCACCGGGGCTCAATCCGGCAGGAAGACCCGCCCCGCGCCGGGGATCATCCGGATCGGATGCTGATACAGGCGGCTCAGGCTGCCCGCAGTCAGGATTTCGTCCACCGTGCCGTGATCGCATGCTCCATCGCCGTGGAGCAGCAGCGCGTGGTCACAGAATCTGGCTGCCAGGTTGACGTCATGCAGGACTATGGCCGCAGCATGTCCGGGTTCCCGCGCTCGCCGGCGAATCAGCTCCATGATGGCAATCTGGTGTCTCAGGTCGAGATGATTATTCGGCTCGTCCAGCAGATAGATGGCTGGTGACTGGGCCAGCACCGTCGCCAGCCCCAGGCGCTGAGCCTCACCTCCCGACAGCGTGGTGATCGTGCGGGTTTCCATGCTGGCCAGGTCGACTTCCGCCAGCGCAGCCTGAGTCATGGCGATGTCATCCTCGCTTTCCCAGTTCCAGCGATCCAGCCACGGGTGCCTGCCCGTCAGGGCGGTTTCGAGCACCGTTCCCGGAAATGCGTGCGCGCGGCTCTGGAAGAGCACACCGATGCGACGTGCCCGCTCACGATGTGGCCAGTCATCGAGTGGTCTGCCGCCGAGCAGGACCTCGCCCTCATCCGGCGGATGCAGGCCGGCCAGGGATTTGAGCAGCGTAGTCTTGCCGACGCCATTGCGGCCCAGAATCGCCCAGACGGAACCTTCGTCGATCATCAGATCGAGCGCGCGACAGACCTGGCTCCCGGCAATGCTCACGGAGAGCTTGCGTGTTTCCAGCATCAGGCGCTCCGCCGCAGTAGAAACAGGAATAGCGGCACTCCCAGCAAGGCCGTGATCACTCCGACCGGCAGTTGCAGCGGTGCCGCTGCGGTGCGCGCCAGCGTATCGGCAAGGGTCAGCATGGCGGCGCCGAGCAGGGCGGAGGCGGGGAGGAGAATGCGGTGGTCATGGGCGCCGGCAAGGCGGAGGATGTGAGGCGCGATCAGGCCGATGAAACCGATATTCCCCGCTACGGTGACAGCTACCGCGGTAAGCAGAGAGGACACCAGGTACAGCCGTAGCCGCAGCCCGGAGGTGGCCACCCCCAGGCTCCGCGCCTTGTGTTCGCCGTGCACGAGCACGTTGAGATCGCGGGCGGTGTAGAGACTGAATGCGAGTCCAAAGGCAAGCGTCAGCAGCGGAAAGCCGGGCGTGCTTGCCTGGCCGAGGTCACCCAGGAGCCAGAACATCATCCCGCGCAGGGTGGAGTCGGGACTGACGGCGAGAATGAAGCTGATGGCGGCGCCCCAGCCGGCCGCGACTACGACGCCGGTCAGCAACAGGCGCGTAGCCGACCATTCGCCGGGGCCGCGCGCCAGGGCGAATACCAGCATCATCGACAGCAGTGCGCCGCAGAAGGCGCTGCCTGAGAGCCAGTAACCGCTCAGGCCGGCCATCAGCGCACCCAAAGCCCCGACCGCCGCGCCGCCGGATACCCCGAGTATGTACGGGTCAGCGAGTGGATTGCGCAGGAGCGCTTGCATCAGAGCGCCCGCGAGCGCCAGCAATCCGCCTGTGGCGCAGGCCGACAGGGCGCGCGGCAGGCGCAGATCCAGTACCAGATCCCTGGCGAAGGCGTCGGCGTCTCCGGTCATTACGCCGACAAGCTGATGCCAGCCAAGCTGGACACTGCCCACGGCCAGCGCAAACGTCAGACTGGCCAGGACCAGGACGGTCAGCCCCGCCAGCAGCGGAACGCCCCGTCTCAGCGCAGGCTGACGATGGGCCATCCGCGGTCTTTGGCGATGCGGGCGAGGGTCGGATCCGGGTCGACGGCTACCGGATGGGTCACCAGTTCAAGCAGTGGCAGGTCATTGTGGGAGTCGGAGTAGAACCAGCTCTCGGTCAGGTCACGCCCGCCGGCTTTCAGCCAGTCCCGCAGGCGCTGGACCTTACCTTCGCGGAAACTGGGGATGCCGATGATTTCTCCGGTGTACCGCCCGTCCACGCGCTCGACTTCGCTGGCGAGCAGTTCGGTGATACCGAGCATATCGGCGATCGGACGGGTAATGAAGGAATTGGTGGCGGTGATGATGAGCAGTTCGTGTCCGCGCGCACGATGGCTCTCCACCAGCTCACGCGCGGCGGGCAATATGATCGGCTCGATCAGTTCCCGCAGGAAGCGATCGCGCAGCTGGTGCAGTTTTGCCGGTTCGTTTTCCGCGAGGGGGCGCAGCTGAAAGGCCAGCCACTCGCGGATATCCAGGCAGCCCTCCTTGTACTGGCGGAAGAAGCGCTCGTTCTCGCTCTCATAGTGCTCCCGGCCGACCACCCCTTCATCTACCAGGAACTTACCCCACAGGTAATCACTGTCCCCGGCCAGAAGGGTTTCATCCAGATCGAAAATCGCCAAGCTCACGTCGCTTCTCCAAATCGGCTAACGTAGGCCATCGTCCGTACCGGCGCAAGCACCCGCAGCAGAACAGGTCGGGGAAGCGCCCGTTCATGCTGCCGGGATCCCGGTGGACCCGGTCGCTGGGAATGGCTGGAATCGGGCTGCGATGACGAATCGGGCGGCCGTAAGACGATTGCGGATACGAGGGAGATTGTGGGAGAATCGCCTGTATGCATATGCCGACGCAGGATTCCCAAGTGATTGATTTGGATGGCTACCGAGAAAATGTCGGTATCGTCCTCATCAACCGGGAGGGTCGCCTGCTATGGGCCCGGCGCATCGGCCAGAACGCCTGGCAGTTTCCCCAGGGAGGCATCTGTCGCAATGAAAGCCCGGAGCAGGCCATGTACCGGGAACTTCGCGAAGAGGTGGGGCTGGAGCCGGAAGACGTGGTAGTGCTCGCCCGGACCCGCGATTGGCTCCGCTACCAGCTTCCCAAACACCTGATACGGCGCCGCAGCCGGCCGGTATGCATCGGCCAGAAGCAGGTCTGGTACCTGCTCCACTTCGTTGCCGATGATCGTAAGGTCTGTCTGAACGCCAGCGACCAGCCGGAATTCGATCGCTGGCGCTGGGTCGACTACTGGGAGCCCGTTCGCCAGGTGGTGTCCTTCAAGCGCAAGGTTTATCGGAGTGCCCTAGAGGAATTCGCCGAGCTGGCCTTCATCGACGGCAAATTCAAACCGGCTCTGCTCGCTGGTTCGGCAGCCCGTCTTGGCCGCCGGGCCTAGCGCAGACGGGATGCTCGCCACACTCAAGCGCATCGTTCAGGAGGTCAACGGGGCTGGCGACCTGGCCGAGGCGCTTCACATCATTGTCACCCGCGTAAAGCAGGCGATGCGGGTGGATGTCTGTTCGGTCTATCTGTTCGACACTGTCACCGACCAGTATGTGCTGATGGCAACCGACGGTTTTAATCCGGAGGCCGTTGGGACGGTACGACTGGCTCGAGGCGAAGGTCTCGTCAGCGTGGTGGGCGAAACCGAAGAGGCGCTGAACCTCGACGATGCGCCGGCACATCCCCGTTACCACTTCGTCGCCGAAACCGGCGAAAGCTACTATCACGGCTTCCTTGGCGTCCCGATCATCCATCACCGCAGTGTGATGGGGGTCCTGGTGGTGCGGCAGGGGGATAAGCGCCGCTTCGACGAGGATGAGGTCGCTTTCCTGCTCACCGTCGCGGCTCAGCTTTCCGGCGCCATTGCGCTGGCGATGGTGAACGGAGGTATTCGTGGCCTCAATCGCCAGGCCTCGGGCGACGATTCACATCCGATTCCGGGACTGGCGGGAGCGCCTGGGGTCGCTGCCGGGACTGCGCTGGTCATCTATCCGCCGACCGACCTGGATGCGGTGCCCGATCGTCAGGCTACCGATATCGAAGCCGAGATCGCGTCGTTCCGGGCTGCGCTGGACGCAGCCCGAGCCGATATCGGCGCGCTCGAGGCGGTCATGGGCGAGTCCCTGACTGCCGAGGATCAGGCGCTGTTCCGCGCCTATTCGCTGATGCTGGCCAGTCCCGGTCTGGAGCGCGAAACCATCGAGCGCATCCGGGCCGGGAACTGGGCCGCGGGTGCGCTGCGCGCGACCATTCGCGAGCACACTCGCGTCTTCGAGGCAATGGAAGATCCCTACCTGCGCGAGCGGGCGGGCGATATCCGGGATATCGGTCTGCGCATCCTCGCCCGGCTGCAGCAGATTTCTCCGACACGCCCGCAGGCTTTTCCTCCGAACACCATTCTGGTCGGCGAGGAGCTGACGGTTTCTGCGCTGGCGGAGGTGCCGCTCGAGTGCCTGGCCGGCGTGGTCTCGGTGCGCGGCTCGACCTTCTCGCATGTGGCCATTCTGGCCCGTTCTCTCGGCATCCCCGCGGTGCTGGGAGTGAGCGACCTGCCGGTCACGCATGTCGACGGGGCGGAAATCGTCGTGGACGGCTACCGCGGCTGGATCTACGTCAAGCCCTCCACTGCGGTGCGGGCAGAGTATGACCGCCTGATTCGCGAAGAAAAGCAGCTCGCTCGGGATCTGGAGGAATTGCGTGACCTGCCCGCCGTTACCGTCGACGGTGTACATGTGCCGCTGTATGCGAATGCCGGTCTGGTTTCGGATGTCGTGCCCTCGCTGCGCCAGGGAGCGGAAGGCATCGGCCTTTATCGCACCGAGTTTCCCTTCATGATCCGCAACCAGTTCCCGGGCGAGGAAGAGCAGCGGCGCATCTACCGCCAGGTGCTGGAGGCATTCGCACCCCGTCCCGTCACCATTCGTACTCTCGATGTCGGCGGCGACAAAATGCTGCCGTATTTCCCCATCCACGAGGAGAATCCGTTTCTCGGCTGGCGCGGCATCCGGATTTCACTCGATCACCCCGAGCTGTTCCTGATCCAGCTGCGGGCTATCATGCGAGCCGATATCGGTTTGAACAACGCCCGGTTGCTGTTGCCGATGATCAGCTCGGTGAGCGAAGTCGAGGCCGCGCTGCGGCTGTTGCGACGGGTGCATCAGGATCTGCTGGACGAGGAGCCCGAGGTGCGCCTGCCTCCGATCGGAGTCATGGTGGAGGTTCCCTCGGCGGTGTACATGATCGAGGCGCTGGCTGAGCGAGTGGATTATCTCTCCATCGGCAGCAATGACCTCACCCAGTACATGCTGGCGGTCGACCGCAACAACTCGCGGGTTGCAGGCCTTTACGATGCGCTGCATCCGGCCGTGCTGCGAGCGCTTAAACAGGCGATCTCGGGCGCTCAGCGGTGCGGCCGTCCGATAGGGGTGTGTGGAGAGATGGCCGGAGATCCGGCGGCGGTGATTCTGCTGCTGGGTATGGGAGTGTCCAATCTCAGCGCCAGCGTTGCCAGCCTGCCGCGCATCAAGCGGGTGATCCGCAGTTTTACCGTGGCGCAGGCGCGTGACATCCTGAATCAGGCGCTCGCCATGAACGATGCCCAGGAAATTCGCGCCTACGTCGCTTCTGTGCTGGAAGTTGCGGGACTCGGCGGCTTGGTGCGCGTCGGTCAGTGACGGGGGCGCTCGCCAGCAACCGCAGGACGCCGTTCATCCCGCCGTCGTTCCTCACGCCCTTGATTCCGTTCGTTTGACCATTCCCGCGCCCGTTCCCGCGGGCCCTGCCATTCGAACTCGCCGCGCGGACGGTCCAGAGACTCCTGGTCGGCGCGGTCTGCGGCTTCCCTGAATCGCGGGCCATTCTCTTCCTGCCAGCGCGCCGGAATCCGCTCGCGTGCAGCAGCGGAACTCTCGCGCGGCAGTTCGATCCGGTGGAGGCTGATGTCATCCAACCGCTCGTGGCGTTCGATGACCCGGATGGTGACATCGAGTTCGCCGACACCCCAGGCGCCAGTGCTGTACCAGGCGCAGAGGCCCAGAAGGATGGTGCCGCGGACGGACAGACGCATTGCTTACATCACCGTCGATTCAGCGGCCGGGATGATCTGCGCCGGAGGGAAGGATTGCGGAAGGTAAGCATCGGTCACCTCCATGCGCAATGTCAGACTGCGGTGCCGCTCGGTGTCGGCAATGCGGGTAATCAGATCGCCACCCACGCCGGCCTGGGCCGTGATGGGAAGGATGAGGAGATTCTGCCCTGGCTCCAGAGAGCCGCGCCAGCTGATCTCGCGCTGTCCGGGGTAGCCTGCGAGCTCCAGTCCTTCCGGCAGGTGCACGGTGAAGGTGGCCTCTTCGATGCGTCGCGGTGATTCGAGAGCGAGACTGATTTCCCGCTCTTCGTACAGGGGAAGAATGAGGGAGGGGATCTCTTCCCTGGAGGCGCTGACGGCATGAATTTCCGCCACCGGTGGCTGCGATTGTGGCGCACTCACCACGGATGTGGGTGCCATGGCGGGCTCGTTCATGGCCGGCTCATCCTGCAGGCCCGGCCCCAGGGCGAGGACCAGGCTCGCGGCGAGCGCGCCGCCGGCCATTGCGGTTCTGCGCCGCAGGCGTCGCCGGTGTTCCGTCTCGGCCGCGGCGGCAATGGCCCGGCTGAAGCGGCCCATGTCGGGTTGTGGGACTGGCAGTTCACGCAGGAGCCGTCTCAGTTCGCGGGTTTCTACCAGCGCCTCACTGCACCGGCGACAGCCGCGCAGATGCGTTTCCACGGCAGTGCGCTCGATCGGTGCCAGGTATCCGTCGAGGTGATCATCCAGGCGGCTCAGGATGGAAGGGCAGTTCATGACACAACCCACTCAGGCGCTATGAACATTATGACGAAGAGGCGATGCGGCAGGTTCCATTTCATTCCTGCCATCGGCCTCCAGCAACTCGCGCAGCCGGGCCCGCGCCCGGTGCAGTCGCGACTTCAGTGTGCCTATGGGGCAGTCGATGATTTCCTGCATCTCTTCCAGGGTGTAGCCCTCGATATCGTGCAGCGCGAGTACCCGCCGGTGGTCTTCACTGAGCCTGGCGACGGCATCGAGCAGGATGCGCTGCCGGTCGTCGCGCTCGGTTGCCATGGCAGGTCCGTCATCCGTCGACAGTCTTTCCAGGTGTGATTCCGGGTCGCCTGACGGAGTGTCGGGTACCAGGTGGAGGGGGGAGCGCATCCGCTGGCGGCGCTGGTCGATGAACATCCGGTACAGGACCCGCATCAGCCACGAGCGCGGATGCTCGACTTTGGCAAACTCGTCCCGCCGGGCATAGAGCTTGGTCAGCAGGTCCTGGACCAGGTCCTCGGCGTCCTCGCGGCGCCCGGATAGGCGGTAGGCAAGGCGGTAGAGCGGCCCGAGATGGGGTCGGATCACGGCCTCGAACGCCTCCGCGTCGCGGGTTGCCCGCTTGCTGAACGGTGACATCGTGTCTGGGCTCACTCCGGGGAAACGGTGTCATCATAGCGCGGGCAGGCGACAGAACGAAAGGCCGGCCGGTATCTTCCGATATACCTCGGCCTTGGCTTTTGGTCTCGGTGGGGTTAAGATAAGTCCCCATTTTTCGGGTAGATCATCTCGAGGATACCGAATGCCCAACGTACGTGTCAGAGACAATGAGCCGTTCGAGGTCGCGCTGCGCCGCTTCAAGCGCATCTGCGAAAAGAGCGGCGTCCTTTCCGAAATCCGCCGCCGCGAGTTCTACGAAAAGCCGACCGCCGTGCGCAAGCGCAAGGCCGCCGCAGCGGTGAAGCGTCAGCAGAAGCGCACCTCCATGGAGAAGTCGCGTTACCTGCGTCCCCACGGCTGATCCGCGATTGCTCCTTCCGGGAGCGGAGAGACCATGAGCCCGCTGAAGACCCGCATCCAGGATGATGTAAAGGAGGCGATGCGCGCCAGGGACAGCGCGCGGCTCGGGGTCCTGCGTCTGATCAGCGCCGAGATCAAACAGCGCGAAGTCGATGAGCGCAAGGAGCTCGACGACGAGCAGATCATTGCCGTCCTTGGCCGCATGGTCAAGCAGCACCAGGATTCGATCGAACAGTTTCGCAGTGGCGGTCGCCAGGATCTGGCGGACAAGGAAGCCTTCGAGCTGGAGATCATTTCCTCGTATCTGCCGCCTGCCATGCCGGAGGACGAGCTGCTGCGCCTGATCGATCAGAGCATCGCGGAAAGCGGTGCCTCCTCGATAAAGGACATGGGGAAAGTGATGGCGCTCCTGAAGTCCCGCATCCAGGGCCGGGCCGACATGGCGGTGGTCAGTGCGCGCGTGCGGGAGCGCCTCGGCGCCTGAAGTCTGAAGTATCTCCACCTCCGAACTGATCACCCTCCTGCCCTGCGAGCAGGTATAGGGGTTTCCGGTGCCGGCTTTGTCCGGCACAGTATCTTTTTTCAGACGAACCTTCGCTGTCCGTCCGAGGAAGAGCGTGTCTGGTCGTATTCCACAGGCTTTCATCGACGATCTGCTTGGCCGCACGGACATCGTCGAGCTCATCGACAGTTATGTGGCGTTGCGCAAGGCCGGCCGCGAGTATGTCGCGTGCTGTCCGTTCCATAACGAAAAGTCGCCCTCATTTACCGTCAGCCCGGAGAAGCAGTTTTATCACTGCTTCGGCTGTGGCGCTCACGGCACGGCAATCGGTTTCCTGATGGAATATGCCCGGCTCGATTTCCTGGAAGCCGTGCAGGAACTGGCCAGTCGCAGCGGAGTGCCCATGCCGCAGTCCAACGCGGAGGACAGGGGGAAGCCCGCGGATGCCGGCCTGTACCCGGTGCTGGAGGATGCCGCGGCCTGGTTTCGCCGTCAGCTGCGCGAACATGCGCGCGGGCCGATAGCGGTCGCCTATCTCAAGGAGCGCGGGCTGGACGGCGAAACCGCGGCTGCCTTCGCTCTGGGATACGCGCCCCCGGGTTGGGACGGTCTGCTCCAGGCCCTGGGCGGACGCCACGATCCGGAGCGTTTGCTGGCGGCCGGCCTCATCATCCGTCGGGAGCAGGGCGGCGGTTATTACGACCGCTTCCGCGATCGCATCATGTTCCCGATCCGGGACGGTCGGGGCCGGGTCATTGCATTCGGCGGCCGGGTGCTTGGCGACGACACCCCGAAGTACCTCAATTCTCCGGAAACCGCCGTGTTCCATAAGGGACGCGAGCTTTACGGACTTTACGAAGCACGCAAGGTGACGCGTGCTCCGGAGCGACTGGTGGTGGTGGAAGGGTACATGGATGTGGTCATGCTGGCGCGATACGGCTTCGCTGGTGCTGTCGCTACTCTGGGGACGGCCACTACTCCTCACCATCTCGAGCGTCTGTTCCGGGTGGCGCCGGAACTGGTGTTCTGCTTCGATGGTGACCGGGCGGGCCGGCAGGCGGCATGGCGCGCATTGGAAGGCGCGCTGCCGGCAGTGCGCGAAGGACGGCAGGCAAAGTTCATGTTCCTGCCCGAGGGCGAGGATCCTGACAGTCTGGTGCGCAAGGAGGGCAGAGAAGGTTTCGAAGCGCGGCTTGCCGATTCAGTCACGCTTTCAGCGTTTTTTTACGACAGTCTGAGGCAGCAGGCCGATACCTCGACCATCGATGGGCGGGCGAGGCTGGTGGAGCTGGCGAGGCCTTACCTTCTGCGCATGGCTCCAGGTGTGTTCCGCCACATGATGATCCGTCGTCTGGCCGAGTTGACCCGAATGGATGTTCACATGCTCGAGCACATGCTCGGGGCCGCGGGTGATGCGCCGCCGGCGGTGTCGCCCGCATCGCCAGCCGCTCGTCGCCTGGCCCGCAGCCTGCCACGCAAGGTCGCCTCGCTGCCGCGCAAGGCCATCACCATGCTGCTGCGCAAGCCGCAGCTGGCAGAGCAGCATTCCGATATCAACTGGTTGAAGGATCTGGATATTCCAGGCGCAGCAATGTTGCTTGAAATGCTTGATTTGTTGCAGGCGAACCCTCACTTAAACACCGCTGGCATCCTCGAACGGTGGCGGGAACATGAAAATGGGCGTTATCTCGCCCGTCTGGCCCAGGAGGAGGCGCTGATTCCGCCGGAAAGCCTGGACGCGGAGTTCGCCGCCGCGATGCGGGCCTTGCGCAGCCGCTATCTGGATCGCCGGATCGAGCGCCTGCGGGAGCGGACCGATCTGGGAGAAGAGGAAAAAGCGACGCTGTGTCAGTTGCTTGCGGAAAAGGCGTCGAGCGGCTGAGGCGCCGGTTGCGAAGGTCCGCTCACGAAAAAGATCGAATCTTCTCAAATTTTGTCAGTCTACTGTAAACTTACCCGTTTGCCGCCCCCTCGGGGGCCGATCATCAGAGGTCCGGATACGATATGAAGCAAGAGCAACAGTCTCAACTCAAGGCACTGATTGCAAAAGGCAAGGAGCAAGGCTACCTCACCTACCGTGAGGTCAATGATCATCTGCCCAGCGATATCGTCGATCCGGAGCAGATCGAAGACATCATCGGCATGATCAACGACATGGGCATTACCGTCCATGAAGTGGCGCCGGATACCGATACCCTGCTGCTGGCCGATGCGACGGCTCCGGCCGATGACGACGAGACCGAAGAAGCCGCCGCTGCCCTGGCTGCGGTCGACGCCGAATTTGGCCGCACCACCGACCCGGTCCGCATGTACATGCGGGAGATGGGCACGGTCGAGCTGCTGACCCGCGAAGGTGAGATCGAGCTCGCCAAGCGCATCGAGGAAGGCCTGGACCAGGTGCTGACCGCCGTGTCCGCCTACCCGGAATCGGCGCAGTACCTGCTGGAGACCTATGAGCGGGTGAAGGCGGGCGAGACGCGCCTGAGCGACCTGCTGGCCGGCTTTCGCGATCTCAATGTCGAGCCGGTCCCCGACGGCGAGATCGAGCCCGAGCTGAGCGTCGCGGAAGACGCCGGCAGCGCCGACGTCAAGGATGACGACGACGAGGACGACGAGGACGACGCCGACAGCAGCGAGACCGTTGGCGACAGCGGCCCGGATCCGGTGCTCGCGGAGGAGCTGTTCGGCCGCCTCGCCGAGCTCCATCAGCAGATGGAAGCGGCGCTGGCCGCCGATGACCGCGCCCGCGTGGCCGAAGTGCGCGAGGAACTCGGCAAGCTGTTCCTCACCTTCAAGTTCACCCCGCGCGTCATCGACGACATGGTCGACAACCTGCGCAAGGCGATCGACCGTATCCGCGCCAACGAGCGCGAGGTCATGCGTGCCTGCGTGAAGCAGGCCGAGATGCCGCGCAAGACCTTCCTCGAGACCTTCCCGGGCCGGGAAACCGACGAGGCCTGGCTGGCCGAGCATCTGGACGGCAAGCAGGCCTATTCGGCGAAGCTCGCCGACGTCGCCGACACCATCCGCGCCGCGCAGTCACAGCTGCGCCAGCTGGAGCGTTCGACCGGTCTGACCATCACCGAGATCAAGGAGATCAACCGGCGGATGTCGATCGGCGAGGCCAAGGCACGCCGGGCCAAGAAGGAAATGGTGGAAGCCAACCTGCGGCTGGTGATCTCCATCGCCAAGAAGTACACCAACCGCGGCCTGCAGTTCCTGGACCTGATCCAGGAGGGCAACATCGGCCTGATGAAGGCGGTCGACAAGTTCGAGTACCGCCGCGGCTACAAGTTCTCGACCTATGCCACCTGGTGGA
>CAZOOF010000004.1:0-67992 GCA_964581365.1 uncultured Chromatiales bacterium
CGGCGGCTCGATGCGGGATCCGGAGGTGATCGCGGCCGCGGATGAACACGGCATCGCGATGGTCGTCACGGGAATGAGGCAGTTCAGACACTGAGGCCGGCGAGCGCTGAAGGCTCCGCCCTTCAGCGCTGCCGCGCAGGCACAGCCCACCTCAACGCATCCGGCCCGGAGCCGATCCGGACTCGAACCGGTTTCTGAGCATCGCTCCCAGCGCCGCGATCATCAGCACCAGCAGCCATCCCGGACCGTTTGCGCCAACTCCCGATTCACCCTGAACTTCCGGCGCCGTCAGGGCGTAGACTGCAACGAGACCGCTGCTGCGGTTGCCGGCGCTGTCCATCGCCAGGACAGACAGACTGGAAGCGGTCTCGAGCACCAGCGGTCCCTGATACCGCCGCGCCGGCGCCACCGGCTCACCGGCATCATCGAGCTCAGGCTCGGCTCCGTCCAGCCGGTAGAAAACGCCGGCGCATCCCGAACCCGGCCCATCATCGCACCCCAGCGATACGGTGAGTGGTGCCACATAGTTGCCGCTCGGAACGCTGACCGAGATCAGAGGAGCCGCGAGATCGATGAAATAGCTGCGGCTCAGCGGCGTCTCGGCATTACCGGCGCCGTCGATCGCCAGCGCCCGCAGTGTCACGACTCCGGTGAGATGCCGGATCGGGTCGAGTTCGCTTTCCGGAATCGAGGGATCAGGAAACAGACTGGCGAGAGATAGGGGCGCGACATACTCGGGCGAGTTCGCATCGGGTTCGGTCCCGTCCAGCGTATAGTAGATGGTGCAGCCGAATTCCGGCTGATCATCCACACACTTCAGCTGGACCCGCGGATCGGCTTCCGCGCCGTAGATCCCCTCGGGAAGTGACACCTGGACCGCGGGCGCAAGATTGTCCACCGCATACATAGCGGTACGAATCCGCTCCCGATTGCCTGCTGTATCTTCGGAGAAAAAGCGCAGGCTGGTATTGGCGACCGGCACGGTCACCGGCCCGGCGGCGCAATCGGCCGGGGCCTCAGGATCATCGCCATCGCTGCGGTAACAAACCTGCAGACAGTCGGCCGCACCGGCCACGCAGGCGAGCTCGACCATTCCCGCCTCGCGGTAGGCGCCTGCTTCCCGATCGAGCCCGGTCACCGGCAAGCGGATATCCAGCCGTGCCAGAGGTTGGGGCAGGTCGATGCCGTCGATACGGCTCAGCTCGCCGCCGAGATGCAGCGCCTGCCGTTCAGCATCGACGATCAGGGTCTCGACCGACGCGATCGCCGAATCGCCACCTGGATTCCAGGCCATGAGCTCCGGCACTTCGGCATCGCTGCGGAATCCGGCAATGCGCTCGCGCGGCGCACCATCCACCTGGGTGAAGGTGCCGCCCGCATACAAGCGCACGCCGGCACCATCCCAGGCGAGCGCGCGCACTTCACCATCGATGCCAGGATTCCAGCCGAGCATGGCGCCGCTTGTGAGTTCGAGCGCCGCCAGATTGCTGACCGTGCCGATCTGGAAATCACCGCCTGCATACAGCACTCCCTCGCCCAGGCTGAGAGCCTGCACACGCGCCCCGCCTGCCGGCGACGGTGCCCACTCCAGCGCGGCGGCGCTCGATATGGACAGCGCTGCCAGACCATTGCGAACCGTTCCCGAGATCGAAGCGTAGTCTCCGCCCGCATAGAGCCGACCGGTGCTCTCTTCGAGCGCCAGCGCATGCACCGGCCCATCCGGATCCGGTCGCCACGGCAGGGCGTTATCGGTGTTGACCTGGGTATCGAGGCTGGCCAGGCGCGAGCGGGGCGCACCGCCGATTTCGCTGAAATCGCCACCCGCATACAGGATCCGGCCGTTCGTGGAACGGGCAAAGGCGCGCACCGCGCCATCGGACCCCGGATCCCAGGGGGTGACATTACCACTGGCTGTATTTATTGCGGCGATGTTCGAGCGCGGGACGGCCCGTACCGTGCTGAAGTCTCCACCCACGAACACCACAGCGCCATTGGCAGACAGCTCCAGCGCATACACCGGGCCATCCGTGTCAGCGATCCAGTCCGCCTGGACACTGCCATCACGCAGATCGATCGATGCCAGATTGCTGCGCCCGGCCCCCAAGGTGAAATCGCCGCCGATGATCAACCTGTCACCAGCGACGATCGCCGCATGGATGACGGGGCCGGCGGCCGCGGCCATCCCGGTCACGAGCATCAGCGCCAGGAATGCGCCAAGCATCCGGATCCGTGCCATCACCGCGCCTCCCCGGAACTCAGACGCCGCCAGCCAAGCAATGCCAGGACGGACACGATCAGCAGTTCGCCGAATCCCAGCGCTCCGGCCTCGCCACGGATGCGCACGTACTCGGCGCGTCGCACACCCTCAGGGTTGCCGGCGCCATCGACCGAGAAGAACTGCAGCACGGTAGTGCGATCGATTCGAATTGGCCCGGTATAGAGCGGGGATGATGCCGTTGGCAAGGTTCCGTCGGTGGTATAGCGGGTTTCGACGCAGCCGGGACGCTGGTCCGCGCAGCTCAGCCGCACCTGCAGTGAACCATCGAATACGCCCGATGGCGGATCGGCAACGGTAGTCGGCGGATCGATCTCAACGATATAGCGCTCGACGCCCGCATTCTCGACGTTTCCCACCAGGTCGACGGAAAAAAACCTCAGCTCCACATCCGCCGAGAGATTGATCGGCCCGGTATAGCGGTTCGAATCGGTGTTCGGTTCACTCCCGTCCAGGGTGTAGTACGTGGCCGCACAACCCGAACCGGCGCCATCGTCACACACCAGACGGACGAGCCCTTCGTCGCGTGAACTGATGAAGCCGCCCGGCGGCTCGGCGCGCGTCAGTGGCGGATCGTCCTCCGGCGGCAATGCCTCCAGTGCCACGAGACCTCCGCGCGGGACACCATCGATCACCGCAAACGCACCGCCTGCATAGAGGATGTCGCGGTCATCCTCCACACCTTCATCCCCCGGACCCTGATCATCTTCTTCATCTTCGCCATCGTCCGGCTCCTCCGCCGGTGCGGCAGGCGCATCCCAGGCACCCAGCAGAACGTACGCGGCGGCGTCGGCAGCCACGACCCAGGCGACCAGCGGCGTGCCCTCGATGGTGTCCACCGCCGCCAGGCGGGAGCGCCCGGTGCCGGCGACGGTATCGAAGTCGCCGCCGAGATAGATCGCCCCGCGATCGAAGCCGACCGCGAGCGCATGGACAGGACCATCGATCCGCGGATTCCAGACCAGTGGTGCGCCGGAATCCAGGTCGAAGGCAGCAGCGCCGATCTGGGGCACGCCGCCGATCGAGGAGAAATCCCCCCCGGCGTAGATCACGCCGCGTTCAGCGATCGAACGCAGGGCCAGCACCGCACCGTCATCGATCGGAGGCGCCCAATCGGAAAAACGGAAGGTGCTCAGTTCGATGGCAGCGAGCCGTTCGCCGACTGAGGCTTCCTCGTCTTCGCTGTCGCCGTCCTCCACCACTGGAACGAAGCGGCCACCGACATACAGCCGGTTGTTGACGACGGTCAGCGCATTGATCAGTGCTCCTGGCTCGAACAAGGGCCGCTGCCCCAGTCCGCTCAGATTGCCGGTACCCAGCAGTCCCAGCTCCGCGATGGCGCGCCGCTCGGCGCCGCCGATCCGCGAAAAACCGCCACCAATATAGAGCGAAGTGCCGACGGGGGAAGGTGTTATCGCCCGTACCGGTCCGTCGGCACCGGGATTCCAGGTGTCGGGCAGACCGAGCGTGGTGTCCACGGCGGCGAGACGTTCGCGAAACTGCCCTCCCACTGCGGCGAAATCACCGCCCAGATAGAGAGCGCTGCCAGCGGGGTTCAGCCACATTGCATATACGGGACCGTCAGGAGCGGGATCCCAGGCTGTCACTTCACCCGTGCTCAGATCGAATGCGGCCAGATTGCGACGGGTCACCACCGTATCGATGAGCGGATCCGCGGGGCTCACCTGGGTAAAATCTCCCCCGACATAGAGAATCCTGGCCGCCCGGTCCAGGGCAAGCGCATGCACCGGACCATCGGTGGCCCAAAGCCCGGCTCGTATTTCCACCGCATCCGCCGTAGCCGACAGGATCGCAGCCCAGGAAACCAGCAGGGCGCCACAGCGCGGCAGGAAGCCAGCCGAATGGGTGATTCTCGGAAAATTCACGGAGAAAACAGTGTGGCAGCGAGATGGTTCATCATAACCCTCTGACCGGCCACCGGCCAAGGAATTCCCCTGCTCCCGTGCTCCGCGCCTTCGTCTCCTGCTGTGGCGACGACGCTCCAGCCCAACGATTCCCCCGCAGGCGCTACGATGCGGTATCCTTTCTGCCTCATTCACGAGCCATACCGGATCGCCCATGAACGTACTGATCATCGGCAGTGGGGGCCGCGAGCACGCGCTGGCCTGGAAAGCGGCGCAGTCTCCGCTCGCCGACCGCATATTCGTCGCCCCCGGCAATGCCGGCACCGCCCGCGAACTGCGCATCGAAAACGTGCCGATCGATGTACTGGACATCGATGGCCTGCTCCGGTTCGCGCGAGAGAATGACATCGGCCTGACCATCGTCGGACCGGAAGCTCCGCTGGTCGCCGGTATCGTCGATGCCTTCCGCGCCGAAGGCCTGCGTTGTTTCGGACCGGAGCGCGCCGCCGCCCAGCTCGAAGGCTCGAAGGCTTACGCCAAGGATTTCCTCGCCCGCCATGGCATTCCCACGGCGGCCTATGCGGTATTCAGCGAGGCGGCGCTGGCGCGTGACTGGATTCGCGCTCACGGCGCGCCACTGGTGGTCAAAGCCGATGGACTTGCCGCTGGCAAGGGCGTCATCATTGCCCGCACCGTGGATGAGGCGATCGCCGCCGTCGATGACATGCTCGAAGCCAATGCCTTCGGCGATGCCGGCCATCGCGTGGTGATCGAGGAATTCCTCGAGGGCGAGGAAGCGAGCTTCATCGTCATGAGTGACGGCAACACCGTGCTGCCGATGGCCAGTTCCCAGGACCACAAAGCACGCGACGATGGCGATACCGGACCCAACACTGGCGGCATGGGGGCCTATTCACCCGCGCCGGTGATCACCGCCGAAATGCACGAACGGGTCATGCGCGAAGTGATCGAACCCACCATCCGCGGCATGGCGGCAGATGGCGTACGTTATACCGGCTTTCTGTACGCCGGCCTGATGATCGGCGCGGACGGATGCCCACGTGTGCTGGAATTCAATTGCCGCTTCGGTGACCCCGAAACGCAGCCGATCATGCTGCGCCTGCGTTCCGACCTGGTCGCGCTCTGCCTAGCGGCAACCGAAGAGCGTCTCGCGAGCATGACGGCGGACTGGGATCCGCGCTGCGCCTTGGGTGTCGTACTGGCGGCCGAAGGATACCCGGGCAGCTACCGCAAGGGCGATCGCATCGAAGGGCTGGAAGCCGCCGCCGCTACCGGCGCGCAGATATTCCACGCCGGAACCGCACTGGATGACGAGGGCCAGGTGTTGACTGCTGGCGGGCGCGTACTCTGTGTCTGCGCCCTGGGTGACACCGTGCTGGCAGCCCAGCAAGCGGCCTATGAGGGCGTCGATCGCATCCGCTGGCCGGGGATGTTCTGCCGCCGTGACATCGGTCATCGCGCCATCGCTCGCGAAAACTGATCCGGATGGCGCCCGCGCCTTCCTGGCACCTGCGGCTGGCACGACATCATATCGAGGCCGGCGGCATCGTGGCGTACCCCACGGAGTCGGTATGGGGATTGGGCTGCGACCCCCACGCGCGCGATGCGGTGGAGCGGCTGCTCGAACTCAAGCAGCGCCCGGTCACGCTGGGCCTGATCCTGATCGGCGCCTCATACGAGCAGATTGCACCGTACATAGACACCGGCATGATCGACCGGGCAGCCCTCGACCGGGCGCGACGCAGCTGGCCAGGCCCGACCACCTGGCTGTTACCCGCCGCAGATACAGTGCCGCCCTGGATCCGCGGCAGACATGCCTCGGTCGCGCTTCGCGTCACCGCCCACCCCGTAGCCGCCGCATTGTGCGCCACGGTGGGACGAGCCATTGTATCCACCAGCGCCAACATCCATGGACGACGCCCACCCCGTACCGCACTCCGCCTGCGGGCGGGCCTGGGTCGGCAGGTGGATTACATTCTGCCCGGGGCGACGGGAGGAGCTCCCAGGCCGACCCGGATACGCGATGCACTCAGCGGCCGTACCCTGCGTCCGGGCTGATGATGCAAACCGCGCATAGCTGCGCTAGAATCATCCCGTATATCCCACACCGGAAGCGCGTCAATTATGGATCAGCCTGATATCACCGCAGTCAAGGAATACCTTCTCGACCTTCAGACCCGCATCACAACGGCTTTGGCCGAGGAAGACGGTACCGCGAGTTTCCATGAGGATCTATGGGAGCGCCCCGAAGGCGGCGGCGGCCGTACCCGCGTCCTCTCCGAAGGCGCGGTGTTCGAGCAGGGTGGCGTCAACTTTTCCCATGTGACCGGGGCCAGCATGCCCGCCGCAGCAACCGCGAGCCGGCCGGAGCTGGCGGGACGCCGGTATGAAGCGCTGGGGGTTTCTCTAGTTATCCACCCCCGCAACCCCTATGTGCCCACCTCACATGCCAACGTGCGATTTTTCATCGCCACCAAGCCGGGGGCGGCTCCGATCTGGTGGTTCGGCGGCGGCTTCGATCTGACGCCGTATTACGGCTTCGAAGACGATTGCCGGCACTGGCATCGTGTGGCGTACGACGCCTGCGCTCCGTTCGGCGAAGAAACCTATGAGCACTACAAGCGCTGGTGCGATGAGTACTTTTATCTGCGCCACCGCAAGGAGCCGCGCGGCGTGGGCGGCCTTTTCTTCGACGATCTGAACGAGGGCGGATTCGAGCGCTGTTTCGAATTCATGCGCAGCGTCGGCGACCATTACATCCCTGCCTACCGGCCGATCGTCGCCCGCCGGAAGGACCTGGAGTGGGGCGAACGCGAACGTGATTTCCAGCTCTATCGTCGTGGCCGCTATGTGGAATTCAATCTGATCTACGATCGGGGCACCGTCTTCGGCCTGCAGACGGGCGGTCGCACGGAGTCCATTCTGATGTCCCTGCCGCCGCTGGTGAAGTGGCGCTACAACTGGAAACCCGAAGAAGGAACCGAGGAAGCACGCCTGTACAGCGACTTCCTGCGGCCGAGAGACTGGCTGCGGGAATGATGGATCAGATCCGGTGCGCGGCCTGACCGCGCACCGGCCCGGGCTTCAGCATACTGCCGTGTCCCGCCACACGCAGCCCTAGACTGCTGACGACGTCAGTCGCCTGTTTCCTGCTCGTCACCAGCCATGGCGATGGCTGTCAGCTCACGCTGCAGGGTGGCCCTGATATGCTCCACTGTGCCTTCGTAGATGTATTCGCTCTGCGCGAGCAGCTCATCGTAGCGCTGGCTCTGCACGATGTTGCCGACGACGCTGAGCGCCAGCAATCCCAGAAGTACGTAGTTGGTATTGTTCATTGATCAGCCCGTTTCCGCGCGGGACGTCCCGCGATTCTTCCAAAGCCGCTCGTTCGCAGCTCGCGCCGGCATATTCATTCACTGTAGGTGCAATAGGCGGGACAGGGCGCGGAATGCCACTGCACGGGGTGCGCGTCCAGCCGCAGGGCACTCAACTTCCCGCCCCATACGCAACCTGAATCGGTCGCATATATCCCGGGCGCCTCATAACAGCCCAGTACCGCCCAGTGCCCGAACACTACCGTGGCATTGGCGCTGGCGCGCCCGGGCACCTCAAACCAGGGAATCAATCCGTCCTCTCTTCCGCGCACCGGCCCACGCGCGCCGATCCGCAGCCGACCGTCAGGGTCACACATACGCAGGCGGGTAAAACAGTTGATGATGAAGCGCCAGCGCTCCATACCCTGCAGGCGCTCGGACCACAGCTCGGGATAATCGCCATACATGCCGGCGAGCAGCTCCGCAGCGCGCTCCGAACGCAGCTCGTTCTCGACTTCGCGCGCACAGCGCTCCGCAGCGGCGATATCCCACTGTGGCGCCAGACCCGCATGGATCAGCACCGTACCGGCATCGCGGTACATGAGCGGGCGCGTGCGCAACCAATCGATCAGCTCATCGCGATCGGGAGCGGTCAGAATCTCATCGAGCGTGTCGCTTGCGCCAGGCCGGCGCGAACCAGCGGCAACCGCGAGCAGATGCAGCTCGTGATTACCGAGCACAGCGACCGCCGACTCTCCCAGTCCTTTCACGAAACGCAATACTTCCAGCGAACGCGGACCACGATTGATCAGATCACCGGCGAACCACAGCCGGTCCGCACTGGCATCAAATTCGATGAGATCGAGCAGGGACTGCAACTCTTCGTAGCAGCCCTGGACATCCCCTATGACGTACAGCGCCATCGTCTCTCCTGTGGAGGCATGGTTTCGTCTCGTGCGCGAACGCCGCTCATCCGGCGGCAAGGGGCGGGATACGCAGCAGCAAGGTCACGGGTCCATCGTTGACCAGACTGACCTGCATATCAGCTCCAAAGCGCCCTTGCGCGACGCGCAGAGGCTGGCGGGAGGCGTAACTCACGCAGTGATCGAACAGTCGCCGTCCATCCTCGGGCGAAGCCGCCGGCGCGAAACTCGGCCTGGTGCCCTTGCCCGTGTCGGCGGCGAGCGTGAACTGCGACACCAGCAACAGATCGCCGCCAGTGTCGAGAAGGCTGCGATTCATGCGCCCTTCGGCATCCTCGAACACCCGGTAGCCGAGCAGCCGATCGATCAGACGCTCGGCCTGTGCCTCACCGTCGCCACGCTCGACGGCAATGAAGACCAGAAGCCCGGCGCCGATGCTCGCGATGCATTCCCCCTCGACACTTACCGCGGCCGATGCAACCCGCTGCAGCAGCCCGATCATGCAATGCGTTCCGGCATTGCGGCGAGCGCCCGCAACAGCGCATCGGTGATACCCGGCTCGGCAGCCGAATGACCGGCATCGGGAATTATGCGCAACTCCGCGCCGGGCCAGACTTCATGAAGCTCCCAGGCATTCTCCACCGGACACACTACGTCGTAGCGCCCATGAACGATGACTCCCGGGATGGACGCGATGCGATGCGCATCACGCAGCAACTGGTCTGGCTCCAGAAAAGAATCATTGACGAAGTAGTGACACTCGATGCGGGCGAGAGCCAGCGCAGTGTAGGGATCCGAAAAATGGTCGACGATTTCCTTGCGCGGCAGCAGTGTGGACGTCCTCGCCTCCCAGCGCGACCATGCCTTGGCTGCGGCCATGCGGGCGACTTCGTCATCGCCGAACAGCCGCTGGTGATAGGCCTGCAGCAGGTTGCCGCGCTCGGCTTCGGGGATGGGACGCAGGAACTCGACCCAATAGTCCGGAAACAGGCGGCTCACCCCTTCCTGGTAGAACCAGCGGATCTCGTGCGGCCGGCACAGGAAGATGCCGCGCAGAACCAGGCCGAGCACGCGCTCGGGGTGAGTTTCGGCATAGGCGAGCGCGAGGGTCGAACCCCAGGAACCGCCGAACAGCAGCCAGCGATCTATTCCAAGATGCTCGCGAATCCGCTCCATGTCGGCGACCAGCGCCCGGGTATCATTGCCGGCCACTTCAGCGTGCGGGGTCGAGCGGCCGCAGCCTCGCTGATCGAACAGTATGGCGCGGTAGATTTCCGGATCGAAGAAACGCCGGTGGTATGCCTCGCAACCGCCGCCCGGACCGCCATGAATGAATATCACCGGCAATCCGCCAGGATTACCGCACTCCTCCACGTAGAGGACATGCGGCGGATCGACCGCCAGCGTATGGGTGACGAAGGGCTTGATCGCTGGGAAAAGACCCATCATCGAACAGTCCTCGACCGGTACTTCAGCCCTTTCCCGCGTCCCCGCTCGCCCGAATCCTGCTGCTGACGATCTCATCCATCAGGCGCAGCCCACTGAAGGCATCCTTGGCATAGTGCACGGAGTCAGGCCGCGTGTACACGGCCCGGCAGTCGCTCTCGACATAGCGACGAGTGAGCGCGGCGCCGCCTAGCAGCACCGGCAGCTCCATGCCCTGGCGCCGCATCTCCTCCAGATTGTCCTTCATGATCACCGTCGACTTGACCAGCAGACCGGACATGCCGACGGCATCCGCATCATGGTCACGCGCCGCTTCGATGATGTTTCCGATCGGCTGCTTGATGCCGAGGTTCACGACCCGGTACCCATTGTTGGTGAGAATGATATCAACCAGGTTCTTGCCGATGTCATGCACGTCGCCCTTGACCGTGGCAAGCACCAGCGTGCCCTTCTCCGAGCCTGCCGTCTTCTCCATGCGGGGTTCGAGGAAAGCCACCGCCGCCTTCATCGTCTCGGCAGACTGGAGCACAAACGGAAGTTGCATCTGCCCGGAACCAAACAGCTCGCCGACGACCTTCATTCCATCGAGCAGGAAGGTATTGATGATCTCGAGCGGAGAGTACTTTTCGAGCGCCTTACCCAGGTCTTCTTCCAGACCCTGGCGATCGCCATCGACGATGCGCTGCTTGAGCACCTCTTCGATCGTTTCCGGACGCGTCCGGCTGGCGCGCTCGATCTGCACGTCGCGGAACAGTTCGACGAAATGCAGCAGGGGATCGCGGCCGTCTCGATGATTATTGAAGATCAGGTCCTCGGCGGCGATGCGATGCTCTTCGGGAATCCTGTGCAGCGGCAGAATCTTCGATACGTGGATGATGGCAGCCGTCATGCCGCGAGCCTGGGCATGGTGCAGGAACACCGAATTCAGGACCTGGCGCGCCGCAGGCGCGAGACCGAAGGAAATGTTGGACAGCCCGAGCATGATCTGACATTCGGGCAGTTCGCGGGCGATCGCCTCGATGGCATTCAGCGTGCTGATGCCATGTTCGCGGTCCTCATTGACGCCGGTACAGATGGTGAACGTCAACGGATCGAACACCAGATCGGATGCCGGCAGCCCATGCTCTTCCACCGCGAAGCGGTACAGACGATGGGCAATCTCGAGCTTGCGCTCGACGGACTTTGCCATCCCCTCCTCGTCTATGGTGAGCGCCACTACGGCGGCGCCATACCGCTTGGCATAGCCAAGCACGCGCGCCGCCTTTTCCTCTCCATCCTCGAAGTTGATGGAGTTGATCATGCACTTGCCGCCGAGCAGCTTGAGCGCGGTTTCGATTACCGGCGGCTCGGTCGAGTCGATGACCAGAGGCACCGAGATCTGGCCCCGATACCGGCTGACTACTTCGGCCATGTCCGAGGCTTCCGGACGCCCTACATAAGCAACGCAGACATCGAGCGCATGCGAGCCTTCCTTGACCTGCTCCCGTCCGAGCCCTACCAGGCCGTCCCAGTCTTCCGCGGCGAGCAGTTCGCGGAACTTCTTCGATCCATTGGCGTTCGAGCGCTCGCCGATGGCGAAAACGGCGTTCTCCTGACGCAGCGGCACACTGGTATAGAGTGAACTCAGAGCCGGCACCAGCGTGACCTCGCGCTGGCGCGGAGCGGGATCGGAACGGCTGTCCAGCATTTCGCGCAGACGTGCGATATGGGCCGGCGTAGTGCCGCAGCAGCCGCCGATCAGGTTCACGCAATCCTCTTCGACAAAACGCTGCTGCCAGTCCGCAAGCTCATCCGGACCGAGCGGATACTCAGTGCGTCCGTCGACCAGCATCGGCAGCCCGGCGTTTGGCATCACCGAAATGAACCCGGGCCAGTTCTCGCCCAGATATTTCACATGCTCGGTCATCTCCGCAGGCCCGGTGGCGCAGTTCAGACCGATCGCGTCGACGTCCATCGCGGCCAGCGTAGTGACGGCGCAGCCGATATCCGAACCGACCAGCATGGCGCCGGTGGTTTCGATGGTGACCTGCGCGATGATCGGGACCTGCCGACCCTGCGTGGCGAAGGCGCGCCGCGCGGCACAGATGGCGGCCTTCATCGTCAGCAGATCCTGATTGGTTTCGAGCAGCAATGCATCGACACCACCGTCGATCAGTCCACGAGCCTGCTCGTAGTATGAATCCTCCAGCGCATCGAAGTCGGTATGCCCCAGGCTGGGCAGGCGTGTACCGGGTCCCATGGAACCGAGCACATAGCGCGGCCAATCCGGCGTACTGAACTCGTCCGCGACTTCGCGAGCCAGCGTCGCGGCGATATGATTCAGCTCGTAAGTCCGCTCGACCAGATCGAACTCCGCGAACACGATCTTGTTGGCGCCGAAGGTGTTGGTCTCGACGCAATCGGCTCCCGCCTCGAAATAGGCCCGATGAAGCTTGCGCACGAAGTCGGGGCGCGTGCTGCAAAGGATCTCGGAGCAGTTCTCCAGACCGAGAAAATCGCGCTCCACATCCCAGGTTTCCGCCTGGATGAGTGTGCCGGTACCGCCATCGCAAAGCAGTACGCGACGGCGCAGACGATCGATGAAGGCTTCCCGTTCCACTGCATTACCTCGGCCGACTGGCGACTGAATCAAACCTGATATGATACCCGCAAAACGCCCCCACCCACAGGCCAGGACGCCGTTTTGAAGCGAGAAATGTTCATCAGGCTGTTCATGCGGCTTTGCGCGGCGCTGCCGTTGCGAGGCGCGCATGCGCTTGGCGCCGCGCTGGGGTCTGTTCTCGCGCTCATGCCGGGGCGCATCCGCAAAATTACGCACTGCAATGTGAAACTCTGCTTCCCCGAACTGTCCCCGTCTGAGCAGCGCCGCCTGGCATCGCGTTCGCTGCGAGGCACCGGCCAGACAGTGGCCGAGACCGGCGCGCTCTGGCACTGGCCGCCTGATCGCGTACTGGCGCTGATCACGGAAGTGGACGGGCGTGCTCCCGTCGATGCCGCCCTGCGCGCGGGTCGGGGAGCCATTCTGATGACTCCTCATCTCGGCAACTGGGAACTGGTCGGCCTGTACTGCTCTACGCTCTATCCGCTCACCAGCCTGTACCGCCCGCCGCGCATGAAGGGACTGGAAACGTATATGCGCGGATCACGCGAACGCTTTGGCGCCCGCCTGGTGCCGACGACCGCAGGCGGTGTCCGCCACCTCTATCGCGCACTGGCCAGAGGGGAATTCATCGGGCTTCTTCCCGACCAGGAGCCGCAGCCGGGAAGCGGGGTATTCGCGCCCTACTTCGGCATACAGGCCTATACCATGACGCTGCTGGCGCGCCTGCTGGAGAAACACGAGGTTCCGGTATTCTTCGTCCACTCCGAACGCCTGCCTCGCAGTGCGGGATTCCGGATCTGTTTCCAGCCCATGACTGCTGACTTCGACCGCAGCGATACGATCAGCGTGTGTACGGCAATGAATGCCGGCGTCGAAGCATGCGTGCGCCGCATTCCGGACCAGTACCAGTGGAACTACAAGCGCTTCCGCACCCGTCCCGAAGGAGAGCAACGCTTCTACTGAGGGCGTCGGGCGACGATCATCGCCTCGTCGCGCAGTCCCTGCCGTATATCGCCCGCCAGACCCTCTTCACGATAGACCAGCACCTCCAAACCGCTGCATAGCGCCAGCAGCTCATTGGTGTCCAGCCGGAAGTCGAGATTACGGGGACCGGTGCCGGTTGCACTGGTGCGGGTAAACGTCTGATAGAACAGCAGCCCCCCGGGTCGCAATGCCGCCTTGATGGACGGAAACAGTCCGCGATCCAGGAAATGAGCGACCATGATCACGTCCCAGCTGTCCGGGTGTGGCGGCGCGGCAGTCAGATCGCGCGCCTCTGCGATCAACGGAAGACCGCGCTCACGCGCGAACTCCGTCAGGCGATGGATCACAACGGGAGAAATATCCCAGGCATGCGCGCGAAATCCGCGCTGCGCGAGCAGAGTGGCATTCCCCGCCAGTCCGCATGCCAGCTCCAGCGCATCGCCACTTTCGGGCAGCAAATGCAGATTCTCCGCCAGCACCCGCGTTGCGGGCGACGGAAGCTGCGTTTTGTCGCGATAAACTGCGTCCCATTTTTCCCGTGGATCTTCCATCACTTTCTCCAGAACCCAGGTGTCAGCAACAGAAGCAGAGTAAAGATCTCCAGCCGCCCGATCAACATCGCGACACACAATACCGCCTTCGCGCCGACGCCGAGGCCGGCATAATCGTGCGCCACCTCACCCAGGCCCGGCCCCAGATTATTGATGCAGGCGGCAACCGCGGAGAACGCCGTGACCATATCGATGCCGGACATGTGCAGGATCACTGTCATGGCAACGAAGCTGAACATGTAAAGCGAGAAATACCCCCAAACGGCGTCTATCACCTCGGCGTTCGCATCCTGGCTCCCGATCCGGATGAAATACACTGCATTGGGATGAACCAGCCGATGAATCTCGCGCCCGGCCTGCTTCATCAGCAGCAGAATCCGGAAAACCTTCAGGCCGCCCGCCGGCGAGCCTGCGCATCCGCCAACGAAGCTCGCCATCAGCAGCAACAGCGGCACGAACAGAGGCCAGAGGTGATGATCGGTAGAGGTGAATCCCGCCGTCACCATCATCGACACCGCTTCGAAGATGCCGTGCTGCGCGGCATAGGTGACCTCGAAAGCGGTTAATGACAAGGAAATCACCACCAAGGAAGCCACGAAGGCCAGCATCAGCAGGTAGGCCTTCAGCTCCACGCTCTCTCGATACGGGTCCAGCGTACCCCCGCGCCAGGCGAGGAAATGGAGAGCGAAGTTCAACCCCGCCAACAGCATGAAAATGACCGCCACGGCCTCGATCGCGGGACTTCCAAACCACGCAAAACTGGCATCATGGGTCGAAAAGCCACCCAGAGATACCGTCGACATGGCATGAGCCACCGCATCGAACAGACTCATCCCCGCCAGCCAGTATGCCAGCGCACAGGCCACAGTGAAGCCAAGGTACACGTACCACAGCCTGCGGGCGCTCTGCGCCAGGCGCGCCGACAGCTTGTTGTACTTCATCGGCCCCGGCGTCCAGGCGCGATACAGCTGCATGCCGCCGATACCCAGCATGGGCATTATTGCCGCCGCAAGCACGATGACGCCCATTCCACCGATCCACTGCAGCTGTTGCCGATAGAAAAGCGTCGAGCGCGGCAGCTCATCGAGACCGACGATGATGGTGGCTCCGGTAGTGGTGAGTCCGGAGACCGACTCGAAAAGCGCATCGATCGGTGCGAGACCCGGCGTGAACAGGAGGGGCACCATGCCCGCAAGCCCGATCACCACCCATAGGGCGACCACTACCAGAAAGCCGTCTCTCAGGCGCAACTCGACCGCGCGCCTGCGGACCGGTAGCCATCCGCTGGCGCCGATCGCTGCCAGCGCCAGGCCGCACAGCAGGAACACGGCCGCCGTATCCTCACCCTGATCGAGCGCGATAGCCGCCGGCGGCAGCATCGACAGGCTGAACAGCATCAACCCCAGGAACACGATGTACTGTATGGCGCGCAGCTGCATGCCCGCTCCAGCTCCGGCGGATCAGCCGCAGACTAGAAGAATGTCACGCCGACCTGGAACAGACGCTCCACCTCGGCGATGCGCTTCTTGTCGACCACGAACAGGATGACGTGATCCTCGGCTTCGATGACGGTATCGTGATGCGCCATGATGACTTCATCCCCGCGCACGATGGCGCCTATGGTCGTCTGCGGAGGCAGGCGGATTTCACCTACCGCGCGGTCCACTACCCGTGATGTCTTGCGATCCCCATGCGCCACTGCCTCGATCGCCTCCGCCGCCCCGCGCCTGAGCGAGTGCACCATCACCACGTCTCCGCGGCGAACGTGCGCCAGCAGGGTTCCGATGGTGGCGTGATAGGGCGAAATGGCAATGTCGATGTCACCGCTTTGCACCAGATCTACATAGGCTCCGCGGTTGATCAGCGAAATGACCTTGCGCGCTCCAAGACGCTTGGCCAGCATGCCGGACAGGATATTCGCCTCATCGTCGTTGGTTACCGCGCAAAACACGTCGGTGTTCTCGATATTCTCCTCGACGAGCAGGTCTTCATCGGCCGCGTCGCCGAGCAAAACCAGGCTGCGGCTCAGCTCCTGGGAAATTCGCTGTACCCGCGCCGGGTCGTGCTCGATCACCTTGACGTGATAGCGCTGCTCGAGAGCCGCGGCCAGCCCCAGCCCTATATTGCCGCCTCCGACCAGCATGATCCGCCGCACCTCGCGGTCGAGACGTCTCATCTCCCCCATGACCGCGCGAATGTCGCGTATCGCGGCGATGAAGAAGACCTCATCATCCGCCTCGATCACGGTGTCGCCCTGGGGAATGATGGCGGCGCCGCGGCGGAAGATGGCAGCCACCCGCGCCCGGTCCCCCGGAATGCGGGTGGCAAGGTCACGAAGCTGGTGTCCGACCAGCGGACCGCCATGATAGGCTTCGATCGCCACCAGCTGCGCCCGCCCCCCCGCAAAATCGAGCACCTGTAGCGCACCAGGATATTCGATCAGGCGCTGCAGTTGATCGATCACCAGCTTTTCCGGGCTGATCACCACATCGATCGGCAGCGCCTCCTGGCTGAAGAGATCCGGCTCGTCCAGGTAGTCGCGCGCCCTGACCCGCGCAATCTTGGTCGGGGTGTGGAACAGAGAGTACGCCACCTGACAGGCAACCATGTTGGTTTCGTCGCTGTTGGTTACAGCGATGATCATGTCGGCATCTTCGGCGCCCGCGCGACGCAACACCCCGGGATGCGCCGCCTCGCCCAGGACCGTGCGCAGATCGAAGCGCTCCTGCAGATCATGGAGGCGCCGCGGATCGTTATCCACGACGGTGATGTCATTGGCTTCACTCGACAGCGTCTCCGCCACCGAAGCACCCACCTGCCCTGCGCCAAGCACGATGATCTTCATGGGGGACCGTCTCTCTAGTCGTTACGAGGTTTGATGCCGAGCATGCGCAGCTTGCGATAGAGATGGGTCCGCTCTATTCCGGCACGCTGAGCGACTTCAGCCACGTTCCCGCCGAGCGCCTCGAGCTGATATTCGAAATATGCGCGCTCGAAATCCATCCGCGCCGCGCGCAGCGGAGCATCGAAGCTTATTGGCAAAGCCGCCTGACGTGAGCGGCCGGCAAGCGCATCTTCGATCTCCGACTCGTCGATCTCCTCGCCGGTGCCGAGTATCAGCAGCCGCTGCACCAGATTCTTCAGCTCACGCACGTTTCCGGGCCAGTCATGAGCGCACAGCCGTCGCACCGCGCCCTCGGTGAAGCGTCGACGCGGCAGGTTGTCGTGACGGACGAACAGTTCGACGTAGTGTTCGAGGAGTTCGGGAACATCTTCGGCGTGTTCCCGCAGGGGCGCCACGCGCAGCGGCACCACGTTGAGCTGATAATACAGATCTTCGCGAAAGCGGCCGGCAGCAATGTATTCCTGCAGGTCCCGGTGGGTGGCAGCGACTACCCGCGCGTCGAACTGCACTGGATCTCTGCCGCCGACGCGCACAAAGCTCTTGTTCTCGAGTGCGCCGAGCAGTTTGGTCTGCACCGCCGGATCCATATCAGCGACTTCGCTGAGAAAAAGGGTACCGCCATTGGCCTGCTCCAGGTAGCCATAGCGCACATCGCTGTTCCGCTCAGAACCAAAGAGCGCCGCCGCGGCGTTCTCACTGACCAGTGTCGCAACGCCGACCTCGACGAACGGACCTGCGCTGCGCGAACCGCTTGCGTGCAAATAGCGCGACAGCAGCTCCTTGCCCGCACCCGGCTCGCCGCTGATCAGCACCCAGGCATTGTGACGGGCGATGCGTCGCGCCTGATCCCGCAGCGCCCGCATCACGCGACTGCTGCCTATGGGTTCCGGCAGCGCCTGCGCCTGACGGCGCAACTCGATGTTCTCCCGCTGCAACCTGTCGGCTTCCAGCGCTCGCTGCACCGTCAGCAGGAGCTTCGAGAGCGACAGCGGCTTCTCGATGAAATCATAGGCGCCGAGGCGCGTAGCCTCGACCGCCGTCTCGACCGTGGCATGTCCCGAAATCATTATCACCGGCGCTGTGAAGCCTATCTGCTCCTTCCACTCCCGCAGCAGGGATATGCCATCGGAGTCCGGCAGCCATACATCCATGAGCACCAGATCCGGCCGCCGCGCCCGTCGCGCCCGTCGCCCCTCCTCCGCTGTTTCGGCGACGCTGACCTCGTAGCCCTCGTCGACGAGAATGTCGCGGACCGTTTCTCCGATGTCGGGTTCGTCGTCGATGACCAGTATGTGCGCACTCATGAGCTCACCTGTCCGTCGCTGCTTCTCTCTCCAGCGCCCGACTCGCGAGTGACGTCGTCGAGCGGCAGCTGTATCACTATTACCGCCCCTCCTTCGGGCGCATTCTCCGCCCAGACATTGCCGCCGTGCTCTTCGACGATTTTCTTCACTACCGCCAATCCCAGTCCGGTGCCCTTATGCTTGGATGTAATGTACGGCTCGAAGAACTGCCCGCTCATGTCCGGCGGAAAGCCTGGTCCGTTATCCCCGATGCGCAGCTCCACTCGCCCGGTCTCGGCCGCGAGCGCCCGGGCCGAAATCGTGATCTCACATTGCCGCCCGGGCGTTGCCGCCTCCAGCGCGTTCTTCACCACATTGTGCAACAACTGACGCATGCGCCCGCCATCCACTCGAACGAGGGGCAGACTGGAATCGAAATCGATCACGAAACTGGCTGCTGCCTCTCCACGATACAGATCGAGAACCTCTTCGACCAGCCGTCGCAGATCGAGCCGCTGCAGGCGCAGTTGCGGTGTACGCGCATAATCGGAAAAGGCCTTGACCATCTCCTCCATGACCTGAACCTGCTGCACGATGGTGTGAGTGGAGCGATCGAGCACCTCGGCATCGGCAGGATCCATTCCGCGCAGGTACTTGTGACGCAGCCGCTCTGCCGACAGGCGGATCGGCGTCAGCGGATTCTTGATTTCATGCGCCAGACGGCGCGCCACCTCACCCCAGGCGGCGTCACGCTGGGCCTGGACCAGCGCGGTAACGTCTTCGAACACCAGCACCGTGCCCGCGCCCTGTCGCTCGGTGGCTGGCAGGGTTGCGCCGCCGCACATGAGGATCCGGCGGCCGGACGGACCATCGATGGCGATTTCCCTGCGCCAGTCGGTGTCGCTCCCCAGATGCGGCCGGATCGCATCAACGAACGGCTCAAGATGGGCATGGTCGGAACCTATGCTGACCAGCGGACGCGAGATGTATGGGCGAAGATCGACGCCGAGGATCTGGCCCGCCGCCTGGTTCGCGGTCCGCACGATGCGCCTGCGATCGAGTGTCAGCACCCCCGATGACAGCCGACCGAGCACGGCGCGCAGATAGGCGCGCTCGTCCTCCGCCTGGCGCTGACTCACTCGCGCCTCGTCGCGCGCCACCGCCAGTCGCCGCGTCATGTCGTTGAACGACTGCACCAGAAAGCCCATTTCGTCGCTGGAGTATTGAGGTAACTGCCGGTCATAGTCTCCGGACGCCACCGCACGCGTGCCGATGGCGAGAACCCGAATGGGAGCGACCAGGCGGCGCGCGAAGAAGAACGCCGTCCACACTGACAGCAGCAGACTCAGCAGCAACACCAGCGACAGAGTGAGGAGGAAGCTGCTTTTCAGCGGACCACGCAGGTAATCGAGCTGCCGGTAACGGCTCGCCCCCTCTTCCACGCTTTCGGCCAGCGCGCTCATGTGCCCGGATACCGGATAGAGGGCCTGCAACAGGCGGATTTCGTCCACACGCCCGGAAGCCGGCACAGACACCAGCACCCGAAAGCGCAGATCAAAGGGCGCAGCGGCGTCCAATCCAACGTAGCTTCCTCCCTGACGCACCTGACGCATCACGCTTTCGGAAGGCATGTCGGGCACGATCTCCAGCGGGTCGGCACTGCTGAACGCGAGAATATGCCCGCCGCCGCCGATCAGGGTCAGCTCCTGGATATCGTTGAGAATGCGCAGCTCGTTCAAACCGCTCGTCAGCCGGTCTGTCCCCATGCCCGCGAGCAGGGCCGCGATCTGACCGGTTCGGCGCAGATATTCACGCTTGCGTTCATCGAGCGAAATGCGGCTCAGCTCGAGGGCATCATCGAAGGCGCGCTCGAACCGCACATCGAACCAGCTGTCGACGCCACGCGCAATGAATTCCTGCGAGAAGTAATAGACGACCGCACCCGGCAGCAGGGCGAGCAGGACGAACATGCCCACCAGGCGGGCGGCGAGACGGGAACCAACGGCCCGCGCCCGATACTGCCTCACCAGACGAGCCAGATTTACTCCGATCAGCACCACCAGCGTGATCAGGCCGACGAGGTTGACCGCCAGTAGAGCGAGATAGAGACGGCCGAATTCTTCCGAGTTGCGCGTCGCCGCCCCCATCAGATACAGGGAGGTGAGCAGCAGCACCGACAATGCGACGATGGGCAGAACGCCCTGTGTCAGTCTCCCCCGGCTCAAAAGCGCCACTCGTGCCAGCCACTGCTCAGGCGCCAGTCCGATGAAACCAGCGCCCGAAGACGCAGCGGAACGGGCAATGCATCGGTATCCATGCTGGCGCGCATACGGCCGATATAGCTCGCTTCGGGATCGAGCAGATTGGCATCTATCAGTGGCAGATCGACGATCCGGCCAAGGGCGTCCAGCGCAGCTTCGCGGGTCGGAAATGCGGCTTGCGTGTCGATATTGAGATTGCGGACGGTGTACTGACGAGTGAGCTCGTGATGATCGAGCTCATAGCGTTGTTTGAGCGTGGTGACCGTCTCGTTCCAGAGATAGGGGCGTTCGCGCAGGATCTCCACCTCCAGAATCACCGGCACGGGCACGCCGCGCTCGAGAGCCTCGACGACTGGAGAGCCGAGAATGAAATGTATCCCGGCATTGAGGTAGTACACCTCGTCGCGCAACACCACCGATACCTGCTCGGTCCGAAAGCCGGCAACCTCCGCCACGGACTCAGGCGCCTCATCCTCGGCACTCACGGTGATCGCCGACATGAACAGCGCGATCGCTCCGAATCGCATTGCGCAACGCATCATCATGGCTGATATTCGCCGGTCGGAAGCCTGTCGAGGCGCCCGTAGAAGAAACCGTCCATGCCATCGAAGCCGGGCAGAATCTGTCGGCCACAGCTCAGCGCCCGCCCCCAGGGCGCGCCGATCTTACGCACGCTGGCATCAGTACGCCCGGAGACGAACTCTGCCAGCTGGACGTCGTTTTCCTGCTGAATAATAGAGCAAGTCGCATACAAGAGCATCCCACCCGGCGCCAGCATCGTCCAGGCGGCATCGAGCAGCTCGCGCTGACGAGCGGCGAGGCTGGCGATATCCTCCGGGCGCCGCAGCCGCTTTATATCCGGGTGACGGCGGATCACTCCGGTTCCCGAGCAGGGAGCATCCAGCAGAATACGGTCGAAGGGAACTCCATCCCACCAGTCACCGGGGCGCGCACCGTCGCCGCAGACCAGCTCGGCTTCCAGGCCGAGACGGTCGAGCCCTTCACGGACACGCTGCAGGCGAGCAGAATCGATATCCACGGCGACGAGGTCTCCAATGCCCGGCTCGGTCTCAAGGATGTGCGCCGTCTTGCCCCCGGGCGCCGCACAGAGATCGAGCACCCGCTGACCCGGCTCGAGCTCGAGCAACGGAGCCGCCAGCTGCGCCGCTCCATCCTGCACCGATACCAGGCCATCGGCGAAACCCGGCAGCCGCGCAATGTCCTGCGGCTGCTCGAGAACTATTCCCCAAGGACAAAACGCCAGCTCCTTTGCCGCGATCTCCGCCTCCTTCAAAAGGAGCAGGTACTCCTCGCGGCTGATGCGTCGCTGGTTTATCCGCAGACTCATCGGCGGCCGCTCGTTGGCAGCCGCCGCGATTGCGTCGGCGTCGCCTGGCCAGTCAGCGCGCAAGCGTTCGAACAGCCATTCGGGGTGAGCCAGAGCGATGGCAGGATTTTTATCGACTCGTGCCAGCAGCGCTGAGGCCTCGCGCTGAAAGCGGCGCAATACCGCGTTGGTCAGGCCGCGAGCCCATGACTTCCCGAGCGCGGCGGTCACCGCCACGGTCGCCGCCACTGCGGCATGCGGCGGGATGCGCGTGTAAATGAGCTGATACAGACCGGCAAGAATGAGGCAGTGGACATCGAGATCGCGCTTTCCCAGGGGGCGCTGCAGCAACTGCCCGGCCAGCGCTTCCAGACGCGGCCCCCAACGCATCACCCCGTAAGCGAGATCCTGGGCCAGCGCGCGATCGCGCGGCTCGGTGACTTGCGGCAATACCGCGGAGCAGGACTGGGTGAGCGAGCGGCCGGCAGCATACACGTCGACCAGGATCCGGACCGCCGCATGGCGCGCATCCATCGCGGCACTCATGTCAGACGCCGCTGCGGCTGCGCACCGCGTTGATGAACTCGGCCGCGGCCAGACGGCGCCCCCCCGGACGCTGTACCTCGAGCAGTCGCAGCACGCCATCGCCGGTTGCCACGTCGATCCCGTCGCGGTCGGCGGCTACCAGCGCTCCGGGCGCCTGCCCGGTTGCGCCGGGCAACGCCACCGCGCGCCAGACGCGCAAGGGACCGAAATCCGGCAGCTCGCCGTGCGCCACCGGCCAGGGATTGAAAGCACGCACCTTGCGTTCCAGCAACTCTGCCGGCTCGCCCCAGTCGAGCAGCGCTTCGGATTTGTCGAGCTTGGCGGCATAAGTCGCCAGCGCCGGATCCTGCGCCTCACCTTCTAGGTGACCTGCGGAGGAAAGCCGGTTGACGACCGCATTCAATGCCTGCCCGCCGAGCTGCGCGAGACGATCGTGAAGGGAGCCGCCGGTGTCTTCGGGCAGGATGGGACAGGCAACCCGATGCAGCATATTGCCTGTATCGAGACCGGCGTCCATGCGGATGATGGTGATCCCGGTCTCGCTATCGCCGGCGAGTATCGCTCGCTGGATGGGGGCGGCGCCGCGCCAGCGCGGCAGCAGAGAGGCATGCACATTGATGCAGCCGAGCTTCGGGATGGCGAGAACTTCCGGAGGCAACAGCAGGCCGTAGGCGACCACCACCATCAGATCCGGGGCCAGTTCACGCAGTTCACGATGCACACCGGCATCCCGCAGCCCGGCAGGCTGGCGGACTTCGATACCGTGCTGCAGAGCCAGTTCCTTTACCAGACTGGCCTGCAGACGCCGCCCCCGGCCCGCCGGCCGGTCCGGCTGCGTGTAGACGGCTACCACCTGATGACCGGCATCCAGCAGCGCCCGCAGCGAAACGGCAGCAAACTCGGGCGTGCCGGCAAAAACGATGCGCATCGTCACATGCTGCGCAGCCGCTGCTTCTCCAGCTTCTTCCTGATGCGCTGGCGCTTGAGCTCGGTGAGATAGTCCACGAAGAGCTTGCCGTCGAGGTGGTCGATCTCGTGCTGGATACAGACCGCGAGCAGGCCTTCGGCCTCTTCCTCGAATTCCTGCCCCTCCCGGTTCAGCGCCCGGAAACGGATCCGTGCGGCACGCTCGACCGGCTCGTAGATGCCGGGCACGGAGAGGCAGCCCTCGTCCATTTTCTCAACGCCGGAGCTCTCGATCACAACCGGGTTTATCAGACAGCGTGGATCTTGACGATCCTCCGTAATGTCCAATACGATCAATCGCTTACAAACCCCCACCTGGACTGCGGCCAAGCCGATGCCGGGCGCTTCGTACATAGTTTCGAGCATATCGTCGGCCAGCCGACGGATCTCGTCGTCCACACGCTCGATCGGTTCCGCGTGGTTGCGCAGACGGGGGTCGGGGTAATGAAGGATATTCAGCAGCGCCATGAACGGATTTCCGGAACAAGTACCTTAAATATCTGTCCGCCATCGCCGATAACAAGCGGGTATCCGGAAGAAAACCACCGCCATGGCGACCACTCCCAGGGATTCTAAGGCAACTCAGATGTCGAAAAAACCCTTTCTCTCGAAACTCTTACCTGTGCTGCTGCTGCTGTCGGGGGCTTTCGCCCACGCCGACGCGGTGAAACTCGTCCCCGATCATCCGGATCGGTACGTCGTCATCCGAGGGGATACGCTATGGGACATTTCGGCACGATTCCTGGAAGATCCCTGGAGGTGGCCGCAGATATGGCACATCAATCCCGAGATCGCCAATCCCCACCTTATATATCCCGGCGACATCATACGCCTGGAGTTTGTCGACGGCAAACCGGTCCTGCGCCTGGAGCGCCCGGGCGGCAATGACCTGCGCACAGTGAAACTGTCTCCGACCGCGCGCACGACGGTGATCGACAGCGCCATCCCGACCATTCCAATGGACGCCATTGGACAGTTCCTCAAGTACCCGCGCATCGTCACGCAACAGGAGCTGGACGACAGTCCCTATATCGTCGCCGCCAGCGAGGATCGCCTGATCAGCGGGACGGGCAACAAAGTTTACGCACGGGACATCTCCGATCCCGGGATCACCCGCTACAACATCATCCGCCGCGGAGAGGTCTACCGGAATCCGGAGCGGCGCGGCGATATTCTGGGCTTTGAGGCGATCCATGTCGGATACGCCACCGTGGTCCGCGCCGGAGATCCGGCAACCCTGATCATCGACCAGGCTGAGCGCGAAGTCCTGGCTGGTGACCGCCTGCTGCCGGTGACCGACGACGAAATCGGCAATTACTTCCTTCCCCGCGCACCGAAAGACAATGTCGAAGGGCAGATCCTGTCGGTGCTCGATGGCCTGGCCCGTATCGGACAGTACCAGGTGGTTGCCGTCAGCCGCGGCGCCAACGACGGACTCGAGCGCGGACATGTGCTCGCAGTTCACGAGACCGGCGAGATCGTGCGCGACGACTTCACCTCGCGGCGCTTCGATCGCTCCGTCCGCCTGCCCAACGAACGGGCCGGGACGATCATGCTGATCCGTGTCTTCGACCGCGTCAGCTATGCGCTGGTAATGGAGGCCGCGCGTGATCTTCGCGTCCTCGACACCGTGACCACTCCCTAGGAAGCGCCGACATGTCATGGATGACATCGCGTACTGGCTGGCTCTGCAGCGGGTACCGGGCCTCGGCCCGGTTACCTGCCGCGAGCTGCTGAACCGCTACGGCGACGCGCGGAGACTGTTTGCCTCCGCTCCGCACGATCCCGCCCTGGACGGGCGGCTCGCGCCCCGGCTGCGCGCAGCCCTGCTGGCCCCCGACTGGCGGCAGGCGGAAAAGGACCTGCGCTGGCTGGCGCCACCCGATCATCATGCCCTGCCGCTGACCTCCCCTGCCTATCCACCCCTGCTGCGAGAAACCCGTGACGCCCCCATCCTGCTCTTTGTGCGGGGCAACGCGGATGCGCTCACCGACATGCAGATCGCCGTGGTGGGAAGCCGCAACCCCAGCCCCGGCGGTCGCGACAATGCTTTCGACTTTGCGCTCGCGCTGTCATCGGCAGGGCTGACCATCACCAGCGGCATGGCGGTCGGCATCGACGGAGCCGCTCACCGCGGTGCGATCGCGGCGAGGGGGCGCACGATCGCGGTGGCCGGCACCGGGCTCGACATCATTTATCCGGCGCGCCATCGTCAGCTGGCCCGGGATATTCTCGAACACGGCGCCCTGGTGTCCGAATATCCGCCCGGCAGCCCACCGCTGCCTTCCTCCTTCCCTCGCCGCAACCGTATCATCAGCGGACTGAGTCTCGGCACCCTGGTGGTAGAGGCGGCGCCGGGCAGCGGCTCGCTGATCACCGCGCGCGCGGCCCTCGAACAGGGACGGGAAGTCTTCGCGATTCCCGGCTCCATTCACAATCCGCTTGCACGCGGCTGTCACCAATTGCTGCGTTTGGGCGCCAAACTGGTGGAAAACACCACGGATATCCTCGAGGAGCTGACACCGCTTGCCGGGGCTGCGGCAGCGCTGCGGAACAGGAGCGATGAACAGCCCCCGGTCGATCCGCAGGCCGCCGTAATACTAAAGCTGCTGGAATACGAAGTCGGCGTCACCCTCGACACTTTGAGCGAACGCAGTGGGCTGAGCGCCGAACACCTGCACCGCATTCTGCTAGACTTGGAACTGGAGACCCGAATCACCGTCGGCCCAGGCGGCACCTTCCTGCGCCGCAGACCACCACCGGATCCGAGATGCTAGACGTACTGCTTTACCTTTTCGAACACTATGTCGACGAAGCCAGAAACGCTCCGCGCGACGAAGCCGTGCTGAAATCGATGCTGGAAGATGCGGGGTTCCGCCAGGCCGATATCCACAAGGCGTTCGCCTGGCTCGAAGACCTGATGCGCCAGCGTGATGGCGGCACCAGCACAGGCGGCGCCACTGGCGGTTCCTTCCGGATCTTTTCCCGTGAGGAATGTCTGAGGCTGAACCGCGACTGCCGCGGCTACCTGCTCGCGCTCGAACGCGGCGGACTGGTCGATGCGGCGGCGCGCGAGCAGATCATCGATCGCGCGCTCGCACTGGAGCTGGAGGAGCTCGATCTCGAACGCTTCAAACTGATCATCATGATCGTGCTGGCAAATCAGCCCGGCGAGGAGCACCTGCAGGACTGGCTCGAAGCGCTCATATTCGACAACCTCGCCGGCCGGGTGCACTAGCAGGCGGGCTGGCGTTCCGGAGCAACGGTTCCGGACGCCCGGCAGCACGGCTGCAGTCCCATCGATGAACTATCCCGCAGTGCGGAGCGTCCAAGCTTCAGACGTACCCGTTTGATCGCAACCCTCCAGCTTTATGGGCCGCGACCGAAACAGCTTTGACAAGCCCGGGAATTGAATTCAAGATAGCCCCGCTTCGCGGCCTCGGGAAATCCCTGACGGATCCGGGGACTAATCCACCCGGCCCAGACAACATTACGAATCCGAACGTTTTTCCTACATGAGCAAAAACCTGGTCATCGTCGAATCGCCGGCCAAGGCCAAGACGCTGGGCAAGTACCTCGGCAAGGACTTCCACGTCCTCGCCTCGTACGGCCACGTGCGCGACCTGCTGCCCAAGGAAGGCGCCGTCGATCCTGCCCAGGACTTCGCCATGAAGTACCAGACGATCGAGAAAAACCAGAAGCACGTCGAGCAGATCTGCAAAGCCGTGCGGGGCACCGACGCGGTTTACCTGGCCACTGACCCGGATCGCGAGGGCGAGGCCATTTCCTGGCACCTGTACGAGATCCTCGCCGGCAAGAAGCTGCTCAAGGACAAGCCGGTTCGACGCATCGTCTTCCACGAGATCACCAAGCAGGCGGTACAGGAGGCGCTGAAGCACCCTCGCGAGATCGCCATGAATCTCGTCAACGCCCAGCAGGCCCGGCGCGCCCTCGATTACCTGGTCGGCTTCAATCTGTCTCCCCTGCTGTGGAAAAAGATCCGGCGCGGCCTTTCGGCCGGACGGGTGCAAAGCCCCGCGCTGCGCATGATCGTCGAGCGCGAGCAGGAAATCGAGGCGTTCCAGTCGCGCGAGTACTGGACGGTGGAGGCGCTGGTCGCCAAGGGCGATGAGCGTTTCCGCGCCCGGCTCGCCACGCATGACGGCAAAAAGATTTCGCAGTTCAGCATCACCGATGAAGCCGGGGCGCAGGCAACCGAGAAGGCACTGCTCGAGGCTGCTCAAGGCAGGCTCACCGTCGTCTCGGTCGAAAAGAAGCAACGCCGGCGCAACCCCGCCGCCCCCTTCATCACCTCCACGTTGCAGCAGGAAGCGGCGCGCAAGCTCGGCTTCACCGCCCAGCGCACCATGCGCACTGCACAGCAGCTCTATGAGGGAATCGATACCGGGCAGGGCACGACCGGACTCATCACCTACATGCGTACCGACTCGGTCAATCTGGCCCAGGAGGCCATCGAGGAGATCCGTCGTCTGATCGGCGAGCGTTACGGCGCGGACAAGGTGCCCAAACAGCCGCAGACGTACAAGACGAAATCCAAGAACGCCCAGGAAGCGCACGAAGCCATCCGCCCCACCTCGGTGTTCACCGATCCCGAGTCGATCAAGGAACATCTCAACAGCGACCAGTACAAACTATATCGACTGATCTGGCAGCGTACGGTTGCCTGCCAGATGGTTCACGCCACTATCGACACCGTCGGTGTGGATCTCGAAGGCGGCAAGGGCAATACCTTCCGCGCCACCGGCTCCACCATCGTCGATCCGGGCTTCATGGCCGTCTACAGGGAAGACGTGGACGACAGCAAGGACGCCGACGAACAGCAGAGCCTGCTGCCCGAACTCAGCGAAGGCGAGACTGTCACACTGGAGCGCATCCAGACCGAGCAGCACTTCACCGAGCCGCCCCCGCGCTACACCGAAGCGAGCCTGATCAAGGCGCTTGAAGAACATGGCATCGGTCGCCCGTCGACCTACGCCTCGATCATCGCCACCCTGCAGCAGCGCGAGTACGTCACGCTGGACAAGAAGCGATTCAAGCCGACCGACGTAGGCCGGATCGTCAACCGCTTTCTGACCGAGCACTTCTCGCGCTATGTGGACTACGAGTTCACCGCGCGGCTCGAAGACGGTCTCGATGAGATCTCCCGCGGCGAGCAGGACTGGATTCCGTTGATGCGCTCCTTCTGGGAACCGTTCCACCAGCTCGTCGAGGAGAAGGACAAGACGGTGCAGCGCAAGGATGTCACTCAGGAAGCGCTGGACGAAGCCTGTCCGAAGTGTGGCAAACCGCTGTCGATCCGCCTGGGGCGGCGCGGCCGCTTCATCGGCTGCACCGGATTCCCGGAGTGCGATTACACGCGCAACCTCGGCAACGGCGAAGAGGACGAGCAGGAGACAAACCAGCAGGTCGAAGGGCGCAGCTGCCCGAGCTGCGGCGGCGGGCTGCTGGTGCGCAGCGGGCCGTACGGGCGCTTCATCGGCTGCAGCAACTATCCCAAGTGCAAGTTCATCGAGCCGCTGGTGAAGCCGGCCGACACCGGCATCTCCTGCCCGAAATGCGGCAAGGGAACCATGCTGCAACGCCGCTCACGGCGCGGGAAAGTCTTCTACTCCTGCTCCACCTATCCGGATTGTGACTACGCCGTGTGGAACGAGCCGATCGCCACTCCGTGCCCCGAGTGCCGGTGGCCGATCATGACCGTAAAGACGACCCGCCGCGCCACTGAACTGGTGTGCCCGCAGAAGGAATGCGGACATACCGAGCCTTACGAGGCGGAGGCGACGGAACAGCCGGCAGAGACAGCCAAGGGCTGAGGCAGCCAGATAAGCCTGCGCAAGGCGCTTCTCCGTCGATCGAAAGCCGCCGCCGGAGTCACCCTCCCATCGCCCGATCCACCGTCGCGCGATCCAGGTGCGGCGCGAACATCTCGATGAAAGCGTACATGTAGCCACGGAGCTGGGCCCCGCGGCGCAGGCCGAGGCGGGTGGTGCAGGGTTCGAACAGGTGACTGGCGTCGAGCATGCGCAGATTGCTGTCGCGCTCGGGATTGTAGGCCATGCTGGCCATCAGGCCGATGCCGATACCGATCTCGACATAGGTCTTGATGACATCGGAATCGATCGCGGAAAAAACGACGTTCGGGCGCAGACCCGCCCGCTCGAAGGCATCGTTGATCTTGACCCGTCCGGCAAAGGAAAAATCATAGGTAACGATGGGATATTGGGCGATCTTTTCCAGCGTGAGCGGCTGATCGCGCAGGATGGGCAGCCCCGGCGGCGCGATGACGCAGTGGTTCCAGTCGTAGCACGACATCACCACCAGATCCTCGAACAGGTCGATTCCTTCAGTAGCGATGGCGATATCGGCAACCCCCGATGCGGCGAGCTGCGCGATCTGCATGGGATCGCCCTGGTGCAGATGCAGCCGGACATTGGGATAGCGGGCGGCAAATGCCTTGATCACTGGAGGCAGGGCATAGCGGGCCTGGGTATGGGTAGTGGCGATCGACAGGCTGCCGCTCGCCTGGTCGGTGAATTCGAAGCCGACCTGCCGTATATGCTCCAGTTCGCGCAACACGCGTTCGGCCATGGCCAGAACAGCGCGCCCGGGCTGGGTGATACCGACCAGGCGCTTGCCGTTGCGCTCAAAGATCTGGATGCCGAGCTCCTTCTCGAGCTGGCGGACCTGATTGCTGATGCCAGGCTGAGCCGTATTCAATGCCTGGGCGGCGGCCGATATGTTCAGACCACAACGGGCGATCTCGCGAACATACCGTAGCTGCTGGAAATTCATATCGCACCATATACATAAATCTTATTTGTATATAAGATATCATTATTTTTTTGAATATAGATATATTGATATCATCGAAATCCGCAGCGGCCGGTCAAGTACCGGCCGTACGCGTCTGCAATGCAGGAGAACATGCGATGAGCGAAGTCCGGTCACTGGTCGATCACGAGGAACTCGAGCGCTTCGAGGAAAGCGTTAACTCGTTTCTGCGCAACGAAATCGATGCTGAGCGCTTTCAGTCGATCCGGCTGCAGCAGGGCATCTATGGCCAGCGCCAGGAAGGTGTGCACATGGTCCGCGTCAAGATTCCGGGCGGCTATCTCACGCCAGCGCAGCTCGAGACCATCGCCGAAGTGCTGGACCAGTACTCCGAGTCGGAGCACGCCCACATCACGACGCGGCAAGACATTCAGATGCACAACGTGCCGCTCGCGAAGGTCCCGGCGGCGCTCAAGACTCTTGCGCGCGCCGGCCTGACTACCCGCGAAGCCTGCAACAACACGGTGCGCAACGTCAGCTGCTGTCCGCTCGCGGGCGCCTGCCCCAGCGAAAGGGTCGATATCCGCCTGCACCATGAGCACGTGATGCGCTACCTGCTGCGCCATCCGCTCACGCAGCACCTGCCACGCAAGTTCAAGATCAGCTTCTCGGCCTGCGAATCGGATTGCGCCCAGGGCATGATTCATGACCTCGCGGTAATCGCCGTGAAAAAGGACGACCGCTATGGCTTCAGGCTGCTCGCCGGCGGCGGCCTCGGTCACAAGCCGCGCAAGGCCATCCTCATCGAGGAGTTCATTACCGAAGAGGAACTGGTGCCCTGCGTAGAGGCAGTGATTTCGCTGCACAACCGCTACTCCGATCGCAAGCGTCGCGCCAAGTCCCGCATCAAGTTCCTGGTCGAACGCTTCGGCGAGGAAGGGTTCGTGGAAAAGTATCGCGAGGAACTGGAGCGCACCCGCACCGCGCTGCGCGGCCATGTTCCCCCGCGCGGCGAATGGCAGGACGGTACGCCATCGCCGGTGCATGCCAATCCTGGCGCACCCCGCAAGATCCTGACGCAGAAGCAGCCCGGTCTTCATGTCTTCCCGATCGGCGTTCCCATCGGCGACATGACCGCCGAGCAGATGCGTGGCATTGCCGCGCTGATGTATCGCGAACAGCTCAGCGATCTGCGCACCACCCAGGATCAGAATCTCATGTTCGTCGGCGTTCCGGAGGAGCGTATCGCCGCGGTGCGCGAGGGCCTGGCGGATCTCGGCCTCGGCGAACCGCAAGCCGGCGATGATGTGGTGTCCTGTCCCGGCACCTCCACCTGCCGTCTGGGCATCACCTCCTCGAAGATCATCGGCACGCGGATCAGCGGCGGCGCCATGGATCTGAGGATCCGCGCCAGCGGCTGTCACAACGGCTGCGCCCAGCCGGAAACCGGAGACATCGGTATCTACGGCGAGGGCAAGCGTCTGCACGGCAAGCTCGTGCCCCACTACCAGTTCTACATCGGCGGCGATGGCCGCCATGGCGGCGATATCGCCATCAAGGGGCCGTCCGTACCGGCCGCGCGCGTTCCGCTTGCCATTCAGCGTGTCCAGGCTGCCTATGCCGAGACCCGGAGCGACGGAGAAACCTTCTTTGCCTGGGCTCACCGGCAGGAAGCGGAGTACTTCAACGGGCTGCTCGCCGAATTCAGCAACGTGGCTCCCGAAGAGCTGTCCGCGGTGCTCAACGACCACGGCCAGGAAGAAGCCTTCCGCGTATACCAGTTCGGAGGCGGCGAATGTGCCGGCGCCGCACAGGAAACCGTGGCGGCAAACTTCGCTGAGGCCGCCAATGAGCGCAACTATCGCAACGGCTTCCTGATGCAGCGCAAGTACGAGGAGTCCATCGAGTGCTCGCGCGCTATCGCCCGCCTGATCGGGCAATCCCTGCTCTTCCTGGCAGGACAGCCACCGGTAGAGAATCTGCGCGAGATCGGCGCCAAGCTCGCGGAGACCCTGAGCGGCAATCAGTCCCTCGGCGATCAGCTGATGAAACTGTCCGACGAGCTGGATCGTCTCGGCGACGACTTCGATGAACCGGCCTATCGCGAGCTGATTTCGGAGCTCGACGCATGGACGGTCGCCGCCGGCGCCACCTGCCAGGACATCGACCGTCAGCTCGACCTCAGCGCTTCGCTGCAAAGCATTAATGGCGGCGGCGCCACGGCTGAAAAAAAAAGAGCGGGAGCCGCGCTGTAGACCTGAGCACCTACGGCTGTCCGCTGCACTACATCAAGGCAAGGCATGAGTTGCGCGGCCGCACCGTCGGCGAGGTCGTCGATTTCGTGTTCCAGTCCGAGGATGCCGCGAAACAGGCGGCATCCAGCCTGGAAAAGGATGGCCATGAGCTGCTGACGCTGGACGGAGCCACGGCATCGATCCGACGCGGCGGAACCGCCTGAGGCGTTCCGCCGCCATGAACGAACCGAAGCAGTCCAGGGAAGACTGCCGCCCCTTCATCACCCTCGATGGCTCACTGGTGCGTGAACTGATGCATCCCGGTGACCAGGGCAGGCAGAGCCTGGCTGAAGCCATCGTCCTCCCGGGAAACCGGACCCGGGCGCATCGCCACCATCTCAGTGAAGAGATCTACCATTTCCTCGCCGGAAGCGGGATCATGGAGCTCGGCGACCGGAGTTTCCGGATCACCGCTGGTGATACGGTGCGAATCCCCCCCGGAACACCCCATGCGCTCCTGAATGACGGGGACAATGAGTTGCGGCTCCTGTGCTGTTGTGCGCCGCCCTACTCGCATGAAGACACGGAACTGCTCGACCGGCGCTGACAGCGGCGCCGGTACCAGCCGGACTCTCTTTGCTTTTTCTGGGAAAAGGGCGATGATGCATCGGTAAGCACAGCTGTCGGTTCGTACGAAGATATACGTAGCATCGAGGAGAGAATGACAGACACGCAGCCCCCAATCGTCGTATCCAGCCTGGACCTGGATCGACTCGAACGAATCATGGACGCAGGCCAGTTCCGCAACATGCCCGGAATCGACGCGTTGAGGCATGAGTTGGATCGCGCAACGATCATGGAGCCCTCCGAGATGCCGGCAGGGGTCGTCACCATGAATTCGCGCGTGCGCTTCGTCGACGATTCAACGGGCTCGGAGTTCGAACTGACTCTGGTCTATCCCGAAGCCAGCGGACAGGCCGGCACCGTGTCAGTTCTGGCACCGGTCGGCAGCGCCCTGCTTGGCCTGTCGGTTGGCCAGTCGATCTCCTGGCAGGTTCCCGGCGGGCGCAAACTGCAGCTGCGCATCCTCGATGTGGTCTATCAGCCTGAAGCCGAAGGCGAGCTGCATCGCTGAGCGCGCACCTCTCACTCATCACCAAGGCACCACACATGCTCTCCGCTCTGGACGCACTCGAGAGGCTGCGCGAAGGCAATCGCCGCTTCGCCACTGGGGTGCGTAACGACATCCCCATCCATCAGGGACGGCGACGGGAGCTGACCGCGGGACAGGAGCCTTTCGCGATCATTCTGGGGTGTTCGGATTCCCGTGTTCCGGCGGAGATCGTCTTCGACCAGGGACTCGGGGATCTGTTCGTGATCCGCGTCGCAGGAAACATCGTCGCGCCATCCCAGATCGGCAGCGTCGAATTCGCCGCGGCGCGCTATGGGACTCGCCTAGTGGTCGTGCTGGGACACTCCAGTTGCGGCGCAGTCCAGGCCACCATCGATGAACTGCAACACCCCTCGGACCAGACCCGCAACCTGCGCTCCATCGTGGACCGTATTCGCCCCGCAGTAGAGGGTCTGCTGCATACCGACCTGGTGAATCAACCCGCCGCCCTGATGCGCAAGGCCGTGCGCACCAACATCCGCGTCGCGGCCAGCCAGCTTCGCCACGGCTCCGAAGTTCTCGAGCGCCTGATCCAGGATGACGAGTTGCTGGTGGTCGGCGCCGAATACTCACTGGAGACAGGTCTCGTCGACTTCTTCGACGGCACTCCTTAAGCTGCGCGGCGCTTGCGCCGCGGGCCGCTCACCGAGGGAGGAAAGCTCATGAAGCCAGTATTCCGCGCGGGCCGCAACATCGCCATGAAAGTTCCGGAGCACGAATACGAGCGCACCGTTGCCTTTTACCGTGATACGCTCGGATTTCAACTGCTCGCCGGCACCGCCCCCGGCAGCGCCGAAACCACCGCCTTTGAGTTCGGTGACAAGGTGCTGTGGATCGATCGTGTAACGACCCTCAGCCAGGCCGAGGTGTGGCTGGAAGTGGTTGCCGAGGATATCGACGGCGCTGCAGAGCATCTGCGCCGCCAGGGCTGTCTGCGCCGCGACGGCATCGAACCACTGCCACCCGGGTTCAAAGGTTTCTGGGTAGCGAATCCCTCGAATATCATTCACCTCATCGCTACCCCTGAGCCGGAATGACCGGGACGCCGCGTCGCGATAGCTGCGCGCGCGACCGAGGCCATGATCACCCGGAGAACCGAGATTGTCACTGCGTCAGAGCCGTACTTTCGCCTTCCTCATCGTAGCGCTGCTACTGATCGGAGCCGTCATCGTGCTGCCCGGCATGCGCGGTGTAGCGGTGTCCTATCACGAAGTCCAGGCGCGGCCGCTGGCGCAGCACGTGGTTGCCACCGGACGGGTAATCACGCCATCGCGCACCCGCGTCGGCAGTGAAATCAGCGGAGTGGTGCGAGCACGATATGTACGCGAAGGCGATCGGGTCTCGGCGCAGGACACCCTGCTTTCCCTCAGGGACGAGGAACAGCGTGCCCGCCTCCAGGAAGCCGAAGCCGCGCTGAGGCGGCTGCTGGAGTCGGACCGGCCGCAAAGCCGGGTCGCCCTCCAGGAAGCCGAAATCCGCCTCGTCCAGGCTGAGCGGGAAGCCCAACGCCGGCGCGAACTTCTGGACCGGGGGCTGATCGCCGCCGAAGCATTCGAGCTTGCCGAACGCAGCGCATCGCTAGAGCGCGCCGCGGCCGAGCGCGCGCGGCTGACCACCGAAGCGCTGCGCGAAAACGGACCCGAGGAAACACTGTTACGCGCCCGCGTCGAAGAAGCACGGGTTGCCTTGTCGCGCACCGTCATTCGCGCCGGCGTCTCCGGCACCGTCCTCAGCCGGGCAGCCGAACCCGGGGATCTGGTGCAGCCGGGTCAGGTGCTTTTCGAGATCGCTCTCGACGGCGAGACCGAGATTTCAGTCAATGCCGACGAACGCAATCTGGCCTACCTGGCCCCGGGTCAGCAGGCACAGTGCATCACTGACGCTTTCCCTGACCGCGTTTTTCCCGCGACGCTGTACTTCATCTCACCCCTGGTGGATGCCGACCGCGGCACCGTCGAATTGCGTCTGCGCGTTCCTGAACCGCCGGCCTGGTTGCGCCAGGACATGACGGTCACAGTGACCATCGAAACCGCGCGGCGCGACGCCGCTCTGACCGTTCCTGACGATGCGCTCAGGGAGGTCGCCAACGGACGGGCACGCGTGCTGGTGGCCAACCAGGGGCGGGCCCAAGCGCGCGAAATCGAGCTCGGTCTGCGCGCCGCGGGCACCAGCGAAGTCCGGGCGGGTCTGACCGCCGGAGACAAGATAATCCTCGGCACCGTAGCCGAAGGGGACCGTATACGCTTGCGCGCAGGGGCCGGGGCGCCGGATCGGCATACCCGTAGCGGCGCGCCTGTGGCAGAGGAATGAACTCATGTGGACGGCGTGGGTCATAGCCGTTCGGTTTCTCCGCGACAGTCGCGGACAGACCATCTTCATCCTGTTCGGCATCACCATCGGCGTTGCCGTTATCGTCTTCATTACTGCCCTCATCTCGGGACTGCAGGCCAACACCATTGCCCGCACACTCGGCACCCAGGCTCACATCACGCTTCGCGCCCCTGACGAGGTCAACCGTATCGCCCCGGCCGCCGATCTGAACCGCCTGGTACTGGAAGATCCGCGGCCACAGCGCCTGCGTTCGATCAACAACTGGCAGGATGTTCGCGGCCTGCTCGACGCCGATCCGATGCTCGAGGCCGTGTCGCCGCTGGTCGCTGGGCCGGCATTCGCACAGCGCGGCAACGCCCGTCGATCAGTGGCGCTGATCGGCATGGATCCGCAACGCTACCTGCGTGTCATTCCGATCGATCGCGACATGATCGCAGGCAGTTTTCGCCCTGCGGCGGACCAGGTGGTGATCGGCCACCGCCTGGCCCGGGATCTCGGCGTTCAACCCGGTGACCGCATCCGCATCGATGCCGGTAACGGACGGGTGGCGACCGCCGATATCGCCGGAATTTTCGAGCTCGGCGTTCGCGAGCTCGATGAGCGCTACATCTACATGGAGCTCAAGCAGGCGCAGACACTGATCGATCTGCCTGGCGGCGTGACCGCCATCGATCTGACCGTGGCCGATATATTCGGCGCCGATCTCATCGCCGAGCGCATCGGTCGCCTGACCGGATTGAAAAGCGAGAGCTGGATGGAAACCAATGCCCAGCTCATGAACGCGCTCTCGGCGCAGCAGCTCTCGACGCGCATCATCAGCTTTTTCGTCGCGCTCTCAGTCGCCTTCGGTATCGCCAGCGTGCTCTCGGTCAGCGTCGTGCAGCGCACACGGCAGATCGGCATCCTGCGCGCGATGGGCGCCGGTCAGCGCCAGATGCTGCTTGTTTTCGTCATCCAGGGTGCGCTGCTCGGCATGGCCGGCGCCATCGCGGGCAGCATCTGCGGCAGCCTTCTGATTACGCTTTTCGATACCTTCGGCCCGGGACTGTTCGATGTCTACATCACATCGGACCTCATCGCCGCCACCATCGCAACAGCGACCATCGTCGGCGCGCTCGCCGCCAGTCAGCCAGCCCGTCGCGCGGCGCGGCTGGATCCGGTATTGGCGATCAGAAATGGCTGAAACCGACTCCTTCAATTCAGACGACGAGGTCCTGCGCCTCGAAGGGATCAGCAAGTCGTACAACGTCGGCCTGCCGACCGAAACCGAGGTGCTCCATGACATCGACCTCGAGCTGACGCGTGGCGATTTTGCCGCGCTCATCGGTCCCTCCGGTTCCGGCAAGAGCACCCTGCTCAATCTCATCGGTCTGCTGGACCAGCCGACGAAGGGACGAATTTGCCTGCTGGATGAACCAACGGAAGAAATGAGTGACGCCGAACTCACCGTCCGCCGCGCCACCACCATCGGCTTCGTATTTCAGTTTCATCATCTCCTTCCGGCATTCACGGCCCTGGAGAATGTCCTCATACCGCACATGCTGCGCAGCGGTCGTCCCGATGAGGATGCGGTCACCTGGGCGCGGAAGCTGCTCGCCGATGTCGGGCTGGAAGCCGACAGCGATCGTTATCCAGACCAGCTATCAGGCGGCCAGCAGCAACGCGTCGCCGTCGCGCGCGCGCTGGCTGCACGCCCCGCGCTGCTGCTTGCCGATGAACCCACTGGAAACCTGGATACGGTGACGGCGGATGGAGTTTTCGAACTGCTGCGGCATTTCAATCGCAGGTTCGGCTGTGCCGTGCTCGTTGTCACTCACGACCCCCGGCTGTCGGCCCGCTGTGACCGGATCATCGAGCTTGTCGATGGCCACATCGTGCGGGATCAGCGGCAACAGGCATCAGGCAGCTGAGCACGCGTCATCGCTTCATTCTCGCCCACCCGTCTGCTTTCCGGCCGACGCCGAACTGAGTTAACTTGGAGTCGATCCCCGACAAGGAGGTGCGACATGGCCAAATGCGAGGTGTGCGGAAACGAGTATCACCTTACATTCGAAGTTCTGGCGGCAGGGGAAAGACATGTGTTCGACAGCTTCGAATGCGCCATCCACCGGCTGGCGCCGAAATGCGCTCATTGCGGCTGCCGCATCGTTGGGCACGGCGTGGAAGCAGGCAATGAGATCTACTGCTGCGCCAGCTGCGCGCGTGCGCGCGGCGTTCAGGACATCGTCGATCACGCCTGAAAGTTCAGGGCCCGGGAGCGTCCACGGGGCGCGGACGCCGGTCCGGGCCGATGGCCACGTAAGTCAACGTAGCCTCGGTGACCCTGATCCGCTCTCCACCGCCACGGTTGCGCTCAGCAAAAACCTGAACCTCGACCGTGAGCGAAGTGCGGCCGACCCTGACGACCTCCGCGTAGCAGCTCACCAGATCACCGACGAAAACCGGGTGATGAAACTGGAAGGAGTTTACCGCCACCGTGACCACACGCCCGGATGCGCGACGATACGCCGCAATGCTTCCCGCCACATCGACCTGGGACATGATCCAGCCGCCGAAGATATCTCCCGCCGGATTGGTATCGGCCGGCATCGCCAGCACCCTGATCGCCGGTTCTCCCTCTGGTAGCGGTTCAGCGTCCTGATTCATCGCGTTCTCCTCAGTGTCCGGCATACATGTGCTCGAGCGCCGCGCCCATACGCTCCATCACCTCCGCGCGGCGCAGCTTCATCGTTGGCGTGAGAAGACCGTTATCGACCGTCCAGGGCTCCAGCGTGAGCGCAACCCGGCGCACTTGCGCATATCCGGGAAAGCCGGTGAGTTGCTCGCCGACCAGGCGGGACACTTCATCGAGCAGGCGGGGCTCGTTCAGCAGCGAATGGGGCTCATCGCGAAGCCCGCGCTCGGCAACGAAGGCTGCCCACTGGGCCGGATCGAGCACCAGCAGCGCGGCAAGAAAGGGCCGCCCCTCGCCAACGACCATCGCCTGCTCGAACAGCGGATGCATGGTCACGGCGCTTTCCATGTCGACTGGCGATACCTTTTCGCCATTCGACAGCACGATGATGTCCTTGATCCGCCCGGTGATGTAAATGCGCCCATCCTCCAGGCGACCGCAATCGCCGGTATGCATCCACCCATCGGCATCGATGGCAGCCGCGCTCGCCTCATCATCGTCCAGATACCCCTGCATCAGGCCCGGACTTCGCACCAGCAGCTCATCACCGGGACCGATACGAACCTCGACGTCCCGCAGCGGACGGCCCACGCTCGCTGGATCGTTGTCTTCCAGACTGTTGCCGCTCACCACCGGGCCGAGTTCGGTCATTCCGTAGCCCTGCACCAGCGGCACCCCGAGAGCGATGAACCGGCGTGCGACATGCACCGGCAGCGGTGCGCCTCCGCACACCGCAATGCGCACCCGGCCACCGAGACGCTCCCTGACCGGGCCGGCAACCAGACGGCGGAGCAACGGCCAGGCTAGAAACCGCAGCGACCATCGTCCCCGCCCCTGGTCATATTCAAAGCGCGCCCAGCCGGTGCCTACCGCCGCTTTGAACAAGTACCGCGCGAAAGCCGACCGCTGTTTCATGCTTTCGTCGATACGGGCATAGATGCGTTCATAAATCCGCGGCACCGAGATGAGGACGGTGGGACGGATGTGCACCAGATCCTCGGCCAGATTCGCGGCCGATCGCGCGAACGCTACAGTTGCGCCGGCCATCATCGGCAGATAGCAGCCGACGGTGCGCTCCAGCATGTGTGAAAGCGGCAGAAAAGAGAGAAACAGGTCATCGCCATGCACCGCGCTGCAGTGATGCGAAGCCCATGCGTTCCACAGAATATTGCCATGGCTCAGCAGCACGCCTTTCGGCCGCCCGGCGGTGCCGGATGTGTAAACAATGGTGGCTACGGCACTGTGGCTCGCGCTCGAAGTGCGCAGCTCGCCGCCATCGGGGGGCAGCCAGTCCCGCAGCAGGGCCAGGCGTTCGTCGGCATCGAAATCGATGCCTGCGCCCTCACCCAGGACAATGCGCAGAGACAGATTCCTGAGCGACGCAGAGACGCGTTGCCACTGCTCGGCGCTGTCGACGAAGAGCAGTCGCGCACCCGTGCGCCTCAGGATCCAGCCGACGTTGTCACCACGGTCGTTGAAATAGAGCGGAACGACGACCAGGCCGAGCCCCATGGCGGCCTGGTCGAAACAGACCCAGTCGAGGCCGTTACCCGCCATCAGCGCCACACGGTCTCCGGCGCGCAGCCCCTCGCCCAGCATGGCCATCTGCCAACGGGCAACCCGGGCCGCGACCCCGTTCCAGTCCAGATCACGCCAGCGGGAAGTTTCGCGGTCGAACCAGCGATAAGCAGGCGCCTGCGGCGTTCGTCGCACCCGTTCGCGCAACAGCGCGCTCAGATTGTCGACACTGACCGGCTCGATGAAGGTCCGCTCCACATCCGGCACGTCATCTCGTCCCATGGTTTCGTCCTTCGTCGTCACATATCGGCCTTCGGAGACAAGCGATGGCCGGTAATGTATTTTCGTGTACGCGCAGGTAATATAACCCGGTCGGGTCGACGGGCGAACAGAATTGGCGCGCGTATGGCACGAGAATCCAGCGTGCCACGCAGCTGCGCGCAGCAAATCCCAAGGATTGCCCATGTCTCGCAACGCCAATCACGTATTTGCATGAAGATCGCCAGCTGGAACGTCAATTCGCTGCGCGTACGCCTGCCGCAGGTACTCGAATGGCTGCAATCCCACTCTCCCGACATACTCGGACTGCAGGAGACCAAGCTGCAGGACGAACAGTTTCCGGTCGAGGAATTCCGCGCTGCGGGCTACCACGCCGAATTCGCTGGCCAGAAGACCTACAACGGCGTTGCGGTGTTGAGCCGCGAGCCGGCCTGCGATGTGATTCGCGATATTCCCGAGCTCGATGACGCGCAGCGTCGCGTTCTCGGCGTCACCTGCGCCGGGCTGCGGGTGCTCAATCTGTATGTTCCCAACGGGCAATCGGTAACGTCCGAGAAATATGTCTACAAGCTGCGCTGGCTGGAACGGCTGACCGAGTATGTGAAAGCACAGAGCAGCCTCCATCCGCGTCTGGTGCTCATCGGCGACTTCAACATCGCGCCGGCGCCCATCGACGTTCACGACCCGGAGGCCTGGGAGGGAAAGGTGCTGTTCAGCGAACCGGAGCGCGCGGCGTTCACACGCCTGCTGGAGGCCGGCGGCTTGCGCGATGTTTTTCGCGAACAGCATCCGGACGAACAGGCATTCACTTGGTGGGACTATCGCGTCAACGCCTTCCGCCGCAATCTCGGCCTGCGCATCGACCATGTGCTGGCGAGTCAGGCGCTGTATGAACGCTGCGGCGGCTGCATCATCGATATCGAGGCGCGGCGCGCCGAACGCCCCTCCGATCACGCGCCAATCATGGCCAGTTTCGACTTATGAACCATCCGGCATCTGCTGAACGGAAACGTCGATGAAGTACCGCGATCTGCGCGATTTTATCGCTACCCTCGAAGCACGCGGCGAACTGCGCCGCGTGAGCGCCGAGATCGATCCCAGGCTCGAGATGACGGAGATCTGCGATCGCACGCTCCGCCGCGGCGGGCCGGCGTTGCTGTTCGAAAATCCCAAGGGTCACGACATTCCGGTGCTCGCCAATCTTTTCGGCACCCCCGGGCGCGTCGCCCTCGGCATGGGCGCCGATTCGGTGGATGCGCTGCGCGACATCGGCAAGCTGCTCGCCTACCTGAAGGAGCCGGAACCCCCCGCCGGCCTGCGCGATGCCTGGGACAAATGGCCTGTGCTGAAACAGGTGCTGAACATGAACCCGCGCAACGTGGATCGCGCGCCCTGCCAGCGCAACGTGATCGAGGGCGATGATGTCGACCTTTCGCGACTGCCGATCCAGACCTGCTGGCCCGGCGATGCCGGCCCGCTCATCACCTGGGCGCTGGTGGTGACCCGCGGACCGAACAAGCCGCGCCAGAACCTCGGCATCTACCGGCAACAGGTGATCGGTCGCAACCGCGTCATCATGCGCTGGCTCGCTCACCGGGGCGGCGCACTCGATTTCCGCGACTGGCAGCAGGCGCATCCGGGACAGCCGTTCCCGGTCGCAGTCGCCCTGGGCGCCGATCCGGCGACCATCCTCGGAGCCGTGACGCCGGTCCCGGACACGCTATCCGAATACGCCTTCGCCGGACTGCTGCGCGGCGGCAAGACCGAAGTCACGAAGTGCATCGGCAGCGACCTCACTGTGCCGGCGAGCGCTGAGATCGTGCTCGAAGGCCACATCGCCCCCGATGACATGGCCGACGAAGGCCCCTTCGGCGATCACACCGGCTACTACAATGAGGTCGATCGTTTTCCGGTCTTCACCATCGACCGCATCACCCATCGCGACAGTCCGATCTATCACAGCACCTACACCGGCCGTCCGCCGGACGAGCCCGCCGTGCTCGGCGTCGCGCTCAACGAAGTCTTCGTACCGATCCTGCAGAAGCAGTTCCCCGAGATCGTCGACTTCTACCTGCCGCCCGAGGGCTGCTCCTACCGCCTCGCCTGCGTCAGCATGCGCAAGCAGTACCCTGGCCACGCCAAGCGCGTCATGCTCGGTATCTGGTCCTTCCTGCGCCAGTTCATGTACACCAAGTTCGTCATCGTCGTCGACGACGATGTCGACGTGCGCGACTGGAAGAGCGTCGTCTGGGCCATGACCACGCGCATGGACCCACGTCGCGACATGGTCTTCATCGACAACACACCGATCGATTACCTCGACTTCGCCTCACCGGTGTCGGGGCTGGGTTCGAAGGTCGGCTTCGACGCGACCAACAAGTGGCAGGGCGAAACGGCCAGAGAATGGGGAAGACCGATCGAGATGGATGCCGCGATCAAAGCCAGGATCGACGATATCTGGGACGAACTCGAAATATTCGGCGGCAGATAGATGAAGCATGTGCGGGCCGCCATGAACAAGTCCGGCGAAGAGCGCCAGAAACGCAGCATCATCGACCTCAGAATCCAGGAACTGGGAAAACTGTTCGATGCGCTGGACCCGTCTCCGTTTCGCAGCAAGGACCTGCATCCATCCGCCGAAGAGTATATCGTCGGCAGCGCGAGGGAGCTGCCGGCGAAGAGTCCCCTCATCCTGGTGCTGCATGTCGACGGATCGCCCCGGGTGCCGGATGAAGAACACGTAGTCAGTGAGGCCGTCCATGCGCACTTCTTCCGTCAGGCAGAGTTGGCGCGACGCCGGCTGCGCACGCTGCTGCACCGTGGCGGTATCAGTCTGCTGATCGGCGTCAGCTTCCTGATCGCCGCCCTTGCCGGCTCGGCCTCGGTGGCGCAACTGCTGGGAGAAAGCACCATGGCCATAGTATTCCGCGAAAGCCTGATGATCGGCGGCTGGGTGGCCATGTGGCGCCCCCTGGAAACCTTCCTGTACGACTGGTGGCCTCTGCTGGGCGAGTATCGGTTTCACCAGCGCCTCGGCCGCATGCCCGTGCAGATCTCCTATTCCGGTTCCGCGCCGGCATCGACCGCGCGGACCTGACCGCCGACCGCCGCCTTGCTATACTGCGGGAAATGACGCGGGGGAGACTTTAGTGGCGACAGACGGTGCCATCCGCTTCAGCAAGATGCATGGCCTGGGCAATGACTTCGTCGTGATCGATGCGATCCGGCAGGTCTTTCTGCCGACTCCGACCCTGGTCCGGCGGCTCGCCGACCGGCATACCGGCATAGGTTTCGATCAGTTGCTGCTGGTTGAACCGGCCGCGCGCGCGGACGCGGATTTTCGCTATCGCATCTTCAATGCCGACGGTAGCGAGGCCGAGCAGTGCGGCAATGGCGCCCGCTGCTTTGTTCAGTTCGTGCGTACCTACGGTCTGACCGACAAGACCAGGCTTGTACTCGAGACCAGCACCGGCCTGCTGCACGCCACCGTCACCGATGGCAACCTGGTCGCGGTGGCAATGGCCGAACCGGATTTTGATCCAGCGTCCCTGCCCTTCACCGGCGCTGACACGGCCGATCTGACTCACGAACTGGAGGTGGACGGAGAACGGGTCCGGATGCACCTGGTTTCGATGGGAAACCCCCACGCAGTGATTGAGGTCAGCGACGTCGAGCAGGCTCCCGTTGCAACGCTCGGCCGCCTGATCGGCAGCCATTCGGCTTTCCCCCAGGGCGTCAACGTCGGTTTCCTCGAGATTCAGGATCGGCTCAACGCGCGCCTGCGCGTCTATGAACGCGGCGCGGGCGAGACACTGTCCTGCGGCAGCGGCGCGTGCGCGGCTGTCGCCGCCGGCCGCAGAGCCGGCCTGCTCGATGAACGTGTCCTGGTCGAGCTGCCAGGAGGCCGTCTGCTGATCGAATGGCCCGGACCGGGTCACGCGGTGCGCATGACCGGTCCCGCCACTCATGTGTTCGAAGGAACATTTATCCCATGAAAATGAAGAGTACGGAACCCGTGACAGCGCTCAGCGCCGAGATGGTGGAAGAGTACCTGCGCAACCATACCGAGTTCTTTCATGGTCGCGATGAGCTGCTGCGGATCCTCAGCATCCCGCACGCCGCGAACGGAGCGGTGTCGCTGGTGGAGCGCCAGATCGCCCTGCTCCGCGAACAGAACCGCAATTACCGTCGGCAGCTGCAGGACCTGGTAGAGGTGGCGCGCGACAATGAGCGTCTGCTCGGCAGGCTGCAGCGCCTGACCCTGCGGCTGCTCGACGCCGAGACCCTGACTGATCTGCTGGCGACGCTGGAGGACAGCCTGCGCGCGGATTTTCACGCCGACGCCGCCTGCCTGTACATTACCGGCGCCGACCTGTCCGAATGGCAGCCGAACGGCGCATTCCTGCAGAAGCGCATCGCCAGCACGGAGACAGGCACGGAGCTGCAGCGACTGCTGAAAGGAGGCTCTCCGGTCTGCGGTCGCCTGCGCGACGACCAGCTTGCCGAGCTGTTCGGAGCCGGCGCCGCCAGCGTCGGCTCGGTAGCCCTGCTGCCGCTCATCAGCGGAGAGCGCACTTTCGGCGGACTGGCCATCGGCAGTCACAGCACGGATCGTTTCAATGCCGAAATGGGCACCGCTTACCTCGACCACCTGGCGGAGCTGATCTCGCATCGGATTGCGCCGTTTCTGAACGAATCGACACCTCGGATCGCATGATGGATCTGGGCACCGGCCTGGAACGGTTTGCTGCCCACCTCGACGCCCGCGGGATGTCACCGCGCACTACCCGGGCATATCTGCGCGATCTCGAGAGTTTCCGCGGCTGGTGCGCCGCTCACGGCTGCACCTCATGCAAGGCGATCGCCTCCTCCCGGATACAGGATTTCATCGCCGCGGAGCATCGCCGCGGACTTGGCGCGCGCAGCCTGCAGCGTCTGCTGTCCTCCTTGCGCGCATTCTTCGCCTGGCTGGTCGACGCCGGACAGATCGAGCGCAATCCGGCGCTGGGCGTCCGCTCGCCTCAGGTCCGCCGGCGGCTGCCCGAGACCCTGGATGTCGACCAGGCCGCGCGCCTGCTCGACGCCGATGCCACCGACTTTCTCGCCGCGCGGGATCTGGCGCTGATGGAACTGATCTACTCGTCCGGGTTACGCTTGGCCGAAGTATTGTCGCTCGATCTCGGAGATATCGACCTGCGGGAATGTGTGGTACGGGTTACCGGCAAAGGCGCGCGGGCGCGCATCGTGCCAGTGGGCACGGCGGCGCGCTCCGCCGTGCAGCGCTACCTGCAGGCTGCGGAAGCCAGGCGCCCTCCCGGTGAGTTGGCCCTGTTCCTGGCCAAGAGCGGCAAACGGCTGTCGGCGCGCAGCGTTCAGGCGCGGATCGCCGCCTGGGGACAACGGCAGGGCCTCGATTCCCGGCTTCATCCCCACATGCTGCGCCATGCGTTTGCCACCCACCTGCTGGAATCGTCCGGCGACCTGCGCGCAGTGCAGGAATTGCTCGGCCACGCCGACCTGTCTACCACCCAGATCTATACGCACCTCGACTTTCAGCACCTGGCCCAGGTCTATGACCAGGCCCACCCGCGCGCGCGCCGCCGCCCGCGCGACTGACCGCGCCGTCCGCCATGAACGATGGTGTACAATCATCGGTTCAGGATTCCAGGCGGAGAGAAGGACTTGGAGCAGTTCCGAGGAACTACCATTCTGTCGGTGCGGCGCAACGGCCGGGTCGCCATCGGTGGCGATGGCCAGGTCTCGCTCGGCAACACGGTCATGAAGGCCAATGCGCGCAAGGTGCGACGGCTTTACAACGGCAAGGTGCTGGCCGGATTTGCCGGCGGCACGGCGGACGCGTTCACGCTTTTCGAGCGATTTGAAGGCAAGCTGGAGAAACACTCCGGCAATCTCGTCCGCTCCGCCGTCGAGCTCGCCAAGGACTGGCGCACGGACCGCATTCTCCGTCGGCTGGAAGCGCTGCTGGTGGTTGCGGACCTCGACGCCTCACTGATCATCTCGGGCAACGGGGATGTCATCGAACCCGAACACCCAGTGATGGCGATCGGCTCCGGTGGTCCTTTCGCTCTGGCCGCCGCCCGCGCGCTGATCGAGAATACCGACCTGCCACCGCGCACCATCGTGGAACGCGGTCTGGCGATTGCCGCCGACATCTGCATCTACACCAATCACACGCTGGCGATCGAAGAGCTTCCGGCGGAAGGAACGGTGGCAGTCTGATGTCCGAAATGACCCCCAGAGAGATAGTCCAGGAACTCGACAAGCACATCGTCGGGCAGCAGGCCGCCAAGCGCGCAGTCGCGATCGCCTTGCGCAACCGCTGGCGCCGCATGCAGGTAGCCGATGATCTGCGCAACGAGATCACCCCCAAGAACATTCTGATGATCGGGCCCACCGGCGTCGGCAAGACCGAAATCGCGCGCCGCATCGCCCGGCTGGTGAACGCGCCCTTCGTCAAGGTGGAGGCCAGCAAGTTCACCGAGGTCGGGTATGTCGGCCGCGATGTCGAGTCGATCATCCGCGAACTGGCTGAAATGTCGCTCAAGATGACGCGCGAGCAGGAAATGGCCCGGGTGCGGCGGCGGGCCGAGGATCTGGCGGAAGACCGCATCCTCGATGTGCTCTTGCCACCGGCGCGGGGCGTGGATGCGCGCAGTGATGAGGACAGTGCCACGCGGCAGAAATTCCGCAAGAAGCTTCGTGAAGGCGACCTCGACGATACCGAGATCGAGATCGAGGTAAGCGCGGCTCCGGTTGGCGTGGAAATCATGGCGCCGCCGGGCATGGAGGAGATGAGCAGCCAGCTTCAGAGTCTGTTCCGCAACTTCGCCGGACAACAGACCAAGCGGCGCCGCATGCCGATTCGCGAAGCCTTCCGCCTGCTCACGGATGAAGAGGCCGCACGGCTGATCAACGAGGATGAGATCAAGACTCGGGCTCTGGAGAACGCGGAACAGAACGGCATCGTGTTCATAGACGAGATTGACAAGATCGCCCGCCGCTCGGACGGCGGGCATGGGCCGGACGTTTCACGAGAAGGCGTGCAGCGCGATCTCCTGCCCCTGGTCGAAGGCTCCACCGTCAGCACCAAGCTCGGAACCATCCGCACCGATCACATACTGTTCATCGCCTCGGGAGCCTTTCACCTGAGCAAGCCTTCGGATCTCATTCCGGAGCTGCAGGGACGCCTCCCCATCCGCGTGGAGCTCAATGCGCTGACCGCCGAGGATTTCATTCGCATTCTCACCGAACCGAACGCCTCACTCACCGAGCAGTACAAGGCGCTGATGGCAACGGAGAATCTCACCGTGGAATTTACCGACGACGGCATTGCGCGCCTCGCCGAGATCGCGTGGCAGGTCAACGAGCGGACCGAAAACATCGGAGCGCGACGCTTGCATACGGTCATGGAGCGGGTAATGGAAACGCTGTCCTTCGAGGCATCGGATCGCGGAGGCCAGACAGTCGCCATCGACGCCGCCTATGTCGACAGCTATCTCGATGCCCTGGTCGAAAACGAAGACCTCAGCCGCTACATTCTGTGACATGAACGCCCAGGCCATTCCAACGGAAATCCGTCTGCACCAGCGTTCGCGCGTACTGGAGGTCACTTTCGACGACGGTGCACGCTTCAGCATACCGTGCGAGCTGCTCCGCGTATATTCGCCATCGGCCGAGGTGCGCGGACACGGGCCGGGCCAGGAAGTGCTGCAGGTCGGCAAGGAAAACGTGAACATCGCCGCCATCGAGCCGGTAGGAAATTACGCCGTCAAGCTGATCTTCGACGATGGCCATGACACGGGTCTTTACACCTGGGATCTGCTCTATCGTCTCGGCGCAAAGCAGGACGAATTCCGACAGCTGTACCTCGAAAAACTGCGACGAGCCGGTTACGAACAGACCGGACAAGGATCCTGAGACAATCCATGGAAGATCCACAACGGCCGCAATCGACTCATTTCGGATTCGAGCAGGTTTCCGTACACGAAAAGGCACGTCGCGTGCGCGGCGTATTCGACTCGGTGGCGAACCGCTACGATCTGATGAACGATCTGATGTCTCTCGGCATCCATCGGATATGGAAACGCATCGCCATCGAGATGGCAGCGGTCGCACCGGGACAGCGCGTGCTCGATCTCGCCGCCGGCACCGGAGATCTCACCGCGGCGCTGGCGCGACGGGCAGGTGCATCGGGCAGCGTCATCGCCGCCGATATCAATGCCGCCATGCTGGAGATCGGAAGAAATCGGCTGATAGATCGCGGGATCGCCGGCACGGTCGCTTACGCCCAGGCCGATGCCGAGCGCCTGCCCTTCGCCGATGACAGCTTCGATGTCGTCACCATGGCGTTCGGCCTGCGCAATGTCACCAACAAGGCGGCAGCCCTCCGCTCGATCCTGCGCGTGCTCAAGCCAGGCGGCAAACTGCTGGTCCTGGAGTTTTCTCACCCCCGGACCCGCCCTGTCGCCGCCCTCTATGACGTCTATTCCTTCCGCATGCTCCCGCTGATCGGACGCGTCGTTGCCGGCGATGAGAGCAGTTACCGTTACCTTGCCGAATCGATTCGCATGCACCCCGATCAGGCCGCCCTGCAGGCGCTGATGGAAGAGGCGGGATACGCCCATTGCGACCACATCAATCTTTCGGCGGGAGTGGTGGCGATCCATCGCGGCTACAAGGTCTGACCCATTCTCATGGAACCCGGTACGCTCCTGCAGGATACCAGCCTGAAGCTGCTCGAACGCTCGCTCAACAAGCTGCTATCCCTGGATGAAGACGCCTCGGAACGCCTGGCGCCGCTGCGCGGCAAGCTGATCGGGATCAGCACCAGGGCGCCAGCCTTGCGCTGTTATATCGAGGTGGATGACGGAGAGCTGCGCTTGCGCAGCGAGGCAGAGCGCGCACCGGACACCATCATCAGTGGTTCGACGCTGGCTCTGCTGCGTCACGGCCTCAGCGACGATGCCCAGGCAGCGCTGCAGCGTGGCGACATGCAGATCACCGGCGACCTGCAGGCGGGCACCGCGCTGCGCGCGCTGTTCGGAAAGCTGGACATCGATCTCGAAGAACAGATGTCTCGCCTGACCGGCGATGTGCTCGCCCACCAGTTGGGCAATCTGGCGCGTGGCCTGCGCCGCTGGGCCGCGGACGGAGGCGATTCGCTCCGACATGCCCTGGGAGAGTATCTGCGCGAGGAATCGCGGATGCTCGCCGACCGCCATGACACCGCATCCTTCCTCGATGAAGTCGACGTTCTGCGCCACGATGTCGACCGGCTCCAGCAGCGGATAGCCCGGCTGCAGAGGCGGCGCGGAGAGACCGGCAAATGATCGGAAGACCGGGCCAGATCCTGCGCCTGCTCCACATCAATCTGGTCCTGGTCCGCCACGGACTGGATGAGATCATACTGGATCTGCCACTTTTCCGGCCGGTGCGCTTCGTTGCCTATCTGCTCCCCTGGAACTGGTTCCGGCGTCAGCGTGAACCTCGGGCGCCGCGCATCCGGCGCACCCTGGAGGATCTCGGACCGATCTTCGTCAAGTTCGGTCAGATCCTGTCGACTCGTCGGGATCTGCTGCCGGACGATATCGCCGAGGAGCTGGCGCAGCTGCAGGACAATGTGCCGCCCTTCCCCGGCAGCGTGGCGCGCGCCATCGTAGAGGATGCGTACGGAAAGCCGCTCAACGAAATCTTCCGCAACTTCGACACCGAACCGTTTGCCTCCGCATCGATCGCGCAGGTGCACGCGGCAACCCTCCTCGATGGCAAGGAGGTGATCGTCAAGGTCGTGCGCCCAGGCATCGATCGTCTGATCCGGCGCGACGTCGAGTTGATGAAGATCATCGCCGGATACGTCGAGCGCTACTGGTCCGAAGGCCCGCGGCTGCGTCCCAGAGAGGTGGTGGCCGAGTACGAGAAGACGATCATGGACGAGCTCGATCTCGTCCGCGAAGCATCGAACGCTTCCCAGCTGCGCCGTAACTTCCTCGACTCACCGATGCTTTATGTCCCGGAAGTGTACTGGCCCTGGACTCGGCAGAATGTCATGGTCATGGAGCGCATCCACGGTACGCCGATCGGCGACATCGATAAGCTGCGCGAGCAGGGCATAGACTTCCGCCGCCTGTCGGAGCGCGGCGTGGAAATTTTCTTCACCCAGGTGTTCCGTCACAATTTTTTCCATGCGGACATGCACCCGGGCAATATCTTCGTCAGCCCCCAGGGCCAGTACATCGCCGTGGATTTCGGCATCATGGGCACCCTGAGCGCCGAGGATCAGCGCTATCTGGCGGAGAACTTCCTTGCCTTCTTCAACCGTGACTACCGCCGCGTCGCTGAACTGCATGTACAGTCCGAATGGGTGCCGAAGCATACCCGTGTCGACGAATTTGAGTCTGCGATCCGCGCGGTGTGCGAGCCGATATTCGAACGGCCGCTCAAGGATATTTCCTTCGGCCGCCTGCTGCTCAACCTGTTCCAGACCGCGCGGCGTTTCGACGCGAGAGTGCAGCCGCAACTGGTTCTGCTGCAGAAGACGCTGCTCAACATCGAGGGACTGGGACGTCAGCTGTACCCCGATCTCGATCTGTGGCAGACCGCAAAGCCCTTCCTCGAGCGCTGGATGCAGGAACATCGCGGGCTGCCCGGCATCGTCGCCTCGCTGCGCGAACGCGCCCCACGCTGGGCGATGCAGCTTCCCGAACTGCCGGATCTGGTCTACGACACGCTGAAGATGGTGCGGGAGGAGCGACTGCGACTGGAATGGCATTCACGGCAGCTGACCGAAGTCGAGGCTAGCCTCCGTCGCAACCATCGCGGGATGGTCTGGGCGATTACCGGCGCGGCGCTGCTGATCTGCGGCGCACTGCTGTGGACCGGAGCCCCGGCCGAGGCGAGGCGCCGCGCCGGAGCCCCCCCCCTAGCCGGGCTAGCCCGGGGCGTCGGGGCGTTCGCCCTGCTCAGAGGGCGCGTCATGGGGTGAGGGGGGAGCGGCCGGACGCTGCAGTTCGTCTTCCACCTGCCTGCGCACCTGCGATCCCGCCAGCCGCTCGATCAGCGCCAGCGCGAAATCCATCGCCGTTCCAGGCCCGCGTGAGGTCACCACCGGGCCGTCGATGACCACATCCTCCCGGGTAATCTCGACACCAGCCAGGGACTCCTTCTCCAGCACGCCCGGAAAAGCGGTCACGCGCCGACCGCGCAACAGGCCCGCCCTGGCCAGCACCAGCGGCGCGGCACAGATCGCAGCCGCGTGCCCGCCCTGATCGACGACCCGATCGAGCAGTGTGCGAACTCGGGGGTCGTCGGCAAGGTTATTGGACCCCGGCTGGCCGCCTGGCAGCACGACCATGTCGTAATCGCGCTCCAGCGCCTCGTCCAGGGTGATATCCGGAACCAGCCGCGTGCCGCGACTGGCGGTTACCACCCCCTCCTCGAGTCCGGCCGTTTCGACATCCTGGCCGGCGCGGCGCAGCAGATCGATCACCGTCACCGCCTCCAATTCCTCGCAGCCCTGGGCTAACGGAACCAGTATCCTTGCCATTTGCACGCCTCCTTCAGTGCCATCCGCTGACCCGTGCAGCGGCTCAGAATTCTGCTCCTTCTGCGCCTGCGAACACAGCCCCGGCCTCCCGCGCCTCACGACTCTGGATCAGTCGTGACACGGATACCAGCGCGACACCCTCCGCTTCCAGTTCGGGCAGTCGCCGCTCGAGAAATTCTACCGTCTCCGGATAGGGGTGGGCGATGGCGATCGCACTGCCGCGCTGCCGGGCGAGGCGCAGCAGTCGCTGAAACTGAAAGGCAATCGCGTCCGGATCGCGACTCGCGTCCAGGAACACATCACGCCGCGCACTGGGCAGGCGGTTTGCGGCGGCGACCTGCCAGGCAACACTGCGAACACTGGTGTAGCTGTCGACGAAATAAAGCCCCTCGCGCTGGCGCAGCTCCTCCATCAGCCACTGCATCCGCAGCGGGGACTGGGTCAGGAGACTGCCCATATGGTTGTTCACCCCCCGCGCCTGCGGCACGGCTGCCAATCCTGCCTGCAGCAGCCCGACGAAGGTGTCCCGACTCATGCTCATGTCGAGAAACTCATCGCCGCTCGCTGCTTCCGCCAAGGCTTCCATGGGCATGTGCAGCATCACTTCCTTGCCAAATGCGTCCGCCAGCCCGGCGAGGCGGGCGGCATGAGGCGCGTGGGGGAGAAAGGCGCAGGTGACGGCGCCGGGAAGGTCTATCACTCGCCTGTCGAGGCCGGGACGATGGCCAAGATCATCGACGATGATGGCGATGAGCGGGCGCTCCTCGCCTAGCGCGAACGGGACCTGGAGAAGCGCGGCGATAACAAACAGCGCAGCCACCCGGCGCAGGAAGGCGGAAGCCATGCATCCGCCCTCCGAACGCCAGGCGAGGACCGGCCGCATGGCCGCCCGCACAGGATCAGGAACGCTGTTTCATGATGGCCAGCCCCTTGAGCAGATTCAATGCCTCATAGAGCTGGTAGTCATCAGCCGCACTCGAAGACTTCGGCTTGTCAGACGTGTTTTCCGGAGCTGCCGGCTTGGTGTCCGCTTCGCGCCCGTTGCCGAGATGGCGGGACAGGTCGCTCTCCTTGACCGCGCTGATCCCATTGTCATCGGCAGCCGCCAGACGCATGTTCTCCAGTTGGATATCCGGCGTGATTCCTTCAGCCTGGATCGAGCGACCTGATGGCGTGAAGTAACGCGCGGTCGTCAGCTTGAGGGCAGTGCCGTTGTTCATCGGCAGAATGGTCTGCACTGAGCCCTTGCCGAAGGTACGGTTCCCCATGATGATGGCGCGCTTGTGATCCTGCAGAGCGCCGGCGACGATCTCGCTGGCCGAGGCCGAACCGACGTTCACCAGCACCACGATCGGCGCGCCATCGAGCACATCGCCCGGCGTCGCGCTGAACTCGATCCGGGAACCCTCTGTCCGGCCCTCGGTGTAGACGATCATGCCTTTGGTCAGGAAAGCATCGGACACATCGACAGCGGCGTTGAGCACGCCCCCGGGGTTGTTGCGCAGATCGAGGACCAGACCCTGCAGCGGCTCACCGTTCTGCTCACGCAGGGAAGCGATGCCCTGCAGCATATTGTCGCCGGTGCCGGACTGGAACTGCGTGATGCGCAGATAGCCGAAGCCCTGCTCGAGCAGTTCGCTGCGCACGCTCTTGACCTTGATGACCGCGCGGGTGATAGTCGTCTTGATCGGCGCGCTCAGCCCTTCGCGCACGATGGTCAGGGTGATATCGGTGCCCGGCTTGCCGCGCATGATATCGACGGCTTCCTTGAGCGTCAGGCCCTTGACCGGGGTATCGTCGAGTCGCACGATGAGATCGCCCGCCTCCACTCCCGCCCGCTGGGCCGGCGTATCGTCGATCGGCGCGATCACCTTGACGAATCCATCCTCCATCCCGACCTCGATACCGAGGCCGCCGAACTCACCGCTGGTGCCGACCTGCAGTTCCGAATACGCATCACGGTCCAGGAACGACGAATGGGGATCGAGTCCGGAGAGCATGCCGCGGACGGCGTTGTCGATCAGATCCTTGTCGTCGACCGACTCGACGTAATTATTCTTGATGCTGGCGAAAACATCGGTAAACGTGCGCAGTTCCTCCAGCGGCAACGGCGCGCGGACGTTCTCCCGCTCGGCGAAGACGCCCTGGCCGATGCTGAGCGACACGCCCAGCCCCAGGCCCAGCATCAGCACCAGAATACTCTTTCTCGTCTGTTTCATCTGTTTGCCTCTGGACGTGTATCGGCCACGTCCGCGATTGGATCAGGATAGAAGTTCCGGACCGGAATTTGCTTCAGTTTATCAGAAACCCCTTCAACCTTTGGAGGATCCGGAGTTGGGCAGCGCCCGGCACCACACCGCAGGATTGTCGGGAACGCCCTTGTGGCGGATCTCGAAATACAGACCGGGCCGGGGCTGGCCACCACTGCTGCCCACCGTAGCAATCACTTCGCCCGCGCGCACCCGGTCACCCACCGCCTTGTACAAACTCTGGTTGTGTCCGTAGAGGCTCATGTAGCCGCCCCCATGGTCGATGATCACAAGCAGACCGAATCCTCGCATCCAGTCAGCGAAGACCACCCGCCCATGGTAAATCGAGCGCACTTCGGCTCCCTCCTCGGCATCGATGAGAGTGCCGCGCCAGTTCATCCTTTCCACTTCCCGGCTGGCACCGAAACGCGCCGCGATTTTCCCCTGCACCGGCCATGGCAGCCTGCCTTTCAGGCTGGCAAAGGAGGCGTTTCCGGGAAGGTCGAACCCGGGCGGCAGCTCGCGGATCGTCGCCTGCAGGCGATCTACCAGCGCGGCCAGCGCCTGTTCGTCCTCCCGGAGCGCATCGAGGCGGCGTTCCCTGGTGGCGATATCGCGCTCCAGCCGGGCGAGCGTCTTCTGTCGCGCTTCGCGCTGCTCCCCCAGCGCGTTCAGCTGCCGCGCACGCTCGGCACGAAGCGATTCCAGCCGTTCCTGTTCCGCGCGAATTCCCGCGCGCAAGCCGGCAATCTCCGCAGCGACGGCGCGAAACGACTCCATCCGCTCGATACGGGCCCGGTTGAAGTAATCGTAGTACTGGAGGGTGCGCCCAAGGCTGGAGGGATCATGCTGATTGAAGATGATCTTCAGATGGCTATCGTGGCCCATGGCGTATGCCGCCACGAGCTGCCGCTCGAGCGCTTCGCGCTGGCCTGACAGTTCGGCTTCGGCTCGCCGGCCTTCTTCCTCGAGTCGCGCCAGCTCCGCCGCCCCGACCCGCCGCCGCTCGTCCAGTTCGCGCAGTGTCCGGCTGAGCCGGCCGATTTCGGTTTCGCTCTTGCGCAGCTCTTCCCGCAGTTTTGCCTGCTGATCCCGCGCGCCCGAAAGGGTATCGCTCAGCTTTCCAATCTCGCGGCGCAGTTCCTCGAGACGCTGACGTTCACGGGCCGCCTCGTCATCCGCTTGCGCCATCGGCCAACCCAATGAGGAGGCGAAAAGCGCACCGAGAAGCAGATGATGCAGCCGTCCGTTCTCCGGCCACAGCAGCCCGCGCAGGCGAACTGAGCGGCGCGGGCTCATTCGCCGACGCCCGACCGATCCCGGCGCATCAGTCCTCGACCAGCTCCACCAGCGGCTGCCCGTCCATCTCCGCCGGCTTGCCGACCCCCATCAGATAAAGCATCGTCGGGGCGATGTCCGACAGCGCTCCTTGGCCCTGCCGCAGGATGCGTGCCGGACGGCCGACGTACACGAAAGGCACCGGGTTGGAAGTATGCGCGGTATGGCTCTGGCCGGTGGTTTCATCCGTCATGCGCTCGGCGTTGCCATGATCCGCGGTGACGATCATTTCGCCGCCGACCTTGCGCAAGGCCTCGTAGATGCGCCCTAGGCAGGTGTCCAGAGTTTCGATCGCCTGCACCGCGGCATCGAAATTTCCGGTATGACCCACCATGTCGGCATTGGCGAAATTGCAGATGATCACATCGAAGCGCTCGGCAGTGATTGCGTCGACGAGGCGATCGGTCACTTCCGGCGCGCTCATTTCGGGCTGCAGATCATAGGTGGCCACGCGAGGCGAAGGCACCAGTATGCGTTCTTCGCCGTCGAAGACCCGATCGGCGCCACCGTCGAAGAAGAAGGTGACGTGCGCGTACTTTTCGGTCTCGGCAACGCGCAGCTGAGTCATGCCGAGGTGCTCGAGCCACTCGCCCATGACCTTTTCAATGCGCCCCTGAGGGAAAGCGACCGGAACGGCAAAGTCCTTGCTGTACTCGGTGAGCGTGACGAACTCCTGCAGTCGCGGCGCCGTACGCTCGAAGCCTGCAAAGGGCTCCTCGACGAAGGCGCGCGTGATCTGCCGCGCACGGTCGGCGCGGAAATTCATGAACACGACCAGGTCGCCCTCCCCGATCCGCACCGGCTCACCGTCGCGCGCGATGGCGATCGGCCTGACGAACTCATCGCTTTCGCCGCGTTCGTACGCCTGCTCGAGCGCCTGCAGCGGATCAGCGGCCACATATTCGGCCCGCCCCTCGGCCAGCAAGTCGTAGGCAAGCCGGGTCCTTTCCCAGCGGCTGTCCCGGTCCATGGCGTAATAGCGCCCGATCATGGAAGCCAGATGACCGCCGCCGAGCTCGTTCGCAAGCTCCATGGCGGCCGCAATATTCGCCGCGGCGCTGCGCGGGGGCGTATCCCGGCCATCGAGGAATGCATGCAGATGAATTCTGCGCGGGTCCACCCGCCGCGCCGCCAGGCGGAGCATGGCGTGCATATGCTCTTGGCGGGAGTGTACGCCGCCCTCCGACAGCAGGCCGAGCACGTGCACCGATCGACCAGAGGCGGCGACCCGCTCCAGGGCTTCGTTCAGCACCGGATTGGCATCGAAATCGCCAAGCTCGATCGCGCGGTCGATACGGGTAATCTCCTGATAGACCACCCTGCCGGCACCCATGTTGAGGTGGCCGACTTCGGAGTTGCCCATCTGATCGGCAGGCAGCCCGACATAATTGCCGGATCCCTGGATCAGGGTGCGGGGATAATCCTTCCACAGGCGATCCCAGGTTGGCTTGCGCGCGGCTAGGATGGCATTGCCTTGCGGGTCTTCGCTGTATCCCCAACCATCCAGGATGAGCAGCGCGAGCGGTCGCGGTCGTTTCTTGTTGTCCACCATGTGAAATCTAGACGAAGTTTAAGGTCTTGTATACCGGCCGTGCTGCTGGCCGGTGGTACGAGGCCGGGATATCGAATAAGCTAATGCGTTTTTCACCGCCATCCGGCGCAGCGCAGAACCGCACCAATGGAAAATCTCGGAACCTTCATTCTCGACAACTGGTATCTGTTCCTGGCGCTCATTGTAATCCTTGGCCTGCTGTTCGTGAATCTCGGCAAGGGTCGGTTGCTCGGTTTTACTGAAGTCGGCCCAGTCCAGGCTGTCGAACTGATCAACCATGAGAACGCGTTGCCGCTCGACGTTCGCGCCGACGACGAGTTCGCCAAGGGCCACATCGTCGGATCCATCAACATCCCGTTTGCGCTGCTGGACAGCCGCATGGAAGACCTTCAGCCTCATCGCGACCGCCCGCTGCTGGTGTATTGCGAAAGCGGGCGGCAGGCGGCGCACGCCTGCGCCCGGCTGCGCAGCGCCGGCTTCGAGCCGGTCCACAAGCTGCGGGGCGGATTGATGGCCTGGCGCAGCGCGGGACTGCCGCTGGAGCGCGGGACCGGGAAAGGAACATAGTACGTAGGGAAACTCCGTGCTATCGTAATCCGCTGTCGCGGAGCGACATATCGCCCGCTATTTTTCACCAAGAGGAAAACCCGGCATGGCCGAAACAAGCAATTCGAGCACCGATAACGGCCAGGCGGCCGGCAACCAGAAAACGTTTGCCATCCGCCGCCTCTATACTCGCGATATCTCTTTTGAAAGCCCGAACGCGCCGCAGATCTTCAACGAGGAGAAATGGACGCCCGACGTCAACATGAACCTGCAGAATCAGGCGCGCGCGATGGGCGGCGAGTTCTACGAGGTAACGGTTACCATCACCATCACGGTGAAACTCGGTGAGCGCGTCGCGTATCTGGTTGAAGTACAGCAGGCAGGCGAATTCCAAGCCACCGGCTTTGAAGGCGAAGAACTGCGTCAGCTGCTCGGCATCTATTGCCCGGGCGTGCTTTATCCGTTCCTGCGTGAAACGGTCGCCAGCCTGGTAGCCAAGGGCGGCTTCCCTCCCCTGATGCTTGCGCCGGTCAATTTCGACGCGCTGTACCTCCAGCATCAGCAAAGCCAGAAGGCGGAGCAGTCGCAGCAGCCCGCCGACGCCTGATCCACCGGGCAGCAACCCGGCATCGCACTGGAACAGATGGTCTCCGAACAGGAAACTCCGGTACTCGTTGTCGGCGCGGGCTCCTGGGGAACCGCCCTCGCGGTCCTGCTGGCCGGCAACGGAGTACGCACCCTGGTCTGGTCGCGCGACCCCGCACACCTGCAGGAGATGCGCGCCTCGCGGACCAATGCCGCCTTTCTTCCGGGGATCGAATTGCCGCCAGCGCTCGAGCCCGAAGAACGGCTGGACCGCGCCCTCGCCCATACCCGTGATCTGCTGATCGCGGTGCCCAGCGTGGGCTTTCGTGAAACGCTGCGCGCCATTGCGGCGCACGCGCCCGGGCCGGTCAGACTCGCCTGGGCGACCAAGGGATTCGACCCTGGCAGCGGCCACCTGCTTCACCAGGTGGCCCGCGACGAGCTTCCGTCCGCCTCCGCGCACGCAGTCATCTCCGGCCCCACCTTCGCCATGGAAGTGGCGCGCGGCCTGCCTACCGCCGTCACCGTGGCGGCCGACGACTCGCCCTTCGCCGCCTCATTGGCGGCGCGCCTGGGCAACGACCGCTTCCGCGTCTATACCAGCGAGGACATTATCGGCGTCAGCGTCGGTGGCGCGGTAAAGAATGTCCTGGCGATTGCCGCCGGCATCGCCGATGGCCTGGGATTCGGCGCCAACACCCGCGCCGCCCTGGTCACGCGCGGGCTCGCCGAGATCATTCGCCTGGGTGTGGCGCTCGGAGGTCGCCGCGAAACCTTCTCCGGGCTGGCCGGACTCGGTGACCTGGTGCTGACCTGCACCGATGATCAGTCTCGCAACCGCAAGTTCGGCCTGGCGCTGGGCCGCGGGCATACCGTGGACGAAGCACTGGCGTCCATTTCCCAGGTGGTCGAGGGCGTACAGACCGCTCGCGAGGTAATTACCCTCGCCGACTCCCTCGGAGTCGACATGCCCATTTCGCGCGAGGTGAACGCTGTGGTTCATGGCGGCAAGCCGCCACTGGATGCGGTGAAGGCACTGCTGTCACGCGAACAGCGGCCGGAAGATGCCTGCTGACCGGGAACGTCCGCAATGAAGGCGATGATCCTCGCTGCCGGACGCGGGGAAAGGCTGCGCCCTCTCACCGACACCGTGCCCAAGCCGTTGCTGGAAGTTGGCGGGCACGCGCTCATCGAACATCACCTCATACGGCTGCGCGCAGAGGGATACACCCGCCTGGTGATCAATCACGCCTGGCTCGGCTCATTGATCGAAGAACGTCTGGGCGACGGCTCGAATCATGGTGTGAAGATCGAGTGGTCGCGGGAAGGCGAGTGCGGGCTGGAGACCGGCGGCGGCATCTTCAACGCACTGCCCCTGCTCGGCCCGGCCCCGTTCCTCGTCGTCAATGCCGATATCTGGACGGACTTTCCGTTCGGCTCGCTGCCCCGCAACCCGCGCGGGCTCGCGCATCTCGTGCTGGCGCCGAATCCCGCCCACAATCCCGCCGGGGATTTCACCCTGCAGGACGGCCTGGTCGGTAACGGAGAAAACGACCGCCTCACCTATACGGGCGTTGCGGTGCTGCGCCCGGAGCTGTTCGCCGGCTGCTCCCCCGGCGCCTTCCCGCTTGCCCCGCTGCTGCGAGCGGCAGCGGCGCGGGCGCAGGTCAGCGGCGAATCCTACCCGGGCGAATGGCGGGATGTGGGGACGCCACAGGCGCTCGATGCGCTGCGTGCGGTCACGTAATGCCCTGTCAGTCGGCCCATCATCACTCCGAAACCGGCTTGCGCTGATCGGCCTCATCGAGCCGCTCATCATCTTTACTCGCCGGGTCCAGCGGACGCTTCGAAGCCAGATACAGGCCGAAGGCCGGCCACTGCAGCAGCAGCGAAAACACCAGTACGGCGAAAGTTGTCACCGCGATCAGCGCCACATCCGCGCTTTGCGCCAGCATCAGCACCAGCACCACGGCGAAGCCGCCGCGCATGCCCGTCCAGGCCGCGATCCGGGGCAACTCATCCGGCAGCTGGTGACGCAAGCCGAACAGCCATATCGAGGCTGCAGCCAGGATCCGCGGCAGCAGTACCACGAGCGGCAGCAGGAAGGCTGCCGCTGCCAGGTGGCGGCCCGGGATCTCCAGGGTCACAAGAACCACCCCAAGAGCGATCGGCAGCAGCGCCGCCAGCAGATTGGCCACCCACGCGGACCACAATTCCAGACGCGCACGCTGGATGCCATCGCCGAAAGCCTCATCGCGTTGAAACGCCATCAGCAGGCCGGCGCAGGCAGCAGCCAGCGGGCCATTCAACGGTAGCGTCTGTCCGGCGTACCAGCACGCCAGAACGGTGCCTGCTGCCGCGACGGCCGCAAGCAGCGCGTGCGCTCCAAGCCGCAGCACCCACATCATCGCCAGCCCCAGACATGCGCCGAGCAGCAGGGCGCCGCCCGCCTGCTCCAGCACCATTGCTGAGATCGCACCGCGAACGCCATCGGCCCGCGCCAGCGCCACCTCATAGATCACCAGTCCAAGCATGCACGCAAGCAGAGGTTCGGCCATCACCCGTCGGCCAACCGCGCTCGAGCCTCCCAACGCCACCGCGCGCAGCATCGCCAGCGGTTCGGAGGGCGTGATCAGGGCAGCGAACGCGAAGGCGTATGCCAGCGGCAGTTCGATACCGAGGCGGGTGCAGACCCAACGCGTGGCAGCCGCCACCAGGGCTATCGCGAGCGCGGTCGTCAGCAGCGCAAGATTGCCGCCCAGCACCACGGTCCGCCAGGAACCCCGGGGGCGAAGCTGCACCGCTGCGCCAAACATGAGAACGCACATAAGCGCCTCGAGCACAGCGCCCGATGACGTCAGCGAAGCCGCAATCGAGTGCAGGAAATCCGCGGGGAGCGATCCCGGCGCCATCGTCTCGACGAGCAGCATGACGAATACGACGAGCACGACGGTAAAACGGAGAGACATCATCGAGAGAACCCTCAGAGAAACTACAGCGCGGGACCGCGAGCCAGCGCGGGCAGATCACCGCACAGACCCATGGCGCGGCGCACAAGGATGTTCTTGACTGGTGTTACCGCATTGGCGAGATTGAGGCCGGCGCTTCGCGCCATGCCAGCCATCGGCAGTGACGATGAAAACAGGCGCTCGAAACCTTCCATAGCCCACATGGTGGCGAGGTTGTCGCCCTTGCGCCAGCGCTCGTAGCGACGCAGCACACGCATGGATCCGAGGTCATGAGCCTTCCTTTCGGCCTCGATGATGACTTCCGCGAGCGCAGCGGCATCGAGAAACCCGAGATTGGCTCCCTGGCCTGCGAGCGGATGCACCACGTGCGCAGCATCGCCGACCAGCGCGATCCGCGGCGCCACGTAAGCGGTGGCGTGCTGACGGCGCAGGGGAAACGCGGCGCGCGATCCGCAGGCCCTGATCGAACCCAGCCTGTGTTCGAATGCCAGCCCTAGCTCGTTGAGAAAGGATCGCTCATCGGCCGCGAGCAGTGCTTCGGCATGATCGGTCCGCGTCGACCAGACTATCGAACAGCGGCCATCGGCAAGCGGCAGAAAAGCCAGCGGCCCTGTCGGCAGGAAACGCTGCCTGGCCACATAGTCATGCGGCAACTCTGTGTCCACGGCGGCGACGATAGCGAGCTGTCCGTAGTCGTGTCTCCTGACCTGAAGCCCAGCCAGGGTTCGCACGTGCGAACTCGCACCATCGGCGCCGACCACCAGCCGCGCAGCGATCTGGCCGCCATCCTCCAGCTCGAGGATCACCGAATCTCCGGCATGGCGCAGCGCCGACAACCTGGCCGGGGCCCGGAACCGCAGTCCCGGCGCGGCGCGCAGATGATCGATCAGCGCGTCGACAACGGCGCGGTTATCCACGATGTAGCCGAGCCTGGGTGCGCCGATATCGGCGCAGTCGAAGTGGATCCGCCCCGTGCCGCGGGCATCCCAGACCTGCATCTCCCGATAAGGACAGGCGCCATCGGCGAGGATCGCCGGCCACACCCCGGCGACGTCGAGAATGCGCTCCGCAGCGGCATTAAGCGCCGAGACACGGCCTTCGCCTCTGCGGCGAGGAGGAGCGGCGTCGATGCTGCTGGCTTCGATCACCGTGACCTTCAGGCCGGTTCGAACGAGCAGCGCGGCAAGCGCCGCACCGATCATCCCGGCACCAACGATGGCGACGTCGCAGCGCTCGATGCTCATACCGGCAGACCACGCGCCAGACGCGGCAGACGCCCGGCAATACCCATGCTGTGACGCATCAGCGCCTTCTTCAGCGGGGGGAGAAGATCGAAGGCGATGAGGCCCAGGTTGCGCGCCATTGCCACTGGGGCGGACTCGCTGGAAAAGACCCGGACCAGCGTGTCGGTGAAGCCGATGACACGGCGGTGATCGCCGGCGCGCCACCGCTCATACTGGCGCAGCACGTCCGCCGCGCCTGGATCGTCACCGCGCGCGCAGGCATCACCGATCAGCTCGGCAAGCACCGCCACATCGCGCATGCCGAGATTGAACCCCTGACCGGCGACCGGATGCACCGTGTGCGCTGCGTTTCCCGCAAGAGCCAGGCGCGTCGCCGTGCAGCGATCGGCGCGGACCATTGCCAGTGGATAGGCATGACGCGCCCCCACGTGCACCAGTCTGCCGAGACGATTGCCGAAACGATCCTGCAGGGCACGAAGGAAGTCGGCGTCACTGAGCGACAGCAGCTGCTCGACCTGTTCGTCGCGCGCGGTCCAGACCAGTGAACAGCGCTCATCCGCCATCGGCAACACCGCGAGCGGTCCACTTTCGGTGAAGCGCTCCCAGGCGCGGTTGCCGTGCGCCAGCTCTGGAGTGATGTTGGCGATCACCGCGGTCTGCCCGTAGGACTGGCGCTGCTCGCCGATACCCGCGAAACGCCGCACCTGCGAATCGCCACCGTCAGCACCGATCACGAGCCTGGCCGCGAGCGTCCGGCTGGCGCCTTCGTGAGTGATATCCAGTCTGGCGCCGGATGCATCGGCGCAGAGGCGATCGAGGCGCGCCGGGCAGAACATCTGAACGTTCGCGGCCCGCCCCAGAGCGGCAGCGAAAACCCGGCCCAGCACCCGACTCTCGACCACATAGCCGAGCGCTTCTCGACCATGATCGGCAGCGCGCATTCGCGCTGCGCCGAAGTGTCCGCGATCGGAAACGTGAATTTCCCGGATCTGCCCCGCGGAGGATGCGATGTCGCTCCACAGGCCAATGGTCTCAAACACATCGCGCGTGCCGGCAGCCAGCGCCACGCTGCGGTCGTCATAGCTCGGCTGCGCGTCGGCGTCGAAAGGGAACGATTCGATGACTGCGATCCGCAGCGGCTGCCCGGCAAGCGCACAGGCGAGACTGGCACCGACCAGACCACCGCCGACTATCGCGACATCATAGACGCCAGCGTTCATTCCTCTCTGCCGGAGGCCATCAGCGCCTCGATCTCATCGACATCTTTGGGCACGCCCGCCGTCAGCACCTGATTCCCGGACCGCGTTATCAGCACGTCGTCCTCGATACGGATGCCGATGTCCCACCAGCGCTTGGCGACTCCGCGGGTGCCGCCGCGCACATAGAGTCCGGGCTCGATGGTCAGCACCATGCCGGGCTCCAGCGGCCGCCAGCGATTCCCGATCCGGTATTCACCGACGTCGTGCACGTCCATGCCGAGCCAATGGCCGGTGCGATGCATGTAGAACTTTCGATAGGCGCCGCGACGGATCAGCTCACGTACGTCGCCCCTGAGCAGCCGCAGGCGCACCAGTCCGCGAGTGAGCACCCGCACCGCGGCATCATGCGGATCGTTCCAGCGGTTGCCGGGCACCGCCTTGGCAATGGCGGCCCGCTGCGCCTCGAGCACGAGCTCGTAGAGCTGCCGCTGCGGTTCGGAAAAGCGGCCATTCACCGGGAAAGTGCGCGTTATGTCTGCGGCATAGCCTTCGTACTCGGCGCCGGCGTCTATCAGTACGAGGTCACCGTCACGCAGCAGATCCGAGTTTTCGGTGTAATGAAGAATACAGGCATTAGCCCCGCCACCGACGATCGATGGATAAGCCGGATGGCGCGCGCCCCGGGCCACGAACTCGTGAAGGAGCTCGGCTTCGAGCCGGTACTCCGGCAGACCCGGCCGGCAGACCTGCATCGCGCGCCGGTGCGCTGCCGCGGAAATTTCTGCCGCCTTGCGCATGAGCGCGCGCTCATGCGCGTCCTTGAACAGCCGCATCTCATGGACCAGATGCTCCAGCGAGATGATGCCTGCCGGAGCCCGCACCCCGGTGCGGATGCGGCGCCGTACCGTCTGCAGCGCCGCGGTTACCCGGGTGTCGAAGCCGGGTTCCTTGCCGAGCGTATAATAGAGCTGCTCGCGATCGGCGAGCAGGTCCGGAAGCATCTCGTCGAACGCAGCGATCGGCAGGGCCTGATCCGCCCCGAAATGCCGACGCGCCCCCTCCAGACCCGCCCGTCGACCGTTCCACAGCTCCATGTCCGGATCGCGCTCGCGGCAAAAGAGAATGTACTCGCCTTCCGGACGGCCTGGCGCGAGGACCATGACGGCTTCGGGCTCGCGAAAGCCGGTCAGATAATGGAAATCGGAATCGTGACGGAACGGGTACTCGGCGTCACGATTGCGGATGCGCACCGGCGCGGTAGCCAGCACGGCAACGCTTCCCCTGCCCATGAGCCGCATCAGGCGCTGACGCCGCCGGCTGTAAATCCGTTTCTCTTCGCTGATTCTGGCCATCGCAGCGCTCAATGTATCGTCCTGTTGCCAGCATCCGCATTCGAGCCGCGCTCGGCCGCGAGAATCTCGTACACCAGAGTCACGCCAGCCCGCAGATACTCCACCAACTCGGCATAGGCGACTTCATCCTCCTCGTCACCCTCTTCCTCGATTCCGGCACGGGAAATCTCGGCGAGATCGCCGGCGATTTCCTGCACATCGGACGGCAGGATCGACAGATCTTCGATACCTCCCGCAGCAAGACCGTATAGGAAGCCGCTGCACCAGTCCGCCATGGCGAGTGAACGCGCCGACAGCGGCTCGTCATCCTCGGGCAGCAGGGGATTGAACAATCCCTCGCCTGAGCGCAGATGCGCGACCGTGTCCTCATAGAGCGCCTTGACCGCCGAGGTCTCGGCCGAGGACAGCGCCCGCATCGCCGGAGCATTCATGCCGGCCGCCCCCGCGCCATCCTCCGCATCCGAGCGCGCTGCCGCGACCGCAGTCGCCAGCCACTCGGGATGGGCGACCTCGCCCCGGGCGCATAACAGACCGCAAAGAATGCCGTGATTCTCCGGAGCATTCTCGGCGGCGCCGAGCAGCTCGAAGGCGCTTTCCAGCTGTGATAAATCCATTTTCTCTCCCTGCCGCCAGCGTGAAAGCTGGCTCGATAGCCCGAATAATAAAGAAAAAGCCCGGATCGGGCGATGTTCGCCAATCAATCGGCATTTCTGCGCTATGACCGATGGGCGGGCGTTGACCGCCAATCAGCGCGCCACTATAGTGGCGGCATGACGTCGAAGCGCATAAACGCCCTGGAGTCCGTCGATCTGGAGCAGCTGGCTGATCGGATCGAAGAGCTCATCAACATCTGCGAAAGTCTGCGCGAAGAGAACAGAAGCCTGCGGATCCGGCTCGCCAGCGCCGAAGCGAACCAGCAGCGCCTGGTCGAAAACGGTGAACACACCCGCCACCGGATCGAGACGATGATTTCCCGGCTCAAGGTACTGGAGGCCGAGCTGTGAACGAGCGCGACATCGAGCCGGTCACGATCCGCATCCTCGACAAGGAATTTCGCGTTGCCTGCCCTCCCGAGGAGCGTGAATCACTGCAAGCGGCCGCTCGCTACCTCAATGAGCGCATGCGGGAGGTGCGCGACACCGGCAAGGTAATCGGCCTGGATCGCATCGCGATCATGGCTGGCCTCAACGTCGCCAATGAGTTGCTCAAGCAGAGAGCGCGCGAGGATAGAGTCGGCTCGACCGTGCTGCCGCGGCTCGGCGCGCTGCAGGCCCGCATGCAGAACCTCATCGACGAAAACCGCAACGTAAAAATTGATTTTTAAGCCAAACCGGCTGATCATTGGTCAAGGGTATCCCCTGCGGCGCAGGTTAGCGGATCTGAACAACTCTTGAGCCTATTCATCCGCCCAGGGGACAGAGAGCTGGCATTTTTGCGCAAGTCCGCAGTTTGCGGAAAGCCTTCGATGCCACCATTGTCTCCACCTGAACCTTTGGTTCAAGGGCGAAGATCCGCGACGGCGCACGCGGAGGGTACCCCCCAGATTTCAACCCTTCCTCCTTTCCCATGAAGTCCTTGCGCAGGTCTCTGCGTCGGGAGATTCGCTCCCGGCGACGCGCGATCAGCCCGACGGCGCAGCGCCGCGCCGCCCGCGCACTGCAGCAGATCACTCTCGGCAGCGGCATCCTGGCCAGAAGGCGCCGGATCGCCTTCTACATTCCTGCCGACGGTGAGATCGACGTGCTGCCTCTGCTGCACCAGGTCCATGCCATGGGACGGGAGTGTTATCTGCCGGCGCTCGATCGCCTTCCTTCGGGACGTCTGCGCTTTCTGCGCTGGCAGCCAGGCGACCGCCTTTGTGCCAATCGCTACGGCATCCCGGAGCCGGCGCTGGATCTAGGCAGCGGTCTGCCGGCGTCGATGATCGATCTGCTGCTGATGCCGCTGGTCGCCTTCGATGCCGCGGGGAACCGGCTCGGCATGGGAGCGGGATACTATGATCGCACGCTTGCGTTTCTCAACCGGCGCCGCGTCTGGCACCGGCCGCTGCTGTGCGGAGTCGCTCATGAGTTTCAGCGCGTCGCCAGACTCGAAGCCGCGCCCTGGGACGTACCCCTCGATGTGTGCATCACAGACCGGCAACTGCACCGTTTCGGAACAGGAAGGACATTGAAATGAACTTCTGGCTCCTCAAATCGGAACCCTCGACCTTCTCGATAGACGACCTCAAGAACCGACCCGATGGCCGCGACCACTGGGATGGTGTACGCAACTACCAGGCGAGGAATCATCTGCGCGCGATGCGGACCGGCGATCTGGCTTTCTTCTATCATTCGAGCTGCGCCCGACCGGGAATCGTCGGCATCATGCGCATCGTTCGCGAAGCCTATCCCGATCCATCCGCACTCGACCCGGAAAGCCCCTATCACGACCCCCGCGCATCGGCGGATGACCCGCGCTGGGTCATGGTCGATGTCGAGTACCAGCAACACGTTGATCCGCTGATCAGCCTGGATGAACTGCGCCGCCATCCCGAGCTGGAAGGGATGATCATTCTGCGTCGCGGCAACCGCCTTTCTGTCACACCTGTCAGCGCAGATGAGTGGCGCTTCATCTGCTCTCTCGCCGGCATCGAGACCTGATCACCGCATCGAAAAACATCTATATTCATAGTATCCGCAGCACCTGCAAACACATCGCCGTCAGCTCTCGAACAACACTTCCCTTGTGGCGACACGTCATCGCGGCAGCGGTGCAAGATAAAAAATGTGTCGCACTTCTCAAGATTCCATTTTGCCCGTCGATACACAGTCGACAGGAAGTTTGCATGGATACTAGCTTTACGTGCAAAGATGTTTATACTACATTTGCTTTTCAACACTTGGAGGACAACAAATGGCCACTAAGAAGAAAACGGCGACCAAGAAGAAAGCGGTAACCAAGAAGGCGACGACCAAGAAGAAGGCAGCCACCAGGAAGAAAGCCGCTCCGAAGAAGAAAGCCGTAACCAAGAAGAAAGCAGCAACGAAGAAGAAGGCGGTCACCAAGAAGAAAGCCGCTCCGAAGAAGAAGGCCGTAACCAAGAAGAAAGCAGCAACGAAGAAGAAGGCGGTCACCAAGAAGAAAG
>CAZOOF010000004.1:68092-95862 GCA_964581365.1 uncultured Chromatiales bacterium
CCGCTCCGAAGAAGAAGGCCGTAGCCAAGAAGAAGGCGACGCCGAAGAAGAAGGCCGTAGCCAAGAAGAAGGCGACGACGAAGAAGAAGGCAGCGACCACCAAGAAGCGTGCCGCTGCGAAGAAGAAGCGCTAAAGCAGTAACCGGTCGTGAGAGCGGGTTTCGATTCCGGACCCGCCTCACCCGGATAGCGAAAAGGCCCGTCAAAAGCGGGCCTTTTCGCGTTTCTGAACTCCCGATCCGCCTCAGCCCTGGCCGAGGAACAACTCATAGGCCGGGTTTCCGCTCTCCTCCCAGTACTCGTACCCAAGGCTGTCCAGGTAAGAGTGCAGCGTCGCCTTCTCGTCGGCGCCGAGCTGAATACCAACCAGCACGCGCCCATAGGCGGAGCCGTGATTCCGGTAATGGAACAGACTGATGTTCCAGCGCCGTCCGATGCCGGAGAGGAACCCGAGCAGCGCCCCCGGCCTTTCCGGGAACTCGAAGCGATAGAGCCTCTCGTCGGAAACGCCATTGGCGCGCCCTCCTACCATATGGCGCACATGCAGCTTCGCCATCTCATTGTCGCTGAGATCGAGAACCGGATAGCCCTGCTTGCGCAGAGCGGCGATCAGCTCTTCCTTCTCCTCCGCTCCACGCCGCAACTCCACTCCGGCAAAGACATGGGCCCGCTCCGGATCGGCATAGCGGTAGTTGAACTCAGTGATGCTGCGCTTGCCGATGACCCGGCAGAAATTCAGGAAGCTGCCGGGACGTTCGTCGATAGTGACAGCCAGAAGCGCTTCGCGCTGCTCGCCCAGCTCGGCCCGCTCCGAAACATGGCGGAGCCGGTCGAAGTTGATATTGGCGCCGCTATCGATTGCGACCAGGCGCTGATCACCGATGCCCTCGCGCTCGACATACTTCTTGAGGCCGGCAACCGCCAGCGCCCCGGCGGGTTCGGCGATCGAACGGGTATCGTCAAAAATGTCCTTGATGGCAGCGCAGATCTCGTCGGTCGATACGAGCAACACTTCGTCCACACACTTGCGGGCGATGCGGAAGGGCTCCCTGCCGATCTGCCGCACCGCAACGCCGTCGGCGAAAATGCCGACCTGATCGAGCACTACGCGCCGTTTTGCCGCCAGCGCCCGGTAAAGAGTCGGCGCATCATCCGGCTCCACCCCGATCACCTTGATGCCTGGATAAAGCGCCTTGGTATAGGCGGCGACACCGGCAATGAGACCACCGCCGCCCACCGGCACGAAGATGGCGTGCAACAGATCCGCGTCGCGCCTGAGGATCTCCATGGCGACGGTGCCCTGGCCAGCGATGACATCGGCATCATCATAAGGATGGATGAAAGTAAGATTGCGCCGCTCGGCCAGTTCGAGCGCATGCGCGCAGGCTTCGTCATAGGTATCGCCATGCAGGACGATGCCGGCGCCGAGCGCGCGTACCGCGGCGACCTTGATACCAGGCGTGGTGGCAGGCATCACGATCAGGGCTTTGGCTCCCAGCCTGGCCGCCGACAGCGCGACCCCTTGCGCGTGGTTGCCCGCCGAGGCCGCGATCACGCCTTTGCGCCGCTCATCCGGCGACAGGGCAAAGATCTTGTTGTAGGCTCCGCGGAGCTTGAACGAAAAGACCGGCTGCAGATCCTCTCGCTTGAGCAGTACGGTATTTCCGAGGCGCTCGGAGAGCCGCTTCATTGGGTCGAGCGGAGTCTCCCTGGCCACATCATAGACACGGGCGCGCAGAACTCTGCGAAGATAGTCAGTAGTCATCCGCATACGGTATCAATTTGGAGCGCGTCTTGCATAGCGCCCAATGACAAGCCTCGGCAAGCCCGGTATTATCGGGGCCACATCCGGTTTCAGGGAAAGATCCATGAGCAAAGACGAACAGAAGAAGGCGGCGGCGGAAGCCGCTCTGGAGTACGTCGAGACGGGCATGGTGGTTGGAATCGGCACCGGATCCACCGCCAACCACTTCATCGATGCACTGGCCCGAATCAAGGGTCGCATCGACGGCACGGTGGCGAGTTCGGAGGCGTCGGCAGAGCGCCTCAGGCAGCACGGCATCCCGGTACACGATCTGAACTCTGTCGGCGACATCCCTCTCTATGTGGATGGTGCCGACGAGAGCAACAGCCATCTGCAGCTTATCAAGGGGGGCGGCGGAGCGCTCACTCGCGAGAAGATCGTCGCCGCAGCCGCTCACCGCTTCGTGTGCATCGCCGACGATTCAAAGCTGGTCGATGTGCTCGGCGCCTTCCCGCTACCGATCGAAGTGATTCCCATGGCTCGCAGCTATGTCGCCCGGCAGATGGTGAAGCTCGGCGGCACGCCGGTGCTGCGTGAAGGCTTCGTCACCGACAACGGCAATCTGATCATCGACGTGCACAATCTCCAGATTCTCGACCCGGCCGCACTGGAGCAGCAGATCAATAATATCGCCGGCGTCGTTACCAATGGCCTGTTCGCGCTCCGCCCTGCCGATGTCCTGCTGCTCGGCGCGGCCGACGGAGTGCGCAAACTCGACTGATCCGGCTTCGTCGCTCCCATGCAGAAGTTCCTCATTGGGCTCGGCATTGCGATCATACTTCTGGGGGTGCTCTGGCCTCTGCTCTCGAAAATGGGGCTGGGGCGTCTCCCGGGGGACATCAACGTGGAGCGGGAAGGCTTCCGCTTTCACTTCCCCATTGTCACCTCCCTGCTGATCAGCGTGGCGCTGACCGCGCTCGTCGCCCTCTGGATGTGGTTCCGGAACAAGTAAGGCTTGAAGAATTCGCCCGCGCGGCCGATCTCTAGAACGAATCACGGGCAGCCGAGGGCTGCGCCCGTTCCTGAATCAGCGCCAGGGCGAGGTATTGGATACACCGAACGAACAGCAGGCGGAACTCATAGCCGGTCTGGAACCGATCTCCACGCTCGCGCCCGAGCAGCTCTCCGAGCTGCTGGCAGAGGCCAGCGTGGAGTCCGTTGCGGCCCGTTCCGAGCTGCCCCCCTTTCATGGAACCGAGCGTCAGGTCGCCTATCTGATCGAAGGAGAACTCGAGCTCCCGTCGACCGATGGCCGCTGTCGCGTGCTGCGCGCCGGAACCACCGAGGCCAGCCATCCCGTGCCTGCGGAACTGTATGCCGACGCGCGCGCGCTCGTCCCGAGCACGATCGTGTTCATCGCCCCGGACCTGCTGGACCGTCTGCTGACCTGGTCCCAGATATCGGTCCCGGATGAAGCGGTGGTCATGGCTGAGGGCCGGATCATCACCGTGGACAAAGCCAAATGCCTGCGCGCGATGCTGCGATCATCGACCTTCCGCAATCTCCCGGCAGCGAATCTTGAAGAACTGTTGCACCGGATGGAACCGATCTTCGTTCCCGCCGGCCAGGTCGTGATTCGCCAGGGCGATCCGGGTGATTACTTCTACATGATCGACGAAGGCGTCGCTCTGGTCACCCACAATCCGGACAATGACGAGGACTGCATCGAAATCGCCGAACTCGGAGACGGCGCCACGTTCGGCGAAGCGGCGCTGCTGTCGGACAATCCGCGTAATGCGACGGTTTCGATGATGACTGACAGCATTCTGCTGCGGCTGTCTCGCGAGGATTTCAAGAAGCTGCTCAGTCAGCCCACTCTGCAATGGCTGGACCTGGAGGGCGCCCGCTTCCGTATCGAGGACGGTGGCGCCTGGATCGATGTACGCCTGCCGTCAGAATACGAGCACTCTCACCTCCCCGGCGCACTGAACATACCCATGTCAGCGCTCCATCGCACAGCGCACACGCTCGATCGCAACCTCCACTACATCTGTTATTGCCAGACTGGCCAGCGCAGTTCCGCGGCTGCATTCGTGCTGAAACAGCATGGATTGAATGCCAGCGTCCTTCGCGACGGCCTTCAGCGAATACCCGCCAGCCTGCTGCAGCACTGAAAACGAACGGAGGGAGGACACAAAAAAAATGCGGCCGGCAGCCGCGAGGAAGAGTAGTGCATTTATGGTTGTTGTATTCTGCGCGCGTCCGCCAAGACGCGGCGATGTTCCGTAATCTAGAATCATATCCTCGACAAGTCAAGCGAATACGCGCCCCATCCTCGCCGCGGTTTGGCAACTTTCAGCCTCGCCCTTATAGTGTCCGCATTCATCGCAGTCGAGGACGCGCTCGTGATCTGGGTCAAGGCATTTCACATCATCTTCATGGTCACCTGGTTCGCCGGACTGTTTTACCTGCCCCGATTGTTCGTTTACCACGCCATGTGCGATGACGAACCCGGCCGCGAGCGCTTCAAGACCATGGAGCGAAAGCTGTACTACGGCATCATGACACCGGGCGCCGTGATCACCATCATCCTTGGACTGTGGATGACGTTCGCCTATGCATGGGAGGCGTACCGCTCGATGATGTGGCTGCACATCAAACTGGCGCTGGTTATCGGCCTGGTGGTCTACCATATCTACTGCGGCAGGCTCCTCGCCGCGTTCCGCCGTGACGCAAACCGGCATTCGCATGTCTTCTACCGCTGGCTCAACGAACTGCCGGTGCTATTGTTGATAGCGATAGTGCTGCTCGCGGTTGTCAAGCCGATTTAGGGCAAAGATCGAGGACCGTCTCAGAGGTTATGTACCTATCTTCCTTTCCCTGCGAAGATTTCTGTCCGAAAAAATTTTTATGCACAGATCGAAACGGCTTCGAACCTGAGCACGGGCAACTACGCATGTTGGGAAACCCCGACGGTGACGATCTTGCAAGCAATTGAATCTGCTGGTAATAACATTTTCATGAAGCTCGTCAGCCTGAAATCGCCCGAATAGTGACGAGCGGTCCATTGGCTTGACAGACAATAGTCCACAAAGTTATCCACAGGCGCCGCTGAATAATTTCACTCCGGTCTGGCGCATTGCGGTGCCCGCGCCGCTGGAGAAACTGTTCGATTACCTGCCCGCTGTCGGCGCCGGCAATGCCTCCGCAGGGTGTCGCGTGCGCGTCCCGTTCGGCCGCGGCAGCCGAATCGGCGTGATCGTGGACACGGCCGCCACCAGCACGTTTGATCCGAACCGGCTCAGGAGAGTCAGCGAAGTGCTGGACAGCACGCCGGTGCTGTCCGAAGAATCGCTGGCCCTGCTGCTGTGGTGTGCCAGTTACTACCATCATCCACCGGGGGAAGTGATTTGCGGCGCCCTTCCCGGCCTGTTGCGCCGCGGCGCACCGGCGCAGGCGCTGGCGCCACCGCGCTGGCGACTCACCGAGGCCGGACGCAGCGCGACCCCAGAAGCCAGAGCATCCCGGCAGACGGCGCTGTTGACCGCCTTGCGCCAGGCTGCCGATGGCCGCGATGCCGAGCAACTCGATACCGAGCTGGGCACGGACAGCTGGCGGCATACTGCTCGTGCCCTCGAGAAGCGCGGCTGGGTGGAGAGGCTGGTCGCCAAGATGCCGGTCCCCGGCGGTGAAGCCGCCTCTGGAGAGCTGTGTCACGCACAAGGCCCGGCGCTCCATGATCAGCAGGCTGCAGCGGTCGAAGCGATCCTGTCGGCGGAGGGCTTTGAGGCCTTCCTCCTCGACGGCATTACCGGCAGCGGGAAGACGGAGGTCTATTTCGCCGCGATGGCGGCAGCGCTGCGGTCCGGACGGCAGGTTCTGGTGCTGGTTCCGGAGATCGGACTCACCCCCCAACTGGTCGCCCGACTCGAAGCCCGGTTCAGATGCCCGCTTGCGATACTTCATTCCGGACTGTCCGACGGCGAGCGACTCGCGGCCTGGCGCCGGGCCGCGAGCGGCGCCGCGCCCATCGTGGTCGGAACCCGCTCGGCCGTGTTCGCCCCGATGCCGGCACTCGGCCTGATCATCGTCGATGAAGAGCACGATGCCTCGTACAAGCAGCAGGAGTCCCTGCGTTACCATGCCCGCGACGTCGCCGTGATGCGAGCGAGGCGCCTGAATATACCGGTAGTCCTCGGCTCTGCCACCCCATCGCTGGAAAGCCTCCACAACTGCATGCGAGAGCGCTATCGGCGACTGGTGCTCAGTCATCGCGCCGGCGCGGCAGCCATGCCCCGGATGCGTCTGGTCGATCTGCGCGCTGACAGGCCGCGAGGCGGCCTGTCAGGCCAGCTGGCGACAGCCATCGAAGCGCATCTGGCAAACGACGCCCAGGTTCTGATCTTTCTGAACCGCCGCGGCTATGCTCCGACCCTGCTGTGCGAGTCCTGCGGCTGGGTGGCCGCCTGCCAGCGCTGCGATGCGCACCTGGTTCTGCATCGGACGCGCAATCTGCTGCGCTGTCATCATTGCGATGCGCAGCAGCCCCTCCCCGCGCTCTGCCCGCAGTGCGCCGTGGAGGGACTGGCGCCGGTCGGCCTCGGCACCGAACGCATCGAGGAGTCGCTTCGCGAACGCTTCCCTGGAACCAGGGTGCTGCGCATCGATCGGGACAGCACCCGGCGGCGCGGAAGTCTGGAGGCCATGATGGAAAACATCCGCGATGGCCAGCGCCAGATCCTGCTCGGAACCCAGATGCTGGCCAAAGGACACCATCTGCCGAACGTCACGCTGGTGGGGGTGCTCGATGCCGACCAGGGTCTGTTCGGTGTGGACTATCGGGCGGGGGAACGCATGGGGCAGCTCATCGTGCAGGTAGCCGGCCGCGCCGGTCGTGCCGAACGTCCAGGCGAGGTGCTGATTCAGACCCGCTGCCCCGACCATCCCCTGCTGGGCGCTCTGATCGCCGGCAACTATCATGCGTTCGCCCGAACCCTGCTGCACGAGCGCTCGCAAAGCGGTATGCCGCCGTTTCGCAGCATGGCCATGGTGCGCGCCGAATCCGTGCATCGGGACGCGCCGGTCAACCTGCTCGATGCGGTGCGCGAACTCGCCGGCTCGATGAGCGGGGACGAGGTCGAACTGCTCGGCCCGGCACCGGCACCCATGGAGCGGCGCGCCGGGCGTTTCCGGGCGCAAATGCTCCTCCTCGCCGACCGGCGCGACCGCCTGCACGCACTGCTCGCCACGCTGACTCCTCGCATGGATGCTCTCGCAGCGACCCACCGCGCCCGCTGGTCACTGGATGTCGATCCGGTCGATGAATCGTGAGCTCATGCGCGGCGCCTCGCGCCGATTTGCAAGAATGCCCGGAGCGGTGATAATAAGCGTCCGTTCAGCCTCCAGACCCTTCCGACCGGATTCAACCGCATGAAGAAGCTGCTCAGCGAGCTCGTCACTCACGCCCTGCTGCAACTGCAGGGTGAAGGCACCTTGGCGAAGGATGTCCCGTTCGATGTTCATATCGAGCGTACCCGGGACCGCCGCCATGGCGACCTTGCCTGCAATGTGGCGCTTGCGCTGGGGAAGCGCACCGGCAGCGCGCCGCGCCGGCTCGCCGAAGCCATTGTCGCCGCTTTGCCGGAACACGAGGATGTCGTTCGCGTCGACATCGCCGGGCCTGGTTTCATCAACTTCTCGATGGCGCCATCGGCGTTTCAGCGGGTGATCCCCTCGATCCTGGATGCTGGAAATCAGTTTGGTCGCAGCACGACGGGGCAGGGCAGGCGCGTCCAGGTTGAATTCGTCTCCGCCAATCCGACCGGCCCGCTGCACGTCGGCCACGGCCGCGGCGCCGCCTATGGCGCAACGGTCGCCGACCTCCTCGCTGCCGCCGGCTTCGACGTGCATCGCGAGTACTACATCAACGATGCCGGCCGGCAGATGGACATCCTTGCCGCAAGCGTCTGGCTGCGCTACCTCGAGCTGTCCGGACAAGCGGTCCGCTTTCCGGATAACGGTTATCGCGGCGACTACGTGCACGACATCGCACGCGAACTCAGGGAGCGCCATGGCGATACTCTGCTCGCAGCCAAAGATGACGTCATGGCCGATCTGCCCCCCGACGAAAGCCAGGGCGAAGGCGGAGACCGTGAAGCCCATATCGATGCGCTGGTCACCCGCGCCCGACAGCTGCTTGGAGAGGAGCGCTATCGCCTGGTCTTCGATGCCGGCCTGAATGCCATCCTGGCCGACATACGGGACGATCTCAGCGAGTTCGGCGTCAACTACGATGAATGGTTCTCCGAACGCAGCCTGCTCGAATCGGGCGCCGTCAAACGGGTGATCGAACGCCTGCGCGAGGCCGGTCATCTCTATCAGGCGGACGGCGCATGGTGGTTCCGCAGCACCGATTTCGGCGATGAGAAAGATCGTGTGGTGGTGCGTGAGAACGGCCAGCTCACCTACTTCGCATCCGATATCGCCTATCACGCCAACAAATTCGAGCGCGGCTTCGATCGCGTCATCGACATCTGGGGCGCCGATCATCACGGCTATGTGCCGCGGGTAAAGGCGGCACTATCAGCCCTCGGTCTCGAGCCGACGCAACTCGACGTATTGCTGGTGCAGTTCGCCATCCTTTATCGCGGCGGCGAGAAGGTACAGATGTCGACTCGCAGCGGGCAGTTCGTGACGCTGCGCGAGCTGCGCAAGGAAGTTGGCAATGACGCCGCGCGCTTCTTCTATGTGCTGCGCAAGTGCGAGCAGCACATGGACTTCGATCTCGATCTGGCCAAATCGCAATCGACCGATAATCCGGTCTACTATCTGCAATACGCGCATGCCCGCGTGTGCAGCGTGCTGCGACAGCTGCAGGACAAGGGACTGGAATGGGATCGCGACCGCGGGCTCGCCGCCCTGAACCTGCTGACCGAGGCGCACGAGACTCAGCTGATCACCCGGCTCGGCATGTACCCCGAAGCGCTCGAAGCGGCCGCGCTCGCCTGCGAACCGCATCAGCTCGCATACTTCCTGCGCGAGTTGGCCACCGACTTCCATGCCTACTACAACGCGCATCAGTTCCTGGTCGACGATGCCGCACTGCGCGACGCCCGCCTGGCCCTCATCCTTGCCACCCGGCAGGTGCTCGCCAACGGTATGGGGCTGCTCGGGGTCTCAGCCCCGGATGTGATGTAGGATGGCGACAAGCAGACGGCGGCGCGCCCGCCGTACCACGCGCTCCACGGCACGTCGACGCCCCGTTCCGGGATGGGTCTGGCTTTCCGGCGGCCTGCTGATTGGCGCCGCCGGCGGCTATCTCGTCTGGCTACTGCAAACGCCGGTAACGGACCGCCCTCCCGCCGAGCCGGCAGCACAGCTTCAACCCGCTCCACCACCACCGGAGAAGCCTCCTGCCGCAGCAAAGGCCGGGGCGGCGCCGCCTCCCGCCGACGAACGCAGTCGCTTCGAATTTTACACGCTGCTACCGGAAATGGAGATCGAGGTCAGCGACGCTCATGTGAAGGAAGCCCTGAAGACGCCGGCCCGGAAGAGCGAAAGCGGCCCCTACATCCTTCAGGTCGGGTCCTTCCGGCGTCTCGAGGAGGCCGACAACCTCAAGGCGCGCATCGCCCTGCTCGGCATCGAAGCACAGATCCAGACTGTCGTCATCCGGGACCAGGATGTCTGGTATCGGGTGCGCGTTGGCCCCTATGAGAGCGTGCGCGATCTGGCCAAGGCCCGCACCAGGCTGCAGCGCAACGACATCGAAGCCATGGTGCTGCGACTCGGCACCTGATCCGCGACCCGGCGCCGCTCAGTCTTCGAGGTAGGTATAGCCGCTGATACCACCGATCAGCGTCTCATGGCACATGGCGCGCTGCCGGTGATCGAGATCGCCGGCAGCGACGGCCGCGCGCAGCCGTTCGAGCAGCTGCTGCGGGTCGAATCCGACATAGCGCAGGACCGAGTCGACGGTATCACCGCTCTGCAACTGGGTGAGGCGGTAACCGCCGTTCCCGTCCAGCTTCACATTCACCGAATGGGTATCGCCGAACAGGTTGTGCATATCGCCGAGGATCTCCTGGTAGGCTCCGATCATGAACACGCCGATCAGATAGTCCTCGCCCTGCACCGGAAGACGCAGCGGAAGCGTCGCCTCCACCCCTTCGCGATCCACATACTGATCGATGCGCCCATCGGAGTCACAGGTGATGTCGAGAATGACGGCGCGGGAATCGGGGGCGCGCTCCAGCCCTGACAGGGGCATGATCGGAAAAATCTGGTCTATCGCCCATACGTCCGGCATCGACTGAAACAGCGAGAAGTTGCAGAAGATCTTGTCGGCCAGCTTCTCATTCAGTTCGTCGAGAATATCGCGGTGCGAGCGCGTGGTGGCCTGCAGCAGGGGGCGAACCCGATGACAGGTCGAGAAATACAGCTCCTCCGCCTTCGCCCGCTGTGCCAGCGTCAGGAGACCATGGGTGTACATGTCCTGGGCTACGGCGTTCCAGTGCATCGCGTCATGGTAGATCTCCACCGCGGAACGCTCGGAACAATCACGCCAGCAGCCGTACAGATGATGAAGAACCTGAGGATCCTCATCGGCCGGAGGTGCCGCCACATCGCGCGGCGCGCGCTCGATATCGATCACATTGGTGATGAGGATGGCGTGATGCGCGGTCATGCCTCGACCCGATTCAGTGATAATGTCCGGATGCGGCAGCTCATGCTCGGCGCAGGTCTCGGCGAGAGTATCGACGATACTCTGCGCGTAGCCCTGGACACTGTAGTTCATGGAACATGCGCTGCGCGAACGGGTTCCTTCATAGTCGACACCCAGACCGCCGCCGACATCCATGCAGTCGATGGGCGCGCCTGCCGAACGCAGCTCCGCATAGTATCGCGCCGCTTCGCGCATGCCGCGCTGAATATCCAGGATATTGGCGACCTGTGATCCGAGGTGGAAATGCAGCATGCGCAGGCTGCCAAGCATGTCCGCGCTGCGAAGCTTCTCGATCGTGCGCAGGATGTCGGGCGCCGACAGCCCGAATTTCGCCTTTTCGCCTCCGGTATTCTGCCACTTGCCCTTGCCGATCGAAGCCAGACGCACCCGAACGCCGAGCAGAGGCGCAATACCGAGCGCGCGCGATTCCTCGATTACCAGATCGAGCTCCGAAAGCTTTTCAACTACGATGAAGACACGATTTCCGAGCAGGCGGCCGATGAGGGCGATGCGGATGTACTCGCGGTCCTTGTAGCCGTTGCAGACGATGACGCGGTCATTGGTATCCGATACGCCAAGCACCGCCATCAGCTCCGGCTTGCTGCCGGCCTCCAGGCCGACGCGATCGCCGCCATGAGCGAGGATTTCTCCGACTACGCTGCGCTGCTGGTTGACCTTTATCGGATAAACGGGTGTATAGCTGCCGCGATACTGAGCCTTCTCCATGGCTGCGGCGAAAGAATCGCACAGCACATCGATGCGGCTATGCAGCACGTCGATGAAGCGCACCAGCACCGGCGTCGAAAGACCGTGGGCCCGGATCCGAGCGGCGAGCTCTTGCAGATCGATGGTACCGCCCGAGGGATCGGCCTTGGGACAGGCGATCAGATGACCTTTGTCATCTATATCGAAGTACCCGTTGCTCCAATACGCCATGTTATAGGCGATCCGGGAGTTTCCCGGACCCCAGTCGTCACCTGCCATGCAGCGCTCCCCTGCTCCGTACACCGGCGCTCGCCTGTTCAGGCCGCCGAACCACGCCTATAATATGGGCCCACAGTTCAATTTGAAACAGGAAGTTCGATGACACTGCCGAGCGACAAATGGTGGACGGAAATAGACCGAAAGGGCGGCATCGCCTTTTCGCTGGCGATCCGGCGCAAGCTGCACGAGGAGCAGACCCCGTTCCAGCGCATAGAGGTCTATGAAACCGAGACCTTTGGCAACCTGATGGTCATCGACGGTTGCGTCATGTTGAGCCAGCGCGACAACTTCCTCTATCACGAGATGATGTCGCACCCTGCCCTGTTCGCCCACCCGGATCCCCGGGACGTGCTGATCATCGGCGGCGGCGACTGCGGCACCCTCCGGGAAGTGCTGAAGCATGACACGGTTGTCCGCGCCGACCAGGTGGAGATCGACGAGCGGGTGACCCGTGTCGCCGAGCAGTTTTTCCCGGAGCTGTGCTCATCGAACTCGGATCCGCGGGCCCATCTCCACTTCGAGGACGGCATCAAGTGGGTGGAGAATGCAGACCCGGGCACCTACGACGTCATTATCGTGGACAGCACCGACCCGGTCGGCCCCGCTGAAGGCCTCTTCCGCCGGCCCTTCTACGAGAGCTGCCTGCGCGCATTGCGCGGCGGAGGCCTTCTGATCCAGCAGTCCGAATCGCCGCTGATTCATGCCGATCTGATCCGCGCGGTCCGCACGGAAATGCGCGCCGCGGGATTCGGCAGCCTGCTGACCCTGAACTTCCCGCAGTGCGTCTATCCTTCAGGCTGGTGGACGGCAACGCTGGCGGGCAAGGAAAACCCGCTCACCAACATCCGGGATACGGAAGTCGCGGACAGAAGTTTCCCCACGATGTATTACAACCTGGCGATCCACCAGGCCGCGATGGCCCAGCCCGAGTTCTTCCGGCAGCAGATTTTCGATCAGGGCTGAACGCCGAAACTTATCCGCACAAAAGCAGCAGGGGACGTTCCATACGTCCCCTGCCTGTCTTCAGTCGCACCATTCAGATACATCATCGCGAGAGCGTTTGAGAACGGCAGCGCGTTCTTCATCAGTGAGGAACACGCGCTCACCGCGCTCATCCAGCCGATACATGCGGCCTATGTTTTCATTGTGCTCGAGCGTCCGACGGGCGATCTCGCAGTTCTTTTCCCTGAGCTCCCGGCGGGCAGCTGCATCCGGCTGCTGCGGAACAGCTTCCTGTACAGGCGTGGAAACGGAGGGCTGCGGCGGCGTGGTATCCGGCCGCGTCACCTGAACGTCGAGCCGTTCGGCCTGTGGCAGATCCCCCGGCCGGTCGCTGAAATGTACATTGCCCTCAGGATCCGTCCACTTGTAGACGGTAGCCGCACCGGCCGCGAACGGGATGAGCAGTGCGAGCACCAGCAGCGAACCAGAATAGAGTTTCATAGCGGGAATTCCGGATGCGGATAATCGCTTCCATATCGGCCCGCGCGCCCGCAGCCATTAGACACAAAACTGAATCGCCTGCGCCTTTGTTACAATCATCACAAATTCATGCTGTTTTACGGAGGGGGAAATGGCCGACAAGCCGATCGTTGCACAGAAACTGCCCTATATCGTGAACCTGACGCCCGGCACCTACTATTGGTGCGCGTGCGGCCGCTCGGCCAGCCAGCCATTCTGCGACGGTTCCCATCAGGGAACCGAAATCACACCGCACGAATTCACGCTCGATCGCCCGCAGACGGTCATCCTCTGCGGTTGCAAGCGCAGTGCTGACAAACCCTTCTGCGATGGCGCACACGCATCGCTCTAGAGAGTGACGGCAGCACGTTCAGAGCGGCGGATGAACAGCCGCAGCCGATCCTGTCCAAAAAAAAACCGGGGTCCCGCCATTGGCAGGACCCCGGCCTGATTGCGAACCTACTTCTTCGCGTTCGCTGCGGTGAACTCCGGATAAGCTTCCAGACCGCACTCCACCAGATCGAGTCCGGAATATTCCTGCTCCTCGGAAACCCGCAGGCCGGAAATCATCCGGATGACGCCCCACACCACCAGGCTGGCGAGGAACACCCAGGTGAAGATGGCCAGGATGCCGGCGACCTGAGCCAGCAGGCTGGCTTCTTCGTTCGAGAGCACGACAGCGAGAACACCCCAGATGCCTACCGTTCCATGGACGGAGATGGCGCCGACCGGATCGTCGATACGCAGCTTGTCCAGGAAGACGATCGAGTAGACCACCAGCGTACCGCCAATGCCGCCGATGACCGCGGCCAGCAACGGAGACGGAGACAGCGGATCGGCCGTGATCGCCACCAGCCCTGCCAGCGCACCGTTCAGCACCATGGTCAGATCCGCCTTACCAAAGCTCAGCCGTGAAGTGATCATCGCCGCAACGACACCCGCAGCTGCCGCCAGATTGGTGTTGACGAATACCAGGGCGACGTTGTTTGCAGAGGACACGTCTGAGACCTTGAGCTCGGAACCACCGTTGAAGCCGAACCATCCCAGCCACAGGATGAAGGTACCGAGCGTGGCCAGCGGCAGATTTGCACCCGGGATGGGATTGATCTGCCCATTCGGTCCGTACTTGCCCTTGCGAGCACCAAGCAGCAGCACTCCCGCCAGGGCCGCGGTGGCTCCCGCCATGTGCACGATGCCGGAGCCTGCGTAGTCAGAGTAGCCGAGCTCGCTCAGGAAACCGCCGCCCCAGCTCCAGAAACCCTGAATGGGGTAGATGACCGACGTCATCACGATGGCGAACAGGAAGAACGCCCACAGTTTCATGCGTTCGGCGACCGCGCCGGAAACGATGGACATGGCCGTCGCTACGAACACCACCTGAAAGAAGAAGTCGGCGAGATTGGAATAGTACGGCGCGTCCTCCCCCCCGGCAGTCACGGCCTCCACGGCGTTGTCTTCGCCGCCGATAAAGAAACCGATCCCCGGTATCAGCGAGTTCAGTCCATCGCTGTACATGATGTTGTAGCCGACGAACATGTACATCAGGCTGGCAATACCGAACAGGCCGATGTTCTTGGTGAGAATGTCGACAGTGTTCTTGGACCTGACCAGCCCTGTCTCCAGCATGGCGAAACCTGCGGCCATCCACATCACGAAGGCGCCCGCGATCAGGAAATAAAATGTATCGAGCGCATAGCCCAGTTCTTTTGCAGCATTGAGTGCTTCCACAGTGGCCTCCCGACCGTAATGAATAATCAGAGCGCGTCGCTGCCGGTCTCGCCGGTACGAATGCGGACCGCCTGCTCGAGGTTGAATACGAAGATCTTGCCGTCGCCGATCTTGCCGGTCTGAGCCGACTTGCTGATCGCTTCGATCACCTGATCGGTAAGGCGATCATCGATAGCGACATCGATCTTCACTTTGGGCAGAAAGTCGACGACGTACTCGGCGCCCCGATAGAGTTCGGTGTGCCCCTTCTGTCTGCCAAAGCCTTTGACTTCGGTAACTGTGATGCCCTGCACGCCGATCTCGGACAGAGCCTCGCGAACATCGTCGAGTTTGAAGGGTTTGATAATCGCGCTGACCAGCTTCATCTCACTTCCCTCTTCAGGATAGAATGCGAATTGAACACGCCACGTCTGGCTGGCAGTGGCATGACGGGCAGGGAATTGCAGCATCCGTGCCACGTGCGCACCCTGTTGTTTTAATGGAGTTTTTCGTGACAAATGCAGGGACTGCGAGCAGCGGCATGCACCATTGGGGAATGGGGTTCAAACCGACGAGCACCGTTAGTGCACGATCACGGTGCAAAACCGCACACACAGCGAGAGGAGCCGCCCATGGTCGATGCAAAGGTAATTGAAGATCTCAGCAGGAAACTGGCGGGGTTGATACCCGAGGGAGCCCGCGAACTCGGGGAAGACGTGGAGAAGAACGTTCGCGCTGCTCTTACCGGCGCTTTCTCCCGCCTCGATCTCGTCACGCGCGAGGAACTGGAAGTACAGAAGAGCGTACTGGCACGCACACGGGAAAAACTGACTGCGCTCGAGCTGCGCGTCGCTGAACTCGAAGCGGCTGTACGCTCGGCACAGGACGAAACCGGCACCGCCTGAAGTCAGCGGCGCTGGCGGGGCGGGCGGCGAGAGCCGTCCGGAGTGGCGGATCATTCAGGGAAGAATGCCGTGTCGCTCGCTATCGTCTACAGCCGTGCACAGACGGGCATGGATGCGCCCCTGGTCACGGTGGAAGTGCATCTCTCCAACGGCCTGCCCAGCCTCGCCATCGTCGGCCTGCCCGAAACGGCGGTAAAGGAAAGCCGTGAGCGGGTGCGCGCCGCGCTGATCAACAGCGGATTCGATTTCCCGGCCCGCCGCATCACGGTCAATCTCGCTCCCGCGGATCTGCCCAAGGAAGGCGGCCGCTACGATCTCGCCATTGCGCTCGGCATTCTCGGCGCGTCGGGGCAGCTCGACGTCCGAGCCCTCGATGACCATGAATTCCTCGGTGAACTGGCGCTGACCGGCGCGCTCCGCCCGGTGCCGGGCGTGCTCCCTGCCGTGCTGCAGACCCGAACGGCAAAGCGCTGCCTGATAACCTCGACAGCGGGCGCGGTGACAGCCGCCGTCATTGCCGGAGCGCCGGTGCGTGGCGCCGAACATCTCCTCCAGGTATGCGCCCACCTGACCGGGGCCGCGGCACTGACGCAGACCGGCCCGGAAGCCTCCATCGTGCGCTCCCTTGATGTCCCCGACATGGCCGATATCCGGGGACAGAATCAGGTGCGGCGGGCGCTGGAAGTGGCAGCTGCCGGCGGCCATGGTGTGCTGATGATAGGGCCGCCCGGCACCGGCAAGAGCAGTCTTGCCGCCCGGTTTCCCGGCATTCTGCCGCCGATGACCGAGCAGGAGGCGATCGAGAGCGCAGCGCTTGCCTCGCTTGCGCCCGGCGGCTTCAGTCCCTGCGACTGGCGTCGACGCCCCTTCCGCTCACCCCATCACTCCGCAACACCCGCGGCGCTCGCTGGCGGCGGCAGCATCCCCTGCCCGGGGGAAATATCGCTGGCGCACAACGGTGTTCTTTTTCTGGACGAGTTGCCGGAATTCGACCGGCGGGCTCTCGAAGTACTGCGTCAGCCGCTGGAATCGGGCACGATCACCGTCTCGCGGGCGCGACTGCACGTCGACTACCCCGCCCGCTTCCAATTGATTGCGGCAATGAATCCGTGCCCATGCGGCTATCTCGGACAGAAAGACGGTCGCTGCCGCTGCAGCTCCGAGCGTGTCGACCGCTACCGCTCACGGCTGTCCGGCCCGTTGCTCGATCGTATCGATCTGCATATCGAAGTGCCGCCGATACCCTACGCGCTGCTCCATGGCAAAGAGGCGCCGCCCGGAGAAACCAGCGCCGCCATGCGCGAGCGTGTCACCGCGGCGCGCGCGCGCCAGCTGACACGCGATGGCAAGCCCTCTCATGCACTCTCCCCTGGCGAGCTCGGCAGAAGCTGCCCGATGACGGACGCTGCGGCAGCGCTGCTCGAACGCGCTGCGCGCCATCTCCATCTCTCCGCGCGCGCGGTTCACCGGGTCATCAAGGTTGCGCGGACCATCGCGGACCTGGGACACAGCAACGACATTGCTCCCGCGCATATTGCCGAAGCGATCAGTTACCGCAGCCTCGATCGCATGACGTGAAAGGGACAAGCCGCTTGCGGTTCTCGACGAAGACCGATCAACCCGAGCGATCCCTGCCGACGAATATGGCCCAGCCCAGATTGTCACGATGAACGGTCAGATACTCGCGCCTGAGATGCGCATTCATGCGATGGAAGTCATTTCTCTCAGGGTGATTCGCATGATCATGCATCCAGGCATCCGCAGCCTGCCAATGAAGACTTTCGTAATGATCCCAGTCCTGGACTGACGAACCGATCAGGCCGACCAGATGCATCCCGTCGCGATCGAGCATATCAACCGTATCCTGTAGCGTGCGAACAGCCCCGCCCGAGAAAGCCAGTTCCGCCTCCTTCGGCAGCCGGGGCTTACGCGCATAGACATCGCCGATCGCCAGGACACCACCGGGGCGCAGATATTGCCGTATCCAGACGATCATCTGCTCCAGGCTTCCGATGGCGAACGATGCCCCTATGCAGAGACATATGTCATACGCATGATGCGGACCCTTGAATTCAATCGCGGGCATCCGGTGCAGGGCGATGCTTCCCCTGAGCCTGGCATTGGCAATACGGGCTTCGGCCTCTTCGATGAAGACAGCGGATATATCGATCCCGTCCGCCTTGACGGCATGGCGCTCGGCGATCCGCCGCAGCAGCCAGCCTTTGCCGCAACCCACATCCAGAACCCGATCCCCGTCCCTGAAGCCACAGTAGTCGATGAGCAAATCGAGCTTGTCGGCACTGGTCGGATTCTGCCAGGCATGGTTGCGCTCGACGATGGAGAAGTAATCGATGATTTCCATCCTGGCCTCCTGGTCTGCTGTCATCCCTCCGACCACATCGTCGGAAGATGCCTCTCTCAGAGCCGTCCCTCTCCCTCCATCCGGGTCAGCAGACGATCGAGCTGATCGGAAAATGCCTTGCGATCCGCCTGCGTCAGCGCGGCCGGCCCACCGGTATGAATACCGCTTGCCCGCAAGGTATCGAGAAAGTCGCGCATGACCAGACGGTCGCGAATGCTGTCCCTGGTATGACGTTCGCCGCGAGGACTCAGCACCTCGGCTCCTTTCGCCAGCGCATCGGCCGCCAGCGGTATATCGCTGGTGACGACGATGTCACCGGCGCTGACACGGCCGACGATCTCCTGGTCTGCCACATCGAATCCGGCCGGGACCTGAATGACTCTGATCAAAGGCGAACGCGGAACGCGCAGCGCCTGATTGGCGATCAGTGTGACCGGTATCTGCCTGCGCTCGGCGACGCGGAAGAGGATATCCTTGATCACGGCCGGACAGGCATCGGCATCAACCCAGATCTGCATGGTCATACACCCGAACAAGCAGCGGAACCGGTAGCCGTGCCCGAACGCCAGCCGGCCGCCGCCATAAAACACAAAGGCCGCGCTTCGTATCGAAGAGCGGCCTCTGCGGTCCCATTGCGCGTCCTGTCAGCGCTTGTAGCCACTGACCATGATGAACGGGCTCGGCGGCGCCATCTGCTGCGATGAAATATCGGTGAAGCCGACTTCACGCAGGAAGTTCTCCATCTCGGTCGTCGAATAGGAGGAACCGGCCACTGTATTGACGATCTGGTTGACGCCGATCAGGGCAGCGAGCTTGGGGCCCTTCTTGTCACCCCACAGCAGCTGCTCCTGGATCATGATGACGCCATCCTTATTCATGGAGTCATAGCACTTCTTGAGCAGCTTGCGGATGTTTTCCGGCGATTCCTGGTTGGTCATCGACGACAGCAGCATGGCGTCGTTGCCAGTGCCGAGACTGTCGGTGTTGTAGTCGCCCGGCAGCAGCTTGACGCGGTCCTGCATGCCGTACATGTCGACGACTTCCTTCGCGATCTTCAGGTTCTGCTCGCGATCCATCGCAATGGCGTTGAGACCAGGATAGCGCTCGCAGAATTTCACGGCGAAGGTGGCGGGGCCGCAACCCACATCCATGAGCTGCTTCTTGCCGGTGAGATCGAACATCGAGGTCAGCACGTCCGATTGCGACAGGGCGCGATTGTGCATGCCCATCATGTAATTGCGGGTTTCCTCGTCGGTATAGGCCTGGTGCATGAGCGCCGATGGCCTGCCGGTCTTCACCACGTCGTAGAGCTTGCCCCAGGCTTCGTACCAGTTTTCGAACATGTATACGATACCGCCCTGGTAGAACTTGCTCGACTCGGCGAGGAAGGTTTGGCTGAACTCGGTATTGCGGAACACATCCCCATCGCGATCGAGAAAACCCAGCGACACCAGCGCGCTCAGCAGAGCGCCAAGGCAGCGGCGGTCCGACTCGGTCTCACGCGTCAGCGTATCGAGATCCTTGCTCCCATCGGAGAGGAGGTTGAATACGTTCAGGCGATTGGCAGCGTGAAGAACGCAGGAGTCCCAGTAGGCGGAAGCCACCTGCATGACCCGCATGGGATCCATGCCTTCCGGCAGATCCCACCCCCATTCGCCATCACCACTCTTCTTGTCACCCCAGGAATCAGACATGGATATCCCCTGAATTTCTGCTATCGGCCGTCGCGCGCTGTAAAACGCTTGTTAGACATAACAAACCACGCTGGAATTGTCTATGAAACGGCTCCTGAACCGCAGCGGGCAGCGCTCGCGCTCAACCGCCAAGCCGTTGATTTGACGTCCCTATCGCGTAGACGCCAGCTTGCTTATCGGCCTCTGTGCCGGTCTCTGCACCCCCTGGGGGCGGACTTCCGCAAGGATGGCATCCGGGATCCGGCCGTATCGCTCGATCCGGCCATCGCCCATTATCACGCCTGCCGGAGAAATCTGCACCATGAATGCGGGGGCAATGTGCACGCAGTCTCCAGTTCGCGGGACCGGGATCGACCTGGCGCCTCATTCCCCGGCCCCGCATCAGAAGCGGATATGAACCGCCGACACGTTGCGCTGGGCCTCACCATGATAGACCGCTTCGATATTATTGCCGTCGGGATCGAGTACGAACGCGGCGTAGTAGCCGGGATGATAGGGGCGCTCCCCCGGCGCACCATGGTCCCTGCCTCCATGAGCCAGCGCAGCGCGGTAGAACGCGTCGACCATGTCACGATCGCGCGCCTGAAACGCGAGGTGATGGCGACCAGTCAGCATTCCCTGGGCAGCCTCGCTGTCGGCCGTCGACACGAACAGCTCATCTGCCCAGAAGTAGCTGCTTCCCTCTCCGCCGATCGGGATCTCCAGCGCCTCCAGCACTGACTGGTAAAAGGCCCGGCTGAGCGCCAGATCCCTTACCACCAGTTGGATGTGATCGATCAGACGACCTCGATACAGTTCCTGTGTTTCCATATTCAGGCTCCCTTTCGGCGAATCGACAGGCGGCAATCAGGAATCATCGCGAAGATCCTCGGCCAGGAGATCGAGCAGCATGCCATCGTGGTAGCTGCCATCGGCTCCACGCTCGTAGCACCGCATGATGCCGACGCGCCTGAACCCGGCTTTTTCGTACGCGCGAATGGCGCAGATGTTGTCGGCGGCGGGATCGACGGTCACCCGGTGATGACCACGCGCATCAAAGAGGAAGCGACAGACCAGCCGAATTGCCTCCGTGCCGTAACCCCTGCCCTGATGAGCGCCCGAGACGAACAGGTCTATGCCAGCGTGCCGGTAGTCGCGATGCAGCCTTTCCCAGCCCGCTATCCAGCCGATCGTTTCATCGCCCAGGGTGATGACGAAAGTGGTGACCCGCTCTCCTGCGCCATCCCCCGCGAGCAACTCGCGGCGATCGAAATCATCGTCGGGCTCAGTCCAGTAGCGGGCGATACCGGGTTCACGCAGGATACGCATGAGGCGCTCGAGATCAGCTTCCTCCACCGGCCGGAGAGCGATGCGAGAGCCTCGAAGCACGGGCGCCTGCTCGCGCATGCTCAGCACTCGGTAAGGCTGACCGCCAATCCGCCCAAAGAAGTCTCCTTGAACCGAGAAGACATTTCTTCGCCGATCTGCTTCATGGCGGCAATGCATGCATCCAGCGGCATGAAGTGCTGACCGCTGCCGAGCAGGGCAAGAGATGCGGCAGCATGCGCCTTGATGGCCCCGAATCCGTTGCGCTCGATGCACGGTACCTGTACCAGGCCTCTGACCGGATCGCAGGTCATGCCCAGATGATGCTCCAGCGCGATCTCCGCCGCGTTCTCGACCTGCTCCACACTCCCGCCCCTGATCGCGCACAGACCGGCCGCCGCCATCGCAGCGGCTGACCCTACTTCACCCTGACACCCCACTTCGGCGCCGGAGATCGAGCTGCGATGCTTGATGAGTCCGCCGATGGCCGCTGCGGTGAGCAGAAACTCGCGGATCGCTTCGGTGTCGGCGCGCCCATGCCTTACACAGTAGTAGAGCACCGCCGGAATGACGCCTGCGGCTCCGTTGGTCGGCGCCGTGACGACCGGGTGTCCCGCCGCATTCTCTTCACAGACCGCCATCGCATACGCGCACATCCAGTCGTTCACTGTCGCATCCTGCGGCGCGTTGCGCAGCTTTTCGTGCAGCGGACCGGCGCGCCGCGGCAGGTCGAGGCCACCGGGAAGCACGCCCGGCGCTTCGAGTCCGCGCTCCAGGCAGGCGCGCATGGCATGCCAGATGTCATCCAGCCCTTCATTCAATTCCGTCTCTGACATCACGACAAGTTCATTGGCACGCTTCATGTCGGCGATGGACAGACCGCTCTGTTCGGACATGCTCAGCATGGTTCGAGCGGAGTCGAACCCAAAGGGAAAATCTGTGTCGGGAAGCATGGACAAGGGGGCCACCAATTCCCGGATCCCCGCCCGCGTGCTGATGAATCCGCCGCCGATGGAGAAGTACACTTCGGCCAGAAGCACCTCACCCATGGCGCCGAGCAGCTCGAAAATCATGCCGTTGGGATGCTCAGGCAGCGGCTCGCCCCGATCGAAAATGATATCGCGCGTTGCGCTGAAGCGAATGGGTCTCGCCTCGGAAAGCGCGATGCGATCCCTCGTCTGCAACCCGTTCAGGAGCGCATCGACATCACAGGATGCCGCAGACCTGGGCGTATAGCCGTGCAGCCCCAGGATCACCGCCCGGTCGGTAGCGTGCCCCTTTCCGGTATAGGCCAGCGAACCCTTGAGCGTGCAGCGCAGTGAAACATCGCCGATATCGGGATGCCCGATGAGCCAGTCGCGCGCTCGCTCGATGAAATCCCTCGCGGCAACCATGGGTCCCATCGTATGTGAACTTGATGGCCCGATGCCGATCTTGAACAGCTCAAGCGCGCTTATGAACATGAGGCCTCTGATACAGGGAAGTCATGGCAACCGAATACAGCAGCCGGTCGTGGACACGCGCCTGCTGGTCATGCTCCGTATCCCAAGCTGCTCGCTCATGATTCGGCATAGGTATCGTTGTCAAACTCGATGAGACAGAAGCCATGACCAAAGGGATCGGATAGCGCCACACACCTCGACCCGCGCCAGGTCACCACTCCGGTTTCCCGGGTGGCGCCCGCATCGATCGCGCGCCTGACCGCCGCTTCGAGATCATCCACCACGAAATCGGGGTGAATCGGACTCCAGTGACGCATATATTCGCGAGTCCGTGTGACCCCAGGCGCGGGCGGTACTCCCGCGGGGCGCATCAACAGGAAGATCGGACATGAAGCCCCGGTGAGTTCGGCGACGTCATCATCCAGCAGGCGGGCGAGCCTCAGGCCGATCGCCGCCGTATAGAAAGAGACCGCGGCATCCAGATCCGGAACGTCGATGTTGACGATCATGCCCATCATCGACCCCCTACGGGGAATGCAAACGACGAGCGGTCTTGTCGATGGAATGGAGACAGGTTCTGACTCGTCGCTGAATGCGCAGACCATCGCACTGCCTGGCTGACAACGCAAGCAGCCGCACCGAGGACTGTCTGGCCGACCGAAGGAGATCGTGAAACAGGCTGGCGTGCGGGCAGCGGTGGGAACGCGCGCTGAGCGAAGACCTGGGTGGGACATGAGGGATATTCCCGCATGTCCCGTTCGCATCAGACGGAAAAACCTCTCGCGCGCAAAGCTTCCTTGGCCTCCAGCGCCGTCAGCGCCATGTCGAGATCGAGCTCCCAGTCGAAGGGACTTGGCGACTCAACTTCGCTGTCAACGTGGATGTGCTGCCACGGCTCGTCGGCATAGATCCGGACGATGCGGGTTTCGGCAATGCTGGGAGTGAGGTCGGGCCAGATCTCATGCAGCAAGTCCCGGGGACGCTCGATTGTCCACTCGGCGATCTGCAGATAATTGCCCGGCAATTCGTGAAAGGCCGCCCACGTGCCTGTCTGCGGTCTGCCTGCGTCATCGCTGTGCTCGGTGTGCACGAACACGATGAGCTTCGGCCGGTGCGCGATGATCTGCGCGGTACGATTGATGCCGGCCGGCATCCAGGCTGAGAAAGCGACATCGAAGGGACGATCCAGTTCATCCAGCGTCCGATCCAGGGGTTCATAAACTTCCGGATCGTAGAAGCGCTCGATCTGGTTGGGCTTGTCAGCCGGATCTCGCACTCCGATGACGCGCACGCCCTCGCGACCCAGCAGGCTGCCCAGGAACCCGTTGCGTCCATGTATATCACATACCAGGGGATCATCCGCCACCTGCTTCGCACAGGCGACGATCTGTCGCAGTTCGGCGCGCAGAGGGTAGAAGTGCGCCACGGTCGGTCCGTGCGTGGCCGGATTCCGGTCTGGGTTACTGAAGATGAGCGCGTGCAAGGGCAAGCGAGCGATGCGCTCGGCAAACGGCGCGGCTTCGTTCCAGGCGGGGTGCAGCCGCTCCTGGAATTCGATGATGCGGTTGAACATCTCTTCAGTGAACGATTCCATTTGCCGCAGCTTTTCGAACTGCGGCGGAACCGGCACCTGCATGGAAGGCGGCTCCATCATCGCCCCCCGCCCGGACCTGCGTGATATTTTGCGCTGAGCTCATGCACGCTGTCGATGAAGACGCGCACGTTCTCCGGGTCGATGCCCGGATGGATGCCGTGGCCGAGATTGAACACATGTCCCGCACCGTGACCGAAGCTGTCGAGTACGAAACCGACTTCCTCACGAATACGCGCCGGCGAACTGTAGAGAACGCATGGATCCATGTTCCCCTGCAGAGCCACCCGCTCGCCGACGCGGCGACGCGCCTCCCCGATCTCAATCGTCCAGTCGATACCGAGCGCATCGGCGCCGGTGTCGGCCATCGCCTCCAGCCACCCGGCCCCGCCCTTGGTGAACAGAATGACCGGTACCCGGCGCCCTTCTGCCTCTCGCTGCAGACCAGCCACGATGCGGCGCATGTACTCGAGCGAAAAAGCATGATAATCGCGGGTCGTAAGCACGCCGCCCCAGGTATCGAAGATCATGACGGCCTGAGCCCCGGCGGCGACCTGCGCGTTCAGGTAATCGGTGACCGAATCGGCGAGCGTGCCGAGGAGACGATGCATCAGCTCGGGCTGATCGAACATCATGCCCTTGATCTGCGAAAAATTCTTGGTGGAACCGCCTTCTACCATATAGGTAGCGAGCGTCCACGGGCTGCCGGAGAATCCGATCAGCGGGACGCGGCCATGCAGTTCGCGACGAATGAGTCGCACCGCGTCCATCACATAGCGCAGCTCACCTTCGGGGTCCGGACGGCCAAGCGCATCGACATCGGCAGCCGAACGCACCGGTCGCTCGAAGCGCGGCCCCTCGTTCTCGGCGAAGTAGAGCCCGAGGCCCATGGCATCAGGAATGGTAAGAATGTCGGAAAACAGAATGGCGGCATCGAGCGCATAGCGATCGAGCGGCTGCAGTGTCACCTCACACGCCAGTTCCGTGTTCCGGCACAGATCCATGAAACTGCCGGCCCGCTCCCGTGTTGCACGATATTCCGGCAGATACCGGCCGGCCTGTCGCATCATCCATACCGGCGTAACATCCACCGGCTCCCGCAGCAGGGCGCGAAGCAGCCTGTCGTTCTTCAGTTCCGTCATGTCCTCACCGGGGCAATACCGAGTGCCCCATCAGAAATTCATCCACCGCTCGCGCCGCCTGCCGTCCCTCGCGGATGGCCCAAACCACCAGCGACTGGCCGCGACGCATGTCTCCTGCCGAAAACACCTTCGGAATCGAGGTGGCGTATCGATCCGTATCGGCAGCGACGTTGCCGCGCGCATCGAGCGCAACGCCGAGTTCCTCGATCATACCCTGATGTACCGGATGAACGAAGCCCATGGCCAGCAGGACCAGGTCGGCCTTGAGATTGAGCGGCTGGTCCGCGAGCTCCTTCATCGTCCACTTTCCGGCCGCATCCTGGCTCCATTCGACGCGCACCGCCCGTAATTCCTTCACTTTGCCGTTCTCGCCGAGCAGTTCCTTGGTGAGAACACCCCACTCGCGCACCGCGCCCTCCGCCTGTGAACTGGAGGTACGCAAGCGGTTGGGCCAGTATGGCCAGCTCGTTCCCTTGTCCACCGTTTCAGGCGGCCGCGGCATGATTTCGATCTGCGTCACCGACAGCGCGCCCTGGCGGATGGACGTGCCTATGCAGTCGGAGCCGGTGTCGCCGCCGCCGATCACCACGACATGCTTACCCTCGGCGGTAATGGCGCTTTCTGCCGGGACCGCATCGCCCGCCACGCGGCGATTCTGCTGGGTAAGGAAATCCATGGCGAAGTGAACGCCATCGAGTTCACGCCCGGGAACCTCAAGCTCGCGCGGGCGTTCGGAGCCGCCAGCCAGCACCACGGCGTCGAATTCATCGACCAGGGCGCGGACCGGCACATCGCGGCCGACATGCACGCCGGTCCGGAACGTGACTCCCTCGGCTTCCATCTGCCGCGCGCGACGATCGATGAGATGCTTCTCCATCTTGAAATCCGGGATGCCGTAGCGCAGCAGCCCGCCGATGCGATCCTGCTTCTCGAATACGGTAACCTCGTGCCCGGCCCGCGCGAGCTGCTGAGCACAGGCAAGACCGGCGGGACCCGAACCGATCACGGCCACTCGCTTTCCGGTGGACTGCTGCGGCGCTTGCGGGACGATCCATCCCTGCTCCCATCCCTTGTCAACGATCGCGCATTCGATGCTCTTGATCGTCACCGGCACGTCTTCAATATTCAGCGTGCACGCTTCTTCGCACGGAGCCGGACAGATGCGGCCGGTGAACTCCGGAAAATTGTTGGTCGACTGCAGCACCTCGAGCGCGTCATGCCACCGCTGGCGATAAACCAGGTCATTCCAGTCCGGAATGATGTTGTTGACCGGACAGCCCTGGTGGCAGAACGGAATACCGCAGTCCATGCAGCGCGCGCCCTGCACGGCGAGCTCGTCGTCCGCAAGCGGAAGAACGAACTCCGAGTAATGATGAATACGCTGCTCTACCGGCAGGTAACCGCGGTCCTTGCGCTCGTACTCAAGGAAACCGGTGGGCTTGCCCATGATCAGTACCCTCCCTTGGCTATGGCTGCCGCACGCTGGCCGCGGCTGTCCTGCTGCGCGAGTTTCATGCGCTCCAGCGCATTGCGGTAGTCGACCGGCATCACCTTGACGAACTTCGGCAGACAGGTGCGCCAATCAGCGAGGATGCGCTTCCCCAGCGCGCTGTCGGTATAGCGGACATGCCGCTCGATCAGCGTTCGCAGCCGTCGTTCATCATTGCAACTCATGTCGCGCATCAGATCGACCAGACCATGGCTTTCCAGCTCGCCACTCATCGCCTCGAGCGCGCTCATCGCCTCCTCTTCCTCGATTACCGGTTCCAGGCCGACCATCGCCAGATTGCAGCGGCTCTCAAAGCTTCCGTCCTCATCGAACACATACGCGATACCGCCGCTCATGCCGGCGGCGAAATTGCGGCCGGTCGCTCCAAGCACGAGCACGATGCCGCCGGTCATATACTCGCAGCCATGATCACCCGTGCCTTCGACGACAGCGATGGCACCGGAGTTGCGGACCGCGAAGCGCTCACCGGCGACACCGCGGAAGTAGATCTCGCCGCTGATGGCGCCGTACAGCACCGTGTTGCCGACGATCACGTTATCCTCGGCCACGATCCGCGAGCGCTCCGATGGCCGGACGATGATGCGACCGCCGGACAGGCCCTTGCCCACATAATCGTTCGCCTCACCCAGCAGATCGATGGTCACGCCGTGGGCCAGCCAGGCGCCGAAGCTCTGCCCCGCGGTGCCATGCGCGGTGATGTGGATGGTGTCATCCGGCAAGCCGGCATGACCATAGCGCTCCGCCACCCGGCCGGAAAGCATGGCGCCGAAGGTGCGGTTGACGCTGCGTACCGGGATATCGATGCGTACCGCCTCACCGTGCTCGAGAGCGGGCCGTGCTAGTTCGATGAGCTTGTGATCCAGCGCGTTCTCCAGACCATGGTCCTGGCGCTCGCTGTTGAACACCGCCACTTCCTGGCCGACCTGCGGTCGATAAAACAGTCTGGAGAAATCGAGCCCCTGCGCCTTCCAGTGATCAATGGCCCGGCGCGTATCGAGCACATCGGTGCGGCCGATCATCTCATCGATGGTCCGGAAGCCGAGTTTCGCCATCAGACCGCGCACTTCCTCGGCAACCATGAAGAAATAGTTGACCACATGCTCGGGCTTGCCGGTGAAACGCTTGCGCAGCACCGGATCCTGAGTGGCGACGCCGACCGGACAGGTGTTGAGATGGCACTTGCGCATCATGATGCAGC
>CAZOOF010000005.1:0-5859 GCA_964581365.1 uncultured Chromatiales bacterium
GAGACCACGACCGGCGGTAACGCGCTGAAGTTTTATGCTTCGGTGCGTCTGGATATTCGTCGCACCGGCGCGATCAAGAAGGGCGATGAGATTCTGGGCAGCGAGACGCGCGTCAAGGTGGTCAAGAACAAGGTGGCCCCGCCGTTCAAGCAGGCGGAGTTCGACATCCTCTACGGTGAGGGTGTTTCCCGTGAGGGCGAGATCATCACCCTGGGAGTAGAGGCGGGGGTGGTCGAAAAGTCCGGCGCCTGGTACAGCTACAACGGTGAGCGCATCGGGCAGGGCAGAGACAATGTGCGCGAGTATCTGAAAGAGAACCGGGCCATGGCTCAGGAGATCGAAGATCAGATTCGCGCCAAGCTGCTGACTCGCCACGGCGCCCGTGCGCCGGAAGAGGCATTCGACGAGGCTGAGGTCTGAGTCAGGAGGAGCCGTATTCGGCCAGGCGCGATCCCGCGGTAGCGGCACGCCGGCGGGCACTCGATCTGCTCGCCACGCGCGAGCATTCCATGCAGGAACTGCGCGTGAAACTGCTGCGCCGGGGCGATTGTCCCGAGACGGTGGTGGAGGCAGTGCTCGCCGGACTGGATGAGGAAGGGCTGCTCGATGAACGACGCTACGTGGAAGCCTTCATCCGGTCGCGCTGCAACAGGGGCCAGGGACCGCTGCGTATCGAAGCCGAGTTGCGCCAGCGCGGCGTCAGCCCCGAACTGATCAGCAGCGGACTGGAAGCGGCTGTCGACGATGGTCTCGACTGGCTGGAAAACTGCTGCGCCGCGAGGCGCAAGCGCTTTGGTTCCGGCTTGCCATCGGACTGGAGTGAGAAAGCCCGGCAGGTGCGCTTCCTGCGCATGCGCGGTTTTACCGAGGAGCAGATTCGCGCCGCGATTGCGGACGAAGCGGAATGACAATCCATGACACCGAGAATCCACCGCGAACGCGTGCCGGCCGGTGCGCGCTCCGGCATTGATCGCGATTCTTCCAAACCAACGCATTTCCTGAAAGAGTCCCAGCATGAGCATCAGCAGCGCTGAACTACGCAGCCGGTTCCTCAGTTTTTTCCAGGAGCGCGATCATCAGATCGTGCCTGGCAGCTCGCTCGTCCCGGTCGGCGATGCCACGCTCCTGTTCACCAATGCCGGCATGGTGCAGTTCAAGGACGTGTTTCTTGGCCGTGAGCAGCGTCCGTATGTCCGTGCGGCCACGGCTCAGCGCTGTGTGCGCGCCGGCGGCAAGCACAATGACCTCGACAACGTCGGCTACACCTCGCGCCACCATACCTTCTTCGAGATGCTGGGCAACTTCAGCTTCGGTGACTACTTCAAGCGCGAGGCGATCGGCTTTGCCTGGGAGTTCCTGACCCGCGATCTGGGTTTGCCTGCGGAGCGCCTGTGGGTAACGGTGCATGCCACCGACAGCGAAGCTGCGGACATCTGGTTGCAGGAAGTCGGTGTCGATCCCGCGCGCTTTGTCCGCATCGACAGCGACGACAACTTCTGGTCGATGGGCGAAACCGGTCCTTGCGGCCCGTGCTCGGAAATCTTCTACGACCACGGCCCCGAAGTCGCCGGCGGCCCGCCCGGCAGTGCGGATGCCGACGGCGATCGCTATGTCGAGATCTGGAACCTGGTCTTCATGCAGTACAACCGCGATGCCCAGGGCCGGCTGGCGCCGCTGCCCCGTCCCTCGGTGGATACCGGCATGGGACTGGAGCGGCTGGCTGCGGTCATGCAGGGCGTGCATAGCAACTACGACATCGATCTGTTCCGCAGGCTGATCCGGGCCACCATGGAGCTCGCCGGGACCAGCGATGACAGCCTGCCATCCCTGCGCGTGATTGCGGATCACATTCGCTCTTGCGCCTTCCTGGTCGTCGATGGGGTCATCCCCTCGAACGAGGGCCGCGGCTACGTCCTGCGCCGGATCATCCGCCGGGCAATCCGCCACGGTTACGAGCTCGGCATCGTCGATCCCTTCTTCTATCGTCTGGTCGGTCCGCTGTGCGAGGAGATGGGCGCGGCCTACCCCGAACTGGTACAGGCGCGCGAACAGGTGGAGCGCGTGCTGCGTCAGGAGGAAGAGCGCTTCGCTGAAACTCTCGATCAGGGCATGAAGATCCTCAAGGAGAGCATCGCCTCGCTGCCGGTCGGCGAACGCGTGCTGCCCGGGGAGATCGTGTTTCGCCTGTACGATACCTATGGCTTTCCGGTCGATCTCACCGCCGACTATGCGCAGAACTACGACATCGTGCTCGACATGGAAGGTTACGAGCGCGAAATGGCGGCCCAGCGCGAGCGCGCGCGGGCGGCAGGGCATTTCCAGGCCGACTACGGCAGTCGGATCGGTGACGGCGCGGAAACCGAATTCACGGGTTACGAACATCTGCGCCAGCGCGCCACCGTGCAGGCGCTCGGTCGCGACGGCGATGAGGCCGGCGAACTGCACGAGGGCGATGAGGGACTCGTCGTGCTCGACAGCACGCCATTCTATGCCGAGGGCGGTGGTCAGGTCGGCGATCGCGGCGAAATCATCGGCGCCGATGCGCATTTCGAAGTCAGTGATACCCGCAAGCTTCCCGGCGGCGCCTACGCGCACATCGGGCGCATGACGCGCGGCACCCTCCGCATCGGCGATGCGGTCGAAGCCCGCGTGGATGAGGCGTTGCGTCAGGCCACGGCACTCAACCATTCGGCGACTCATCTGCTGCATGCGGCGCTGCGCAAGGTGCTGGGCGAGCATGTGCAGCAGAAGGGTTCGCTGGTCGAGCCGGAGCGGCTTCGGTTCGACTTTTCCCACTTTGAACCCATCACTGCCGAACAGCTCGCCGAGATCGAGGCGCTGGTCAACCAGGAAATCCGCCGCAATGAGCCGGTGGTCACGGAGGTCATGGACTTCGAGGCGGCGCGGGCTTCGGGCGCCATGGCCCTGTTCGGCGAGAAGTACAGCGACACCGTGCGTGTGCTCAGCATTGGCGATTTCTCCAAGGAACTGTGCGGCGGCACCCATGTTCATCGCGCTGGCGATATCGGACTGCTCCGGATCGTCGGCGAGTCGGGTATTGCGGCCGGGGTGCGTCGCATCGAGGCGGTGACCGGCGCTGCGGCGCTCGAATGGATCGCCGCCAGCGAGCGCCAGCTCGACAGCATCGCCGCGCTGCTCAAGGGCTCGCGCAGCGAGGTTCTGCCGCGGGTGCAGCAGATGCTGGAAAGGCTGCGTCAGCTCGAGAAGGAGGTCGAACGTCTGCAGAGCATGCGCGCCAGCGCAGCCGGATCGGATCTCGCTTCCCGGGCGGTCGAGATTGCCGGCTGCAAGGTGCTGGCGGAGAACCTCGAGGAAGCCGATCCCAAGGTCCTGCGGGAGATGGTCGATCAGCTCAAGAACAAGCTCGGCTCGGCGGTGATCGTGCTTGCCACGGTCCGGGACGGGCGCGTCAGCCTGGTCGCCGGCGTGACCAAGGATCTCACCGAGCGGGTCAGCGCTGCGGAGCTCGCCAACCATGTCGCCGGTCCGCTCGGTGGCAAGGGGGGCGGCCGCGCGGACATGGCGCAGGCGGGGGCGAGTGACGCCAGCGCCCTGCCGCAGGCATTGTCCACGGTAGCGGACTGGGTGCGCGCACGCCTGACCTGATGGCGTCCCTTGGGCGCAGTGCGGCGCGTGCTAGAATACGGCGACAATTCAACCTGGTAACTCTCCGGCAGACACCCGATGGCTCTCATCGTGCAGAAATACGGCGGCACTTCGGTCGCCTCGCCCGCGCATATCGAGCGCGTGGCTGATCGCGTCGTCGCGGCGCGCAACGCAGGCAACAGCATCGTCGTGGTGCTTTCCGCAATGAGCGGCGAAACCAACCGGCTGCTGGCGCTGGCGCGGGAAATATCACCGCGACCCAATCCACGCGAGCTCGATGTGATTCTTTCCACCGGAGAGCAGGTTACCATCGGTCTGCTCGCAATCGCGCTGGAGAAGCGCGGTTGCCCGGCGGTTTCCTATACCGGCGCGCAGGTCCACATCCGCACCGACAGCGCGTACAACAAGGCTCGCATCGTCGACATCGATGCCCAGCGTCTCATGAACGATCTGGACAACGGGAATGTCGTAGTGGTCGCGGGTTTCCAGGGCGTGGACGAAAAGGGCAACATCACCACGCTGGGGCGCGGAGGTTCGGACACCACGGCGGTGGCGCTGGCGGCGGCGCTGAAAGCCGATGAATGCCAGATCTACACCGACGTCGACGGCGTCTACACCACCGACCCGCGTGTGGTGCCGGATGCGCGCCGGCTCAACAGGATCACCTACGAGGAAATGCTGGAAATGGCGAGTCTCGGCGCCAAGGTGCTGCAGATTCGCAGCGTGGAATTCGCCAGCAAGTACAACGTGCCCTTGCGCGTACTGTCATCGTTCGATGATGGCCCGGGCACACTGATCACCACAGAGGAAGAAGGCATGGAACAGGCGCTGATTTCAGGCATCGCGTTCAATCGCGACGAAGCCAAGCTCACGGTGCTCGGAGTGCCAGACCAGCCGGGAGTCGCCAGCGCGATCCTCGGTCCGATTGCCGATGCCAATATCGAAGTGGACATGATCGTCCAGAACGTGGCGGAGGATGCGAGCACCGACTTTACTTTCACCGTGCACCGCAACGACTACGAAAAGGCTCTGTCCTTGCTGCAGCAGACCTGCGAGAAGCTGGGAGCGAGGGAAGTGATCGGTGACAGCCGCATCGTCAAGATTTCGCTGGTAGGCGTGGGCATGCGCTCGCATGCCGGCATCGCGGCGACCATGTTCCGTGCGCTGGCGAACGAAGGCATCAATATCCGCATGATTTCGACCTCCGAGATAAAGATCTCAGTGGTCGTAGACGAAAAATATCTTGAGCTGGGAGTGCGGGCATTGCACAGCGCCTTTGGCCTCGATGCAACGACCGCCTGACGCCATCGAGCGGCAGCACGTCGGGAAGGAGACTCTCGAACAACAATAATCACTCCGGAAAGTCAAGTTTCTGCCATCCGCGCCGATGACAGAGCCCAGGAAGGAACGAGCCAGGACCGGCACTTCGTACAGGGCAGTTGTCGCAAGGAGAATTGGACATGTTGATCTTGACACGGCGGGTGGGGGAGACGCTCATCATCGGCGATGAGGTCACCGTCACGGTGCTGGGGGTGCGTGGCAATCAGGTGCGGATCGGAGTAAGCGCGCCCAAGGATGTCAGCGTCCACCGCGAGGAAATCTATCAGCGCATCCAGCGCGAAAAAGAGCTTCCCAACGGCCGGGCACAGGGCTGAAGCCAGCCGGCAAAGCGCCGGCGGCATTTCCTGCCAATTCCACCGAGACCGGCGCCAGGGCGCTTTCCTTTTTTTCTGAAGCGGCTGTCCTCTCGCGGGAAGCCGCAGAGTCGTGTATCATTGCGGATCCCGAAGGCCGCTCCCGCGGCCGCCGGTTTTCATGGAGAGATGGCCGAGTGGCCGAAGGCGCTCCCCTGCTAAGGGAGTATGGGGTTAAAAGCTCCATCGAGGGTTCGAATCCCTCTCTCTCCGCCAATCTTGGAAATTTCCTCCCAAGCTTGTAGTGCCTCTACTGCTTGTAATGCCTCAATTCGAACCCTCGATGATCTAATTGGCTGGGTTCGACCGATCGGCGCAAGCCGATCGGGACGGCGAAGCCGCCCCGAAGGGGTGAGGCCCGTCAGGGCCGAATCAATCCCTCTCTCTCCGCCAATCTTGGAAATTTCCTCCCAAGCTTGTAGTGCCTCTACTGCTTGTAATGCCTCAATTCGAACCCTCGATGATCTAATTGGCTGGGTTCGACCGATCGGCGCAAGCCGATCGGGACGGCGAAGCCGCCCCGAAGGGGTGAGGCCCG